>JAFQEK010000092.1 GCA_017399025.1 Clostridia bacterium
ACTTAAAAATACGATGATCATTGCCGTTCTCGGTTTGATTATCGGTATTGTGATCGGTACGTTGATCGCTGCCGTTGCCGTTCAGCCGAAAAAAAATATCTGGCTGAAGATTCTGAATAAAATCAATGAGATTTATGTCGGCTTCTTCCGCGGTACACCGATGGTGGTTCAGCTCCTTCTCGGTTATTTCGTTATTCTTCCGATTCTCGGACTCCAATTCAAAGCCGTCAATGTTGCAACGGTTATTATGGGTCTGAACAGCGGTGCGTACGTTTCGGAAATCATGCGTTCGGGTATTCTTTCCGTTGATATCGGTCAGATGGAAGCGGGACGCGCGCTCGGCTTCCGTTACGGCATGACCATGTGGAAAATCATCATTCCGCAGGCTGTCAAAAACATTCTTCCCACACTCGGCAACGAATTTATTTCACTGATCAAGGAAACCTCCGTCGTCAGCTTTATCGGTGCCGTTGACCTTTATAAAGCGTTCCGCTCCATCGGTTCGGGTACATACGAATACATGATTCCGTTCCTTGTGATGGCGGTGATTTATATTGCCATTATTATGGTAATTACCCTCGGTATTAATTTGATGGAAAGGAGACTTCGTTCCGGTGACAAGCGTTAAAGATAAGAGAAACAATGCTGGAAATATGATCAGCATTAAAAATATTTATAAAAACTTCGGAAACAAAAAAACGGGTGAAATTTCCGTTTTACGAGGTATTTCCTGTGATATTAAAAACGGTGAGCGCGTTGTTATTATCGGACCTTCGGGAAGCGGTAAATCCACGTTTCTGCGCTGCATGAATCTTCTGGAAGAACCTACATACGGGGAGGTCTGGCTGGACGGCAGACTGGTAACCGCGCCCGACCCCTATCTGCATCCCGACGTCATCAAGCTTTCCAGAACCTTTGAAAAGCTTTCGAAAGCAGATCCGAATGCCACAGAGCAGGAATTGATCGATCTGATCAAAAAAGACGATCTTCTCCGTCCGAGAGAAGGCAAAGCATACAAAAAACTTCTGCAAAAGATTGAACATAAATACGGCATCGATATCAATATTGCCCGTCAGCGTATGGGCATGGTGTTCCAGAGCTTCAATCTGTTCAATAACCTGACCGTTATGCAGAATTTGACCTTGGCTCCCGTTCAGCTCCATCTGAAAACAAAAGAAGAAGCCGAAGCAAAAGCCACGGAGCTCCTCCATCGCATCGGTCTTTACGATAAGAAGGACGAATATCCGAGCAAGCTTTCAGGCGGTCAGAAGCAGAGAATTGCCATCATCCGCGCGCTTGCCATGGATCCCGATGTTATGCTCTTTGACGAGCCGACTTCCGCGCTTGACCCCGAAATGGTCGGCGAAGTTCTCGATTTGATTCGTTCGCTCGCAAATGAGGGTATGACCATGGTTATCGTTACCCATGAAATGGGATTTGCCAAAGAAGTCGGTACGCGCGTGATCTTCGTGGACGAAGGTCACATCAAAGAAGAAGCGCCTCCGAAAGAATTTTTTGAGAATCCCAAAAACGAAAGACTGAAAGAATTTCTTTCCAAAGTGCTTTGATTTTATTCTTCACCGTATGTAAAAAGGACGATCCTCCCGGGTTGTCCTTTTCTTGGAATATAGAAAATTGCGCGAAATCGATCTCGCCGTTTGTATTGCTTGGATACAAGAAAAACTATGATAGGCGAGCAGCTTCCGATGGGCGTTGCCCACTTTCTCGGAATATAGAAAATAATTGTTGCCGAGCGGCAACGGAGGAGAAATTTCATGAAGATTATTTTTGTCAGACACGGACATCCCGATTACCGCAAGGATTGCTTGACAGAAATTGGACATTTACACGGAAAGGCTGTTGCTTTGCGTCTTCGCGATGAAAAGATCGATAAAATCTGTTCTTCCTCTTGCGGAAGAGCGAGAGAAACCGCTGAGCATATTGCAAAGTATCATTCGCTTCCCGTGGAAACCTTTGATTTTATGCGTGAGATCGGCTGGGGATCTATTGATGGAACTGAGCTTTTCAAAAACGGACATCCTTGGCTTACGATCGACGATATGATTGAAAAGGGAGAAAATCTTGGTGCCCCCGACTTTGCAACGGGTGCGCGGTTCAGTAATAACAAAACCATTTTCGATATCGAAAGAGTAGCAAATGGTTTTGACGAATGGCTATTTTCGTTGGGCTATAAACGAGAAGGGAATTATTATCGCGTTCTCAGAAAAAATGACGACTGTATCGTAATGGCAAGCCACGGGGGTTCATCGAGTGCAGCACTCGCAAGAATGTTTTCTCTGCCGTTTCCTTTGATGACTGCCATCATCCGTCCCGACTATACGGCGGTTACCGTTGTTGCTTTGGAAGGAGAGGAAGGAAAACTTACCATTCCTCATTTTGAACTTGTGAACGATACGAAGCATATCAGAAATATCGAAGCTGAAAAATATTACGGGAAATAACAACATATTTGTAAACAAAAATAAAAAAAGCATTTTTTGAAGACTTATATTATGAGGAAAAAATGAGAAAACACCTTTTGCAAACAGGAAAAGATACGCCGATTGAACGCTTTTACGGTGTCGGCGCAAAACGTGCGGAAGCGTTTCATAAAATGGGAATCGAAACCGCCGAGGATGCGGTTTACCGTTTTCCGCGTGCATATGAACCCCGCGGAAACGTCAAAACAACGGCGCAGGCAGAGGACGGAGAGATTTGTTCTTTGCTTCTGACTGTTGCAGGAGAGGCAAAAAATGCCATGATCCGTAAAGGCATGACCCTTACGAAATTCTCCGCTTTCGACAATGACGGCACGTGTTCTCTCATTTTTTTTAATCAACCCTATATCAAGGATATGGCAAGAAAAGGGATGACGTTCCGATTTTTCGGAAAGGTAAAAAGAGAACGGACGGGTGTTTCCATGACGAGTCCGATCATGGAAGCCGTCGGCGGCGCGCAGCCGTTGCGTTCCTTGGTGCCCATCTATCCTTTGACGGCAGGCATCACACAAAAATTCATGGGTTCGGTTATGCGCGAGGCTTTGAACGCTGTTCAGTCGGAAACGGACGGCTTGGAAGAGTTTTTGCCCGAATCTTTGCGAAACAGATTGGGACTTTGCGGAATCAAGGATGCACTTTCTCTGATTCATGAGCCTCGCGTATGGGAAGATACATCGGTTGCCATCCGCAGACTTGCCTTCGATGAACTTTATTTTTTTGCGCTGTCCATGCTCCTTTACGGTAAAACGGAAAAATTCCATGTAACCAACCCTTATCGGAATTGGGATGATACGCCCTTTTTATCGTCGCTTCCTTATTCTCTTACGGGCGCGCAAATGCGGACAGTGCAAGCCGTCGCTTCGGATATGAAAAGCGGGAATCTCATGAATCGGCTGATCGTGGGCGATGTCGGTTCAGGTAAAACGGTTTGCGCGGCTTACGCGGTTTATCTTGCGCTGATCAACGGCAAACAAGCCGTCATGATGGCGCCGACGGAAATTCTGGCAAGACAGCATTATGCGGACCTTTCCGGGATGTTTGGCAAGATGGGATACCGAACGGGGCTTCTCGTTGGAAGCATGACCGCATCGGCAAAGAAAAAAGTGATTGCCGCGCTTGCGGAAAAAGAAATTGATTTTGTGATCGGTACCCATGCGCTGATTGAAGATACCGTCGTATTTGCCGATCTCGGACTTGCCGTGATTGATGAGCAACACAGATTTGGCGCGGGACAGCGTTCCAATCTCGCTAAAAAGGGATCGGAAACCCATATTCTCACCATGAGCGCAACGCCGATTCCCCGAACGCTTGCCATGGTGCTGTATTGCGATACAGACGTATCCGTGATTGATGAGATGCCTCCCGGCAGACAAAAGGTGGATACCTTTCTTGTGAATGAATCTTACCGAACGCGCCTGTATGCGTTTATCCGCAAAAATATCGAAGCGGGCGGTCAGGTCTATATCGTTTGCCCTGCCGTGGAAGAAGAGGAAAAATTCGTTTGCGAAAACGGCGAAACGATGACGGAAAGCGAAGCCATTCCGATCGGAGGAAGAGAGGAAGAAAAACCGCGTCTGAAAGCCGCTGTGGATTTTGCAAAACATCTTTCGGAAGAAGTGTTTCCCGAATACTCTTGCGCATTCGTACACGGAAAACTGAACGGTAAAGAAAAAGACAGAATTATGAATGAATTTGCTTCGGGAAACATTTCGATACTCGTTTCCACAACCGTTATTGAAGTTGGTGTGAACGTTCCACGCGCAACGCTGATGATCGTGGAAAATGCGGAAACCTTTGGTTTATCGGCTTTGCACCAGCTTCGCGGACGCGTCGGCAGAGGTACGAGAAAATCGTACTGTATTCTCGTTTCTGACAGCAAAACGCAAAAAGCAAGGGAAAGAATGAAAATCCTGTGCGAATCGAACGACGGTTTTTCCATTGCGCAAAAAGACCTGGAAATGCGCGGTCCGGGTGATTTTCTGGAACAGATCGGAGGAAAAACACGCCAGAGCGGTGAATTTGATCTCGGTATCGCTTCTTTGGAAAAGGACGTGAAGCTCTTGTATACAGCTTTTGACGAAGCAAAACGTACCGTTGCCGAAGATCCTGCGCTTTCTCTCGAAGAAAATCAGATTCTCGCAAAAACACTGAAATCCAGATTATATAAACGCGGCAATGCGCTTGCCTGAAAGCGGCAGATGTAATTTATGTGCGAGAAAGTATATCCGGTAAAGACACTCCTTGTTTTCACAGAATCGGAGGAAAGAACATGGGAAAAATATTTTTCAATGAAGATCCCAATCATTTCGTGTTTTCAAGAAAAGCGGCAGGCTATGAAAGAATCACGATGGAAGATGCAAAAAATTTTATTTTGCAATATAAAGATACGCAGATCACAGACTTTTTCGTTTGTCTGGGCGCTTCGGGTGCTTGGTACGATTCTCAAAAAACCGACAATATCATGCAGAATTACAGACGCTGGATCGAGCAGGGAAAAACGGATGAAAACGAAACAAATATCATTGTAAGCTCCGTCCGTTTGGTCGAAAATTTTTATCGGGATTACGGGACCTCCTTGCAGGCTGTCTGGGTGGATACGCTCCGTGAAATCGGTATTCATCCTTGGATCAGTATCCGTATGAATGATATTCACGAAGCGGGAGAAGAGGATTCCATTCTGCACAGCGGTTTTTTCCGTAAAAACCGTTATAAAAACCGTGTATCCCACAGAGAACCCGCGGGATACTACGATTATGCGCTCGACTATATGTTTGACGAGGTCAGAGAGCATTATCTGACCGTGATCGGAGAAGCGTTGGAGCGATTCAACGCGCATGGTATTGAACTGGATTTTATGCGCGAAATTTATTCGATCGGTATCGGCAGGGAATATGAGGGGATTGCGGTTATCAATGCATTTATGAGAAGCGTGCATGCGCTTGTGAAAAAAGCGGAAGCGCATTGGGAACACGAGATTCAAATCGCCGTCCGTTTGCCCGACACGCCCGAAAAAGCGCTCCGTCTCGGTTTTGATTTTTTCGATTGGGTGGAATCGGGTATCGTGAATTGTATCGTCGTAACGCCCCGCTGGGCAAGCTCAGATAACCATATGCCGATCGATATGTGGAAGAAGATTCTGAAAGGAAAAAATATCACGCTGGCGGCGGGACAGGAGATTCTGATCGGCGCTTATAACCGACGCGGATTTCCATTCCGGTACAACACGTATGAAACGGCAATCGCAACGGCTTGCGCGCACCATTTTCAAGGAGCGGATGCCATCTATCTGTTCAATTACATGGATGCTTTGCAAAAGAGCGATTCCTTGAAAACCGATGACGGCAGAGATTTTTCGCTTTGTCTGGATCGGGATATTTACAGAAAGTTTTTGCGAACGGCAGGCGATTACGATCTCTGCGCCGCCGAGCACCGCCGTCATCTTGTTACTTATAATGATGTGGAGGCAATCGGTGTGCCGGCGAGAAGGCAATTGCCGATCCGTTTGTCGGGCAGAAAAGAAAATCCAACGGGATTTTCGGCTCTCCGTATTGCGACGGGTAAGATTGCACCCTCGCAACGTATATCCGTGATTCTCGGCTTTTCATATGAAGCATCGTTTAGCGCGGAAGATATCCGTGTATATCTCAATGCCAAGTCTTGCCGATTTATTTGTGAGGAAGCACCGCACGATCAGCAGTATCCCGATATGCGTTATTTGCGTTTTGAAGCTGAAAATAACGGCAATGCGGTTCCCGTTTCCGTGATCGAGGTCGGACTTCGTGAAGGCAGAACGGAATTGCATTGGGCTGAGATTGAAATAGGAGAAGAAATATAAAATGAGGAAAATAATGTTTCGGTTAAAAAATTTTTTGAATCGTGAAAAATATATATTCGGGGCGTTCGGTATCACGATGCTTGCGCTGATCATTTATGCAATTGCGGCAAAGATTGCACCTTTCGGTCCGAATGCGTTTCTTTCCATGGACTTGCATGGACAGTATTATCCGATGATGGTGCACAAATTGGAGGATTTCATTTCTTCCTGGTCGTGGAACGGTTCGCTCGGTTTTTCTTCCGCCGCGCAGAGCGCGTATTATACCAATAGCATATTTTTGCTCCTGATGGCGCCGTTTTCGGGATTTGCGCGTATTTGTGCCATGGATATGATGATTTTTATCAAGATTGCGCTGTCTGCGGCATTTTTTGCTTTTTATCTTGAGAAAAAATTCCAAAAATATGATGTTTTTACTATGGTGTTCGGTGTGGCTTATGCTCTGAGCGCTTATATGACGGCATTCCTTTTGCAGCCGATGTGGTTGGATGTTGTTTTGTTCCTGCCTTTGATTCTTTATGCGCTTGACCGTTTGATTGCGGGAAAAAATCCGATTCCCTATATCCTGTTGCTTGCGCTTGCCATTTTTTCGAATTTTTATATTTCCTGGGCACTCTGTATTTTTCTTGTGTTCTGGTATTTCGTTTCCCTGATTGCGGGAAACAAAAAAAGTTTTCGCGAACTCTTCAAAACGACGGCTGTTTTCGGTGTCAGCTCTTTGGCGGCAGGCATGCTTTGCGCATTTTCGCTGTTTCCTTTGGTTGCGCATATGGATCATTGGATTTCTTCTTCCATCGGCTTTGATAAGCCTTTGGAATGGTATCATGAAATACAGGAAATTACGGATTCCTTTTCGTTTGGTCTGAAGCCTTCTCTGGAATACGGTCCCGCCAATGTTTATTGCGGTTCGGCAATTCTGTTTTTGCTTCTGACGTTTGTGCTGAATAAAACAATTTCGGTGAGAAAAAGAATTTCTTTCACATTGCTTGCGGCTTTTCTCTTCGTTTCCTTTGAATTCAATCTGTTGGATTTTATCTGGCACGGATTGCATTTTCCCAACCAGCTTCCGGGCAGACAAAGCTTTTTATTCATCTTCTTGATTTTGCTGATGGGATATGAAACGGTCGTTTCGTATAAAGGACTGACTGTACCGAGGGCGATTGCTTCTTTCGTGATTTCGTTCGGATTCTTTTTTATAGGTTTTTCAAAAAGTAAAAATATCGAGGGCAGAAAGATTTCCTTTTTGGTGGTCGCGGCAGCGGTTGTATGCATGATTTTGATGATTCTTTGGAAAAACAGAAAAAATCTGCTTCGTTCGGCAAAAGTTGCGCTTGCGCTCGTTTTGCTTGCGGATGTTTGCGCAAACGGCATTTTCGTTCTTTGCAGCTACGGAAAATTCAGCGATGGCACCTTGTATGCGAAAGAAGAAGCTATTCTGGATGCCTATAAGAAAAAATACATGCACGCAAAGAAAGATGAATTTTACCGTTCGGAGGTTGTTCCGAATTTCACATTCAATCCCGGACAGATTTACGGCTTCAGAGGAATTTCGTACTATTCCTCCACAATGAACGGCGATATTTATCATCTGATGGAAAAACTCGGAAACCGTGTGTATGCAAAGAATGTCAGTACGGTCTATATGTCCACACCCTTTCAGGATATGATGTTCGGTGTACGCTACCATTATATGAAAGGGGGAAGAGTACTCTCATACGGTAATTTTTTGGAAAAGGAAGGCTATCTTTCCGTTTACGAAAGTCCGTATGCGCTTCCCATTGCGTATGCTGTGAATAAAAATATTGCGGATATAGAAACATCAACCAAAAAGGGAATTGAGCTTCAGGAAAGATTTATCCGACTGGCATCCGGTACCGTTTCCCGTATTATGCAGAAAATGGACTTTGAGGATGTTCGGCTCAACAATGGTCGAATCAGCGGCGATTATATTTATGCAACGGATCCGCAAGGCGAAGTTACCTACTCCGTGGATTATATCGTCGGAGATAACGATGCAGTCTTTATCGAAACGGATTTCAAGGCAGGGAATTATGAAATCTATCTGAACGGTGTCAAAAGAAAAACAGGCGCCTGCAATTCGGAACCGATCATTGACGTAGGCGATCTTTCTCGGGGCGATAAGATCACCATCAATATAAAAGTCAAAGGATATTCCGTGATCCTTTACGGTGTGCGCTGTTATACGGTAACAGATGAAAAGCTGGAAAAAGCGTACCAAAAGCTTCTTGCACAGAGTATGATTCCGGACTATGTTTCCGATACCGAAATCCAAGGAACCGTTACCGCACTTGAGGACTGCGTTCTGTATGCTTCCATTCCTGCGGAAAAAGGCTGGGAAGTTTATATAGACGGAGAAAAACAGGAGACCTATGATCTTGGAATGGGGCTTTTGTTCTGTGATATCAAAGCGGGAACACATACGGTGGAATACCGTTACCGTGTGCCCGGACTGGCTCTCGGCGCAGGTATATCGGGCGTAACTGCGCTTGCCTTGTGCGCTGTCGGTATTTTCGTCTACGGAAAGAAACCGAAAAAATCCGAGGATTCCGAAGAAACGGAAAATGAAATGGTATGAGACAGTAATAAATCGAAATAAACTAAAGGAGAAAAGATATAATGAAGAAAATGATGTTTGCGTCGTTGCTTTCCATTTTTCTTTGTGTGGCGTTTTTCTCTTCCTGCGAATATTCGGAATTGACAGACGGAACATCGGGAAGTGCACAGAGCGGTACCAATGGAGAAACGGAGTTTTCGGAAGAAGAAACAAGCATATCGGAAGAATTTACGTCGGGAACGGAAAAACATGAGCATGTATTTGGTGAATGGCTTCTCATGAGGGTGGAAACCTGTACTTCCGATGGTATACGTGAAAGAAGATGTCCGTGCGGTGAAAAGGAAACGGAAACGGTCAAAGCTGTGGGAAGCCATACGTTCGATGAATGGTTGTTGATCAAAGAAGCAGGTTGCGTTGAAGACGGTCTTCGTGAAAGAAGCTGCTTCTGCGGCGAAAAGGAAACGGAAACGGTCAAAGCTACGGGAAGCCATACATTCGATGAATGGTTGTTGATCAAAGAAGCAGGTTGCGTTGAAGACGGTCTTCGTGAAAGAAGCTGCTTCTGCGGCGAAA
>JAFQEK010000093.1 GCA_017399025.1 Clostridia bacterium
CTGCGGCAATTCTTGGACTTCCGCATAAGGGGGCGATTGCGCCTCGTATGGATGCCGATTTCGTTGTATTTGACGGTGATATTCAGGTTCAGAATGTTTTCGCAAAGGGCGAACTTGTTTATTAATACAGAAAATATAATTTGTTTATCCCCTGAAAGAGCACTTCCTTCAGGGGATATTCCATAATATGAAAAATCTTATATAGCAAAAAATAGAGAATAATCGTACTTGAAAAAATAAATATATGTAGTATAATACTATTATCGGGTTTTATTTAGAAAACACGATATGAACCGTAATCTTACGATTCCATGAATCGCAAGATAAATCATGCAAAATTCAGGAAAGGATATATTCTCTCATGGCGTTTTTCAAAAGATTCATCGGCGACCGTAGTTTTTATAAAAAGGTTTTTGCGGTTTCCATTCCGATGATGGTACAAATGGGTATTACCAATTTTGTCAGCCTTCTCGACAATATTATGGTCGGAAAACTTGGTACGGAAGCAATGTCCGGTGTTTCCATCGTCAATCAATTCGTATTTGTTTTCAATCTTCTGATTTTCGGTGCGGTTTCTGCTGCGGGTATTTTTACGGCGCAATACCACGGAATCGGAGATACGGAAGGCGAACGGTATACCTTTCGTTTTAAGTTTCTGATCAATGTTCTTTCCGCTGTTGCCGCCATTCTTGCATTCATTGCCTTTGACGATGAATTGATTTCTCTTTTCCTGCATGACGGAAGTGAAAAAGGCGACCTTGCGCTTACCCTTGCATATGGCAAGGAGTATCTGAAAATCATGCTATGGGGTATGATCCCTTACGCGGTTTCTCAGGTTTATACTTCCACTATGCGCGAAACTGAACAAACCATCACACCCATGATCGCAAGCGTGTCTGCTGTCTTTATCAATTTCATTTTCAATTATATTTTGATATTCGGCAAATTCGGCGCGCCTGCGCTCGGCATTGAAGGTGCCGCGATTGCAACCGTTATTTCACGTTTTGCAGAGCTTGGGATTCTTCTGTTCTGGGGACATACGCACAAAACGAAATGTCCTTATCTCATCGGTGCATTTCGCTCGTTCAGAATTCCGAAAATGCTTTTTATCGGCATTGTTGCCAAAGGATTACCTTTGATGGCAAATGAATTTTTGTGGTCGCTTGCCGTTACATTCCGTAATCAGGCGTATTCCACCAGAGGACTTGACGTTGTTGCGGGACTCAATATCTGTACGACCATCCTGAACGTATTCAATGTCGTTTATATGGCGGTCGGTGCTTCCATTGCCATCATCATCGGAAATCTGCTCGGCGCAGGTAAAACGGAAGAAGCCAAAGATGCGGACCGTAAAATGCTTGCATTTTCTGTTACCTGCGGAACGGTGATGGGATTGATCTTGATTGCATGTTCGCATGCTTTTCCCATGATATACAATACAAGCGATGAGGTTCGCACGATTGCCGCGCAAATGATGATTGCTTCCGCTGTGGCGATGCCGTTCTGCGCATTTGCGCATTCCTCCTATTTTACGCTTCGTTCGGGAGGTCAGGTTATGATTACACTTCTATTTGACAGCGTTTATATGTGGGTGATCGTTCTTCCCGTTGCTCTGATTCTGGCACATCTGACGAATTTGCCCATCATTCCGTTTTATGCGATTTGTCAATGTACGGATATTCTGAAAGCTGGTTTTGGTTACGCGCTCCTGAAACGCGGAACATGGATACGGCAATTGGTTTCCTATCCAAATCTTAAAAAGCAATAAACGCTTCTGAAAAGGGAAAGGCGGCTGACCGTTTATTCGGTCAGCCGCCTTGATAAATTTTTATCAAAATAACAAATACGCGATCGGTTAAAATGCCATTCGTCCCCAGGAAGGCGCACATTCTTCAAACGGCGGAAGTCCGAGGATTTCTCTTGCCGTCCGGATATAATAAATATAATTTTCAAGCGATGTGCCGTTGGGAATACGGTGATCTAACCCGAAAACGATACCGCCCTCCGTCATGCAAGGCTGCATTTTATAGAGAAGCTCTCGTTTGATTTCTTCCTTGGTTCTGCGGATGATATGCTTATCAATACCACCGCGGAAAGCAATCCGATGCCCGTATTTTTTTCGCAATGCAACGATATCCATACCGCCTGCGGGTTCACAGGGATAAAAAATATTGATGCCGCCTTGGATAAAAGCATCGATGACGGGATTCATATTTCCATCACTATCCTGACAGAAAAGTTTTGTTCCGGCATTTTTTACGATTTCCCAGGATTGCAGATAATACGGCACAATGAATTCCGAAACAAGATTCGGACCGATCATCGGAGCGGTTTTACCCGCCATATCTTCATGAACGGAAAGTTGGTCGATGGTGATTTTTTCTGAAATTTGCGAAAGCACTTTGATATTGGTTTCGGAAATCGTATGCAAAATATCCTCTACCAATTCGGGATCTTCATAAAATGCAATACAGCAATTTTCTTCGCCCATCAACTCGCGCAGAATATCAAATCCGCCAAGAATTTCAGATTTGATCAAAACGCCCTGATCCTGAAGGAGCTTTGCTTTCGTGATTTCATCTTCGGAAATCCGACAGGGATCATACGCAAACATATGCTTGATCTTTATCCAGTCATCCATAGTTTCCACGGGAAATGTTTCGGGAAGCGGGATCGTGGAGGTTCTCTTGTCCATGCGGACTTTTCTTCCGAAATGGTCAATGCCGACGTAGCGGACATCGGTATTTTCCAAAACAATTTCTTTCGGACGATGAATTGCATCCAAGTTACCGAGATTGTAATATGGGACGTAATCGAAAGCGAATGCTTTCATGGCAAGCATATCATCTGTTGCACCCTGCGAGCGCCATTCGTCCGCAAGTCCGATGATTGGACCGAATAATTCTGAAAACATGGGGCGCTCAGGATGATTATAGGTCATCAGATCAACATATTGCTTATTCGTCCATTTCATTGGAAATATCCTTCTTAATTATGCAAACAGTGCAGCGGCAGCTTCTGCAGCAGAAGCTGCATCGGAAGTGTATACATCTGCACCTACTTCGAGTTTATATGCTTCTGTAATGGGTGCGCCGCCGATCATGATCTTAACCTGATCGCGGATGCCTTCTTCTTTGCAAAGGTCTACCACGTTTTTCATTTCTGCCATAGTGGTTGTCAAAAGAGCAGAGCAAGCAATGACGTCTGCGCCGTTTTCTTTTGCTGCTTTTACGAATGCAGCGGGTTCAACGTCTACGCCAAGGTCGATAACTTCCAAACCGTGTCCTTCCATCATCATTTTAACGAGGTTTTTGCCGATATCGTGGAAGTCTCCGCGAACGGTTCCGAGAACAACCTTACCCTTTGCGCTTACCTGATCGGAAACGAGGTAAGGTTTCAGAATATCTGTGCCTGCTTTCATTGCTCTTGCGGCAATCAGAACTTCGGGAACGAAAACTTCATTGTTTTTGAATTTGATACCGATAATGTTCATTCCGTCCAAAAGACCTTCGTTGAGAATTTCAGCAGCGGGAATGCCTGCTTCCAAAGCTTTGGGAACCAGAGCTTTGATGTCTTTTGTTTTTCCTTTTTGGATTTTTTCGGAAATTTCAGTTAAAATTTCATTTGCCATAACGCAGTTTCTCCTTGTACTTTTCGGATAATTTTAAATATAATTCACGAATCTGAAATATATTTACAGATAATTCTATATTACTACAAAAAAAAGAAAAAATCCATTGATTTTTTTCGCAATAAATTGTAAAATTGTATTATAGAGAAAAAGCGGACAGCATTTGCACGGCGCCGATTTCTTTACGTATCGGTATACACGGCGATCGTTGGCTTTTTTGCATTGAAACCAAGAAAAACGACAAAGTTGCTTTTGGGCAAAATTCCAAGTGAGAAAAGAAAGGACGGATTTTCGTATGACATATAAGATCAATTCTTGCGGTGTTTGCGACTGCCTGCCCGAATGGAAATGGCACACGGCGGGATTTTCGGATTATGATCTTTGGGCTGTTTTCCGTGGGACGGGAGAAATTCAATACGGCAGGGATAAAAAAATTTCCGTACACGACGGTATTTGTGTTCTTCTTGATCGGGAAACGGAATATCGGGCATTTCACGATCCCGAGCAGCCGCTTCTCGTGATTACGGTTCACTTCGATTTTTCGGATGAAAAGAAAAGTATTCCGTCATCCGAGGTTCTTTGCGAAAAGCTGATGGCGTATCCGCTTTTTTTCAAGGAAATGCTACTGCGCGTCGTTTCTTATTACAACAGAAACGATGAAAGAACCGCTTGTATTTATCTGGAAGCGGCATTAGAAGAATTTTTTCATGCCGATCCCGTGGAATTTTCGCAATCGCTCGGGGTGTGGCATAAGATCATTAACGAAATTTGTACGGAAATCGATACCTCGCCCGCAATGCCGAAACTTTCCTTTTTTGCGGAAAAATACGGATATACCGAAAGGCATATCAGCAAAATGTTTACTGCCGTGAAAAAAATTTCGTATTCTGATTATACACAAACTTCCCGCATCAATAAAGCCAAAACAAGGCTTCGTTTTACGGATCTTTCGATTGCCGATATTGCGGTTGAACTCGGTTTTTGCGATGCTTGCCATTTTACTAAAAATTTCAGGAAGATTGTAGGTATAACGCCTCTTTCTTACCGTAAACAAATATAAAGGAAAAAATATGAACGAACAGAAAAAATTAGAATCTGCGATATCGCCTTTGCTTTTATGGTATGAAAAAAACAAAAGAATTCTGCCATGGCGCGTGAATCCTTCTCCTTATCACGTCTGGATATCGGAAATCATGCTTCAACAAACAAGAATTGAAGCAGTGATTCCGTATTACGAGCGTTTTTTGCAGGAAATTCCGGATGTCGCTTCTCTTGCTGCTGTTTCTGATGATAAATTGATGAAACTGTGGGAAGGACTCGGCTATTACAGTCGGGCGCGCAATCTGAAAAAGGCTGCCTGTACCGTTATGGAAAAATACGGCGGGAAATTACCCGATTCGGCGGAAGCGCTTCGCTGTCTTTCGGGGATCGGCGATTATACGGCAGGTGCAATTGCCTCCATTTCATTCGGAAAGCCTGAGCCTGCTGTAGACGGCAATGTTTTGCGTGTGATTATGCGTTATCTCGGAAAAACGGATGACATATCCTTGCAAAGTACAAAAAAGAAAACGGCGGCTGCTTTGCGAACCGTTTATCCTACGGGTGAATCCGCAAAAAATCTGACACAGGCCATTATGGAGCTTGGTGAATCCGTGTGCATTCCGAACGGTCAGCCGAAATGTGAGAACTGTCCTCTTTCTGCGCTTTGTACAGCGAAGGCAGAAAATCTTACGGATTCCATTCCCGTAAAAAGTCCCAAAAAACCGAGGAAACAGGAACCCAAGACCGTGTTCTTGCTTTCTTGCCGAGGAAAGTATGCCATCCGCAAACGTCCCGAAACCGGCTTGCTTGCAAAACTGTGGGAATTTCCGAATACGGAATCCGCACTTTCCGAAGAAGAGGCTTTTGTTTATCTTTCTTCTTTGGGGCTTTCTCCGATTGGAATTTCTTCCTGCGGAGATGCTGTGCATATTTTTACTCATATAGAATGGCATATGACAGGGTATACGGCGGAATGTCTGTATCCCTCTGAAAATTTCATATGGAAATCCGCAGAGGAAATTCTTTCCGATTATGCCATTCCGTCTGCATTCCGTGCTTATGTGTCCTATATAAAAAAAGAACAGAAAGGATTTTGAAATAATGAAAATTTCTCACGGTATTTATCCGACTATGCTTGTTGCCTATACACCGGAAGGTGAAATTGATTACCCTGCTATGGGGGAATTGATTGAATGGTATATCAAAGAGGGTGTGCACGGTATTTTTGCGCTTTGCCAATCCACGGAAATTGCATTTCTTTCTCTTGAAGAGCGATTGGAACTCGGAAAATTTGTTATGGAACGGGTGAACGGAAGAGTTCCCGTTGTCATGTCGGGTATGACGGCAGACACATTGGAAGGACAGCTGAAAGAAGCTCGTCTGATTGCCGGACTGAAACCGGATGCGCTCGTTTTGCTCAGCAACCGTATTGATGACGATGCAGAACATACTCTTATGGAAAAGATAGAAATTCTGCTTTCCGAGCTTCCCGGGGATATTCCACTCGGAATTTATGAAATCCCCGTACCATACAAAAGATTGATTACGGATGAAGAATTAAAATTTATGGCAAACAGCGGTCGATTTGCTTTTATCAAGGATACTTGTTGTGATATTGAAATTATGCGCAGGCGTGCGGAAATTGTACGCGGATTGGATTTTGGTCTTTTCAATGCGAATGCTGCCACCGTTCTGGATACGCTTCGTTTCGGTTATGCGGGTTTTTCTGGAATTATGGCAAATATCCACCCTGCGCTGTACGTTTGGCTTTATGAAAATAAAAATCATCCTCTTGCGGACAGAATGATTCATTATCTTGCTATGACTTCCGTCATTGAAGCGCGTTGCTATCCCATCATTGCCAAACGCTATCTGCGTGAATATGAGGGATTGCCTATCACGGATATTTGTCGGTCTGCCGAGGATAAGAATGTTCCTGCTGTTTCGTACGAACTCAGAGCGGTTCGGGAATTGACACGCGAAGCGTACGCAATGATAGGAGAATGATATTTTTTGCGCGTGGACTCTTTATTAAACTCATTCAAAAACCCTGAAAAATATTTCAATATGTATTGACTTGTTTAACTGATTGTAGTATAATATATTTTTGGTACATGAGTTGATTTGTAAAATTTAAATGATTGACTCCTGTAATCAATATCATTTTGAAAGAAGGCATGTTTTTATGACTCAGACAGCCGGCGTTTTCCTCAGTTTATCAATTGCATTGCTTGCAGGTTTGCTTTTGTCCAGACTTGCAAAAAAGGTTCAGCTTCCTGCGGTTACTGCGTATTTGATTTCCGGTGTATTGATTGGTCCGTTTGTACTCGGTGCTCTCGGTGTTCCGGGTATTGGTATAACGGCAGAGCAGCTTCACGGATTCGGATTGATTTCGGATCTGGCGCTTGGTTTTATCGCTTTTGCGATGGGGAATGAGTTCCGTATCGCACAGCTGAAAAAAATCGGTAAGCAGGCATTGGTTATCGGTGTTTTTCAAGCGATCTTTACTACAATTATAGTAGATTGCGTGCTGATCGGATTGCATTTTCTTATGCCCGAAACGCTTTCTCTGTCTTCTGCGATCGTTCTCGGTGCCGTTGCAACGGCGACTGCTCCTGCAGCCACATTGATGGTTGTTAAGCAATATAAGGCAAAAGGTTCTGTTACGGATATTCTTCTTCCTGTTGTTGCGCTCGATGATGCTGTAGGTCTTGTGGTTTTTGCCATTTCTTTCGGTGTTGCAAAATCCATCGGTGCAGGTCCCGTTAATATTTTGTCTATAATTTTTGAACCCTTGTTCGAGGTTGTTCTTTCCCTTATGCTCGGTTTCTTTATGGGTTTACTGTTTACATGGTGTGAAAAATATTTCCATTCCCGTTCCAAACGTATGGCTGTTTCGGTTACGTTTGTTATGATGACCGTTGCGATTTCCAGCCTCAAATTCCAAGTGGGACCGATACATATCGGATTTTCTTCGCTTTTGGCTTGCATGATGCTCGGTACGGTATTCTGCAATATTTGCGATGTTTCCGAGGAGTTGATGGAACGTGCGGACAGATGGACAACGCCGATTTTGATTCTGTTTTTCGTGATCAGCGGTGCGGAACTTGAGCTTTCCGTTTTTGCTAATATTTTTGTTGTGATCATCGGCATCGTTTATATCATTTCCCGTTCTGTCGGAAAATATTTTGGTGCAGGTATCAGCGCAAGAATGACCAAATGCGATGAGAATATTATCAAATATCTCGGTATTACTTTGCTTCCGCAAGCGGGTGTTGCTCTCGGCATGGCAATGAAAGCGGTTGAGCTCGGTCCTGACGGTGCAATTGTTCGTAATATTACACTTTTTGCCGTTTTGATTTATGAAATCATCGGTCCGTTCCTTACCAAAGTCGCTCTTACCAAAGCCGGCGATATCAATGAAGAAGGAAAAACAAACGCCAGAGAAGAACATCTCGCAAAGAAAAAACAGAAAACCGATAAACACGCACAGAAATTGGCAGAATCTGTTGAAACAAAAAAATAAAAGCAGCGTGGGCTGATGGTTTTAAGACTATCAGCCCTGTTTATTTCGTGAGTATTGTGAACTCTGTGAGGAGTTTATACGGTTCTTGACATTATGCGAATCTTATATTATAATATGAAATAAACAAGGCATTAAAATATCTCGGATTTATCCGTGAAAGGAAGACGGTCGATATGATTTATACGGATGAAAAACTCAAAGAAATTTCTTTTCCTCTGGGCGGCATTGGTACAGGCTCGGTCGGTATTGCTGGAAACGGCGCGTTGATTGATTTTGAAATCTTTAACCGCCCGAACAAAAACAGCCTAAACGGTTGTACGTGCTTTGCCATTGCGGCGGAATATCCAAGCGGGAAACGCACGGTTAAAATTTTGCGCGGGGACGTTCTGAAGGATTTCAGCGGCTTTGCCCGCGGTCCGCAAATGCGCGGCTTCGGAGAGGGCCATGCAGGGGACACGA
>JAFQEK010000094.1 GCA_017399025.1 Clostridia bacterium
GTATCCATACTTTCCAGAAACGTTGTCGCTTTTTCAGCAAGCGCAATAGGTCGGTTATGCGTTTCCGTTTTTTTCGCTTTGGTATCCGCTTTTTCCATGGAACGCTTCAATTCTTCCACGATTTCATGATTGGAACGTACCACTTCCCGAATGGTCTGCACATTCATTTCACTCTCGGGCAAGGTTTCGATTACTTTTTCGGCAATTTCTCTTTGTTCATTCAAAAATTCATTCTGATGATCCGAGCCGATAATTGTTTGAATTTTTCGGATAAACCGTGTCATATCTCCCGCTGTATTCATCAGAATATTCGTATAGACAGAATTTTTCAGATCTTCCGCCTCATCTTCGGTACGGCATTTTTTGATCAGTTTCAAAAGTTCTTCCAACGGATAATAGATTGCCAGATCACGTGCAATATAATATTGCTTAGGAGCATTGATAAATTCCAGAAATTCAATCATCAAATCAGCAATTTCAACGCGTTTTTTGATTTCCGTCAGCGATTCGTTCGTGCTTTTTGCATATTCCTGTACGGAGAGCAAATGCGTTTCGGTAATATCCGTATAAATACCAACCAGACGGTCAATCGGGTCATAGCCAACCTTGCTCTCCTCACCGTGCTGAATGGCAAGTTCAAGCATTTTGATCTGTTTGGCATTATTTTCAATATTATGATTCAAAATCACCGCTTCAAAATAGCCGAAACGGTCATTTTTCGATGCCAGTCGGCGCAAACAGGTAAAACGGCGGTTACCGTCAATGATTCTGCCGTCCGAAAGCACAACGCCCGGCTCTCTCTGATCGGTCAATTCGATATTGGTTTGCGTTTTTTTCAATGCATCGGGATTACTTTCCGCGATAAATTGCTCAATGATATCGTTGTATTTTGTTTTATCTCCGACGTCAGGCATTTTTCCGTCATGATCCGCTTTATAGCGGCTGATCCAAGTGGCAATACGGTCATTCTGATCGTTATAAAAAAGCCAATCCAATTTGATTTTGTAAACAGGATATGCGGTCGTCAAACCATCTACCGTCAATTTTCTGGTAAGTTCCGTTTTGATGACCGCCTGCTGTGAAATCCCTTCTGTCAATAAATTCATCTCTTAAATCTCCTCAAAATATGTTTCATAATCCATATAAATCGTTTCCATAATGGAATCGTAATATAAATCCGTCCTTGCGATATGGTTTGAAATAATATCACTGATTGAAAATTCCAATCCATAATCCTCTCTCAGCAATGCCTGAAAATCATAAATATCAATTTTTTGCACCCGGA
This sequence comes from Clostridia bacterium, assembly GCA_017399025.1. Lineage (GTDB taxonomy): Bacteria > Bacillota > Clostridia > Oscillospirales > CAG-272 > QALR01. Next base: position 1,286 of record JAFQEK010000094.1, read on the forward strand.
ATACAAGTGTTTCAAAAAATTGACCAACCGTAACATCTGTTTTACCGTAATAAATAAGCTTGCGTCCGCCCATTCTTCGGTACGAAAAATGTTCCTTGTCTTCAACCAGAAGCGAAGCATAAAACCAATCGTCAAAGCCAAGATCGTCGAGAGGATGTGAGAATCCGCGTTTTCTCAATGAATGTATGGTAAAATATTCTCCCGGTTCCACCATTCTTTTTGCACAACGGCAATAATCTTCAATATCCTCAATGGTAATGCCCATGTCATTCAATCTTCGGATATGAATATATTGCAAAGGCGCGAATTCGATGACGGTTCTTTGCGCCTTCAACGTATGCATTTCATTTTCATATGCACCGCAATAGAGCAATGTTTTGTCCAATTCTCTCGTATCGACAATATCATTTTCGGTTAAAATCTTGTTAAAATATTCCATTGCCGAAGAATATCGGTTACTGATCACATAATCGGAAAAAACAAGAAAGCCCAACGTTTTCAAAACATACGGTGTCAGTAAAGAAGAATCGCCTTCTGGAAATTCTCTTAAATACAGGCGTTTCACGTCGTTGACGGAATAATAATCGGCAGAAAGAACCTCTTTCATCCGATCAAACTGTTCCTGCGGCAAATTTTCGGAATCCACACGGTATACGCCGTCATAAAAATACCGATTGAATTGCGGCAAATGCGTACCTATGAGCGTTGAAGCTTTTGCGCCATACAATTCTTCATATTCTTTTGCGAATTCTTCGCTTGTAATAGGAGAAAGCTGTTTCAGCAACTGAAAAACCTGCGCTTCGCGATCGACATTCGTTCCTATTTCCATGGATGGCATTCTTTTGAAATCAATCGGAAATATAGAATGATCCCAAATTTTTTTCAACAAATTGTGCAATTCATATTCATCCCGAATATCATATTCACGCATCAATTCCGGATAATCCCTGAAAAATTTATAAGAAGAAACTTCCTTATCCATATAGCTTCCCAAATTCAAAACGGAGAGCAATTCGGTATAATCCCGCTCGGAAATATCATAATAACGAAAGCTTCTCCGAAGATTCCAAAGGATAAATTTCTGTTCATTCAAATAATTTTCATATCTGCGCGAATTCAAAGATAAACCTTCCGTTTTGATCCCCAGTTCTTCCAGAAAGTCATGATACAATTCCACAAAATCATCATATTTAGTCAATTGTGTGCAATAATTTTTTATAAAATAATACATCAGCGACTTTCTGTTTTTCGCAATCCGAACACCGTCTATCATGATAAAATCCCGATAAACAACTTTTTCTACTTTCTTTCGCATTTTTACGGAAACGGCAGAATCCGATAAAATTGATTCAATCGGTTTTTTCTCATTACGGGCAGACTCGGAGATCATATCGAGATAATAATAAGTTTCTTTTGGTTCATCAAATGCCAATCGGAAATCTTCCGGAGATAAGATGTAATTTTCATAAAGATATTTGTATCGGTCTTCATATAAAACACGGCGCTTTTTCAATATGCTTTCTGTTCTTTGGCGGACACGTTCACGGGAAACATTCAAAATATTTCCGATTTCCGCAAATGTTTTTCCTTCCAGTCTGGATGTAAAAATCATTTTTTCCGTCTCATCCGTGATTTCCGAAATAAATTCCGAAAGCGTTTGATATTTTCGGCAAACGGTGTATCCGTCATAAAGAATTTCCTGCCGGGCTTGCAATTCGCTTACATTGGCTTCCAATTTTTCGGTTTCGTAAAAATCGGGAAATGCCGATTGCAATGCAGGAAACTCCATTCCGTCTTCATATAAAGAAGTAATTTCCAAAATTTTACGCTTTGCAGCATCCTTAAATATTTCTCCGGAATACAAAATCTCCATCATTTCACGCAAAGAGATATCGGAAAATTCTTTTCGGATGTTCAAAAGCTCTCGAATCCAGACATTCGCATGTGTTTTATAACAATGTGCCCATTCTTCTGCCATACATTTCAAGTTGAAAACATTTCCGTCTTCCTCATGGTCGGAAATGCAAATAATTTTCGCGTTGCATTCCAAAGAAACGGCCTCTTCCGCTGTGGATACACCCATACTTTTCATGGCTAAAAAATCTTCTTTTTTACAGCCTAAAATCTCAGAAAGATAAACATTCCCATTTCGGAGCAATGAATTCTTCAATCGCTTGGAAATATTCATATTCTGAATTTTCAAATCTTTCAGTAAAGTTCCGTTTCCATCTATATATATCGCTTCTTCGGGATACGGGTCGGGCATAGATGCTTCTTCCGAAAAGGCGGCAGAATTTTCTGCACTTCCCGAAGGTTTTTGAATTTCTTCTATTTTTTCCAAAATTTCCTTTACGCTTTTTGGACCCATATAGGGTAAATCGCTCCAATGATCAATGGGATAATCCAAAACGGCTCCGACAGTATGGATGCCTGCTCGGTGCAGGCAATTGGATGTTCGGTTGGATAATCCCAAAACAGAGATATCCTCTGTTTTCCCGCTATTCATTGTTTGTTCTCCTTTCCCTCTTGTTGAAATACAGGAAATCAATCGCCGTTTTGAATGATTCGAATACGGAAAAACGGCAACAAATGGGCTTTCGCATTTAAGATTACCCGTTTTTATATACAGTTGGTTTTTATTATAACAAATCGTTCTCTTAAAATCAATACTATTTTTAAAAATTTATATGATATAAGCGGATACAGAATCTGTTTCTGTTCTGCACCCGCTTTCCCTATAAAATGTTTTTCCGATATTACCATTCACGCCATTCTTCCGTGATATCATCCGCAGGATCGGTCAATCCGCATTCAACAGCGCTCGTTTGAATGATTTCACAGATTGCTTCGCGTTCCATGGTTTCAATCATACAGTAATCCGTATCCTCATTGAGCTGATTGAGAGCCAGCACAAGCGTTTCAACCTGCGCCATGATCTCTTCATTTTGGGGATTCTGAAGCTTCTCCAATGCACTCAAATATTGTAAAATCAACGCTTCGCATTTTTTAATATCTTTTTTGGAAAAACCGCAGTCTTCCACCTCTCCTGCAAATTCCATCATCGGAATGATAACAGTTTCCTTGAGTTGTTTTTTATAAGCTTTGATATCCATGATTTCGATTCCTTTCTATATTATATTATATTTTTATTCCGTAAATTTTTACAACCGTTGAATGCAAACTCTCCGATATCGGTTACGCCGTCTGGAATAACCATGCTCTCCAAGTTCTGACATCTCAAAAAAGAAGCTTCTCCAATCCGCTTGATACTATTCGGTATTTTGATGCTTTTCAACACGTTACACCATGAAAACGCATGCATATGAATACCCGTTATCCCCTCTAGAATGACAACGTCTCCGCCTTTACCGAGATATTTATATATAATGCAGTCTTTGACCGTAAAATCCTCCGTCATTTCTGCCTGCTCCTTTGTTCTCTTCAATAAAGCGAATAAAATCCTTTTTTATATTATAGCATAAAATTTTATATAAAACAATATCAGAACCGCAAGAATATGGAAGAAAACCGTTTTCTTTCATTCTTTTTCAGATTGTATTGAAATTTTTCCATTTCCTCATTAAATTTTCTTTTTCTTACGAAATTAAGGAATTGACATTCAAAATGAAATATGATATTATTGAATATACACAACATTCACCCGAATCATTGGATTTTGGGAATAAAAAAATCCGAAAAACGCCGTTATATCTTTTTGCATATCAGTATGAATGCATATAATAAAGGAGACTTATATGAATAACAAAATTTTGAAACTCTTGGAAAACAACGCCCGCATGAGCAATGAAACCATTTCCGCAATTACGGGACTTACGGAAGAAGAAACCAAACACCGCATCGAAAATATGGAAGACAACGGCATCATCCGCGGCTATAAAGCCCTCATTGATTGGGAAAGAGTTGAAGATTCCTATGTCAGTGCCATTATTGAACTGAAAGTCATTCCCAAAGCGAGACTTGGATTTGAAGAAATCGCTGCCCATATTGCGCAGTATCCGAACGTGGAATCTGTTTTTCTGATGTCGGGCGCTTGCGATCTTTGTGTCATTGTCAAATGCAAAACGTTCCATGAGGTTTCTGCTTTCGTTGCCAAGGAATTGGCTGTTATCGAAGGCATTACTTCCACGGCAACACAATTTATCATGCGCCGTTACAAAGACTTCGGAATTGAACTGTCATCCGCAGATGATGACGGAAGGGGTAATATTTCTTTATGATCAACTATAAAAACATTCTTTCTTCCACGGTACAGGACATCAAACCTTCCGGTATCAGAAAATTTTTTGATATTGCCAATACCATGGAAGACGTCATTTCTCTCGGCGTGGGCGAACCTGATTTCCGTACGCCGTGGCAAGTACGTTCCGCAGGTATTCACTCTCTGGAACAAGCCAACACCAGATATACTTCCAATAAAGGGTTGGAAGCTTTAAGAGAAGAAATTTCCGTTTATACAAAGAGAAAATACGGAATTTCATACAATCCGGAAACGGAAATCCTCGTTACCGTCGGCGGAAGCGAAGCGATTGATATGGCGCTCCGCGCAATTACGGAGCCGGGAGACGAAATCATCATTCCTCAGCCTTCCTATGTTTGTTATGAACCCATCACTCGTCTGGCAGGCGGGGTTCCCGTTATCATTCACACCAAAGCCGAAAATGATTTTAAGGTAACACCCGAAGAATTAAAGCAAGCAATCAGTGAAAAAACCAAAGCTTTGATCTTACCCTATCCCTGTAATCCCACGGGCGGTATTATGGGAAAAGAAGACCTTGAACAGCTTGCCGAAATTCTGCAAGATACCGATATCGTCGTTATTTCGGATGAAATTTACGCTGAACTGACCTTTGATAATATCAAGCACACTTCCGCGGCTTCCATTCCCGGCATGCGGGAACGGACAGTTCTGATCAATGGATTTTCCAAAACGTTTTCTATGACGGGTTGGCGTCTCGGCTATGCCTGCGCGCCCGAACCGCTCCTGAATGAAATCACAAAAATCCATCAATACGCGATTATGTGCGCACCGACCACGTCCCAATATGCGGCGATCGAAGCGCTCCGTTCCTGCGATGACGTGGTACGCGATATGGTGGAAGAATACGATATGCGAAGAAAGCTGATCGTTAAGGGCTTCAATCAGTTGGGACTGACCTGCCGCGAACCCAAGGGCGCGTTTTACGCATTCCCATCCATCCAATCTACGGGACTGACCTCAGAGGAGTTTTGCGAAAGACTGCTATATTCCAAAAAGGTTGCCGTTGTTCCCGGAACAGCATTCGGCGATTCGGGAGAAGGTTTTATCCGTGCATCGTATTGCTATTCCCTTTTACATATCGAAAAGGCTCTGCATTTGATCGGAGAATTTTTGGAAGAATTGAAAAACAATTGAGTTTTCAAGAAAGGACTTTTATTATGAAACCCGTTTTTGGAATTGACATTACAAAAAACAAGAACAACACCGAGATCAATGGTAAAATTTTTATCACCAAAACCATTTCCGAAGAATCCGAGAAACGATTGGACAAAGATGCCGAAGATTTCGAAGAAACCATGGAAAAAAGTAAGCTGCCGTTATGGATTCGCGTTGTTAAATCCATTTGTTTATGTTTTGGAATGATCGTCATCGCAGCTGTAATAAGAGCAGGCATTCAAAACGCTTTGCAAAATGCACCTTGGTTGATCATTGCCGGAATCGTTTGTCTGATTATCGGAATCATTCTGCAAATTTGGGCATCAAAAAAATCAAAAGCTGTTTTTGAAGCTCCGAGTACTCAAGCGCAGGAAAGGTCCATGCAAAACACGACACAAGCACTTTATGATGAACTCGGAGTCCCTCTCGATGCCGTTTCCGTTGACGTTCTTCTATTCCAATATACATGCAAAAACGGCAATATCAAGCCTAAAATTCCTCCGTTTCAATCTACACCGTATTTCAATTTGGATATGAAATTATACAGACGTGATAATTTTCTTTGTCTTGCCGATCTGACTGCCGAATATTCTTTTCCGTTTTCCTCTCTCAAAGCCATCAGAACGGTCAACAAACGAATTTCCGTTCCTTCATGGAATAAGGAAGAGGCTTCCAACGAAGGAATATATAAGCCTTACAAAATAACTGTAAACAATATCGGAGATTGTTTTTTCAAGCCTTATCATATCTTGGAAATCGAACACGAAGCTGAAATCTGGGAAATCACATTTCCTTGCTATGAGCTTCCTCATTTTGAACAAATCACCGATTTGCGCGCTGAATGCGAAAAATAAACGCTAAAAAATATTGGCAAAAAATCGAAAATTTTTCAAAAAAACTATTGACAAATAAAAAGCTTTATGCTATACTGATATCCGTTGCAAGGGCAAAGCAATTGCGACGGATAAAAAGTTGCTGGTGTGGCTCAATGGCAGAGCAGCTGATTTGTAATCAGCAGGTTGTTGGTTCGACTCCGATCACCAGCTCCAATAGGGGAGCGTTCCCGAGTGGCCAAAGGGGGCAGACTGTAAATCTGTTGTCTGTGACTTCGGTGGTCCGAATCCACCCGCTCCCACCAAAAAAGCACTTGCATAAGCAAGTGTTTTTTTCTTTAAAATTTCTTCTCATGGAAATGTTTGAAATACGCCTTTGGCGTATAAGAAAACGAATTTTATTTCAGATCAATATAGATTATTCGCATAAATTTTACTCAATTCATTTTCGTATAAAAATCCTGAAAGGTGGATTCATGCATGAAACAGCTTCAATACAAAACCAGAGGAAATTCTCTTCCGAAAGGAAAACCGTACGTTTATTTTTTTGCGCACGAAAAAGATTTTTCTTTGTTTTTTGAACGTATTTCGCAAAAACTGCTGAAAACAGCAAACTGTGCTATTTTTTATGATAACGGAACCGGTGAAAATTGCGATGAAGAAACCCGTTTTTCCGATCTTCTTCGGATGAAGCTTTTTGTTTTGCCCGTTACGGAACGCTTTCTTTCCGATGAAAACAGTATCGCTATGCAAGAATTTCGTTTCGCGGTCAAAAATCATATTCCCGTTCTTCCAATCTTACAGGAAAAAGGTCTCGAAAACCGTTTCAATGCAGTTTGCGGCGAAATGCAGATGTTATCTGCAATCCCCAGCGACGGGACGGAAATCGGATTTGACGAAAAACTTGAAAAATTCCTCTCCGCAGTTCTGATCGGCGATGATCTTGCCGAAAGAATCCGCAATGCCTTTGATGCATATATTTTTTTGAGTTATCGAAAAAAAGACCGCAAATACGCGCAGGAATTGATCCGTTTGATTCATAAAAACGAATTCTGTCGGGATATTGCTATATGGTATGATGAATTTCTGACTCCCGGAGAAAATTTCAACGATGAAATCGCGGCAGCGCTTGATAAAAGTAAGATTTTTGCGCTTGCCGTTACTCCGAATCTGGTAAACGAAAAAAATTATGTCATGGATATCGAATATCCGATGGCAAAAAATGCAGAAAAACCCATTTTGCCTGCTGAAGTTGTGCCTACCGATCGAGAAGCGTTGAAACAACATTATGAAGCCATTCCCGATACCGTGAACGCGCACGATGCCCCCGCACTTTCGGAGGCATTGATGCAAGCGCTTGAACAGATCGCCATCCGTGAAAATGATACCTCACCCGAACATAATTTTTTCATCGGTCTTGCCTATCTTTCCGGCATTGACGTTGAGATCGACCGTGAAAGAGCACTGAAACTCATTACATCCTCCGCGGAAACGGAGCTTCCCGAAGCCATCGAAAAGCTCGCATCCATGTATGAAACGGGAGAATCGGTTGAATATAACCGAGAAGAAGAATTGAAATGGCGAAAAAAACTGATTGAGGTACTGAAAAAAGTATACGCCCGTTCTCAGGATGTCAACGACGGAATCCGTCTTCTAAACGCCATGTGGGCATTGGAAGATACTGAACTCAGATATTCAAAGTATAGAGAAGAATATATCAAAAACTTTGAGGAAGCTCTCCAATTTGCAAAATCACTTTCGGAACGCTTCCGCATACACCAAACCGAACATGCGGTCAGACTTGCTTACACAGCACTTGCCCAAGCACTGGCTCATTCGGAAAAAATCGAAGAGGCAGAAATTTATTTTCAAAAATCGCTCTCTCTTTCCGAACAGCTTTTTGAACTTTATGGAACTCCGTTTTATCTGCGCGACGTTGCTTGCTCTTATGCGGCGCTTGGATCATTTTACAGTTCTTATAAACATGATAAAAAAAGGTCGGCAACGCTTCACGAAAAGAGACGTGTCATCTACGAACAGCTTATACAAGAAGAAGCAACCGACCGTGCGCTTTGTGATCTCGCGTATACATATAAAGAACTGGCAGAAATTTATAAGGAGATTTCGGAATTTGTTCAAGCGGAGCAGAATCATCAAAAACTGATTGCCATTCGCGAACGGATTGCAAAAGAAAGCGGAAGAGAAGAAGCCCCCAGTGAGCTTGCAGCTGCGCATAGTAGTCTTGCCCGATTCTATCAGGATCTCAATAGAAATACCGAGGCAGAACGGGAACATATGATATCTTTGCAGTATTATAAAGATATCGCCCAAAAAACAGATTCTGTTTTTGATAATGAAAATCTCCATTTTCAAATTTCAACATTCATTGATTTCTATATAAAAAATAAAACCCCCATAGCCGCGATTCCTTACGGAGAAGAACTGATCCGTGTTGCCGAACGGTATGCTTCCGAGAAAACCTGGCATAATCTCATCCCCGGATATGTACTTTCAGAAGCTTATAAAAAAAATGCGGAAATATACAAAGCTCTCGGTGAACAGGAAAAGGTACTTTTCTTTATTAAAAAAAATGTGGAAAACATAGAAAAATCCAACTCTGACAATCTTAATTGGTTAGTCTGGAACTATATGGATCTCAATTCCCAATATCAGCAAATGGGACTTTATGATGAAGCAGAAGAATGTTGCCGTCGGCAGTTTCACTATGCTGTCCTGTCAGCACGGAAATTTGGATTGGTCACAGGTATGCAATTATTGAATTTTGCCTGCTCGGATCTTACTTATATTCTTGAAAAACAAGGTAAAGCCGAGGAAGCGTTACGCTGCAAGGACTGGCAGGAAATTTTCGACCGATTTCTCAGCGATGAAACAAAGGAGCTTGTCGAATGGGCTAAATTTGCGGAGATGCTTCTTCAATATGCAGATAACTGCGAAAAATCTGAACGGGCTGAATGGCGTTTGCGTGTACTTGAATTGTATAATACAATGATCGAAATATCGCCCGACACAAAACGATACCAAATCTGCCGCGACCGTCTGCGCGATGAAAATTCTGCGGAAGAAGCCGAATCATCTGTCAATTGAACAACAGGTATGAATCGTTAAGCGTAAAATGCGCGGTTCATACCTATTTTATTACCATTTTACACATATACGCAAAAATCAAAAACACCTTGATTTTTCAGTCCGGATATGGTACAATAAATCCGAAATCATTTATCAAAAAAGAAAGGACCTCCATACGGAGATTGATTTACGGATATGGAAACTGTTTCTTTGAAGGACCGCGAAATATTGAGAGAACTTGCCATGCGCAAAGTTGCTTTAGCAAATTGCCGCCGCAATGAGGAAATACTCTCCATGTGGCATGCGCAAGCCAAAGGTGTGCGTGATACACCGCCCGTTCGTTTGCTCTTTTCCAATTTTCCCGGAGAAGTCATCACATCACGCCTACGCTGTGAAGGAAAGGATGCCCGAAAATTAGAAGCTCGCTTGCTTACCTCCATGGTCGGAAGAGAGCTTTTTGATGATGATACACCGATTTCGGACCGTTTGGAAGTGTCTCTTTTTACAGGTGCATATCCTTTCGGCGCACGCCCGAAGCTTTACCGTACGAAAGACTCTATCGGTTTTCATATTGAACCGTTAACCGATGATATCGAAGAAGATTTTGAACTTTTCTGTGGCGGTACGTTTTTTGCAGATCTTGCCAAAACAAAAGAGTATTGTGCATGGACAGATGCAATCATCGGCGATATTTTGCCGACAAAAATCATCATGGGTTCGCTGACAGGTGCAATCACGAATCCGCTTGTCATGCTGATCAATCTGGAAACATACTATCTTTCCATGTACGATGCCCCCGAAACCTTGCACAAAATCATGGATATGGCAACCAATGTCTATGAACGTTACTATGATTTTCTGGAAGAACAGAAGCTTTTACTTCCCACAAACAATTTTTCTCCCGTTTGTCAGGAATCGTTTGCCTTTACCGACGAACTCCCTGAAAATGGTGTTATTACATCCACAAATCAAATGTGGGGATTCCTCGAATCGCAAGAAACCACAGCAGTTTCACCCGAAACATACGGCGAATTCGTTTATCCTTATCAAGAACGTCTCGTAAAACGCTTCGGATTGCTTTCTTACGGTTGCTGTGAACGCGTGGATGCGCTTTGGGAAAATTATCGTTCCACGTGGAAAAATCTCCGCAAGCTTTCCGTTTCGCCTTTCAATAACGAATCCGAGATCGGAGAATATCTGCGCGGTTCCCGCGTTGTTTATTACAGCAAGCCCCGTGCCGAATATGTTACCAACCCCGGACCTCTCGACGAAGATGCGCTTCGTGTTTATTTCCGCGGTGTTGCAGAAGCGGCAAGCGGTTGTCTTTTTGAGGTTGCCCAACGTGAAGTAGGCACAATTTTCGGTGATTTCAATCGCGGTAGACGCTATGTAGAAATTGCAAAAGAAACCATCGGAAAATACTGGAAACCTTAAAAACAAACAAACGGAATCCCGTTTAACAAAATCAGAATTACCCTATACAATCGCCATGATTCTGCTTGATATTGCTGCACCGATTTTTCTTTTGCTCGGATTAAACTCCACCTCCGCGGCGAACACTTCCCTGCCCAATAATTTTGAGATCGTTGCGACCGCCGTGATTGCGCTAATGATATTCAAGGAAAAGATCAGTGCCCGTCTTTGGTGCGGTATTGTTTTTGTAACGCTTTCATGCGCACTTCTTTCTTTTGAAGATATTACAAGTCTGCAATTTTCCTTCGGCTCATTGTTTGTGCTTCTTGCCGGCATTTGCCGGGGATTTGAAAACAATTGCACAAGAAAAATTTCCTCGAAAGACCCTTTGTAAATTGTATTATTAAAAGGCTTTTTTTCGGGGGCGGTTCTATTTGTATCGGATTATGCCTCGGGGAGCGCATTACCGTATTCCGGAGTATTTTTGCTGTTCTCGGTATCGGTTTGGTTGCGTACGGACTCAGTATATTCTTTTATGTATATGCACAGAGATTGCTCGGCGCGGCAAGAACAAGTGCTTATTACGCAATCGCGCCGTTTATGGGAACGCTTTTATCTCTCATCATTTTCCGTGAACTTCCTCCCGTAACTTATTTTATTGCGCTTGCCTTTATGATGATAGGAGCTTGGCTTTGCGCAAAAGACGAACCAATCTTCAAAAAGAAGCCCAAAACCATTGAATAAAACATAACCGAAAGATATCTCTCTGTCATTCGAGTTCTTTCGGTTTTTACATTGTAGGAATTTTCTTCGCTATTTCAAAAGAATACCCTTGAAAAATTTCATAAAAATTTTTTATCTCTTGCAATTATATGTTAATTGCGTTATAATAATATTGTTATAGATAAAATATTATGATATTCATTTGGAGAAATTTATATGAGTGAGCAAATTTTTATATCTTATCGCAGAGAAGGCGGCGATATTACCGCAAAATTAATATGTGAATCTCTTAAAAATCACGGTTATACCGTTTTTTATGATTACGATTCCATCAGTGGCGGATATTTCGATAAAAGAATTCTTGATGCCATTGAAAATTGCAATGATTTCATACTTGTTCTCCCAAAAAACTCTTTGGATCGCTGTGTCAATGATGATGACTGGGTAAGACAGGAAATTTCTCACGCTTTTCGGCATAGAAAAAATATCATTCCCGTCATGCTTTCTGATTTTACCTTTCCCTCAAATTTACCCGCAGATATTGAAGATATTTCCAGAATCAACGCCGTTCCTTTCGTTATGGCTTATTTTGAAGGCGTTATCGATACCATCGTAGACCGCTTGATTTCCAAACCGAAAAATACAGCCATCGGTTTCAGAAAAGAAACAGTCAGTGAAAATCTTGAATTTTTGTTTGACAGCACTCTTAACGGTTACACAGTAAAATTAGGAAATTGTATCGATGCCGAAATCATTGTACCCCGCACGTACCAAGGCAAATCCGTAGTAGGCGTCGCCAAAGACGGATTCAGAGAATGCTCGGGAATTACAAAAGTCATTCTCCCCGATACCGTAAAAAGCATCGGTGAATGCGCTTTCTATCAATGTACCTTGTTGGAAAATATAAATATTCCCGAAGCTGTTACAGATATCGGGAAATGGGCTTTTTACAAATGTACCTCACTCAAAAATATTGTAATAACCAAAAATGTCAAAAGCATTGGAATGAGAGCGTTTACGAATTGTGAATCCTTGTCCTATTTTACCGTCGATGAGCACAATCATTTCTATTGTAATTTTGGCTGTCATCTGTATTCCAAAGATGGGAAAACACTCGTCAGTTATGCTTGCGGTTGCGCTGAAACAGCATATACCGTTCCCAAAGGCGTAACAACCATTGAAGACTGTGCATTTTCCTCTTGCTCCGCATTGACGGATATCAAACTTCCCGAAAGCATCTTACATATCAAAGAATTTGCATTCATTGATTGCACCGCGCTCAAAAATATCAATCTCCCCTCCCATATGGCAAGCTTGGGAAACAACGCTTTTCAAGGCTGTACTTCTCTTACAGAAATTATTATTCCGACAGACATACCATCCATCGCTAAAGAAACATTTTATGGCTGTTCCTCCCTTTCATCTGCTGTTCTCCCCGATACAGTAAAAAGTATCGGTCAAAGCGCGTTTTATGATTGTGCTTCCCTCAAAAGCATTACTCTGTCAGAAGCGCTGACAAATATTGAAAAATGGGCTTTTTACCGTTGTAAATCCCTCAAAAACATTCGTATTCCCAAAAATGTCAAAAGCATTGGCATAAGAGCTTTTGCCAATTGCGACGCCATAACCGGTTTCGATGTAGATAAAAACAATCTTTGCTATTGTAATGTTGGAAATCACCTGTTTACAAAAAATATGCAAACACTTGTGTGCTATGCTTGCGGCTGTAGCGAAACGTCCTATACCGTTCCCACAGGAGTCATAACCGTTGAAGATTCTTCCTTTTCATCTTGCTGTGCGCTTTCTGACATTACATTGCCAAACAGTGTAAAACATATTAAAGAATTTGCATTTATAAACTGTACAGCGCTTGAAAATATCACATTTCCTGCGCATGCGCTAACCTTAGGCAATTCCGCTTTTCAAAACTGTTCTTCGCTGACAAGCGTTACCGTGCCCTCAGGAATACATAAAATCGGAACGGATGCCTTCCGGAACTGCGCTTCTCTTACAACCGTTGTTCTTCCCGAAACAGTAAAAATCATTGGAGAAAATGCGTTCTATGAATGCGTATCACTCGAAAACATCAATATCCCCGACAACATTACAGATATTGAAAAATGGTCTTTTGGTAAATGCACATCCCTTACCTCCATTACCATTCCCATGGGAGTACAGGCAATCGGCATGTCTGCATTCAAGAGTTGCTCTGCTCTCACAACAGTTGTTCTTCCAAATACTATAAAAAACATCGGTGAAAGTGCATTTTTTGAGTGTGTATCGCTCGAAAGCATAAGCATCCCGGACAAAGTTACCGATATTGGAAAATGGGCTTTTTACGGTTGCACATCCCTCAAAAGTCTCACCATCCCAAAAAATGTTGAAAGTATCGGCGAAAGAGCATTTGGTAATTGTACATCGGTTGAAAATATCCATGTAAATATTTTCAACAAGTTTTATCGATCCCGCGACAAGCACTTATATACAAAAGATATGAAAAAACTGATTGTATATGCAAACAAATGCAAAGAAAATTCCTATGTGATTCCCAAAAATGTTTCCGTCATCGGCGATACGTCTTGTTATAGCTGTTCTTCTTTGGAAAGAATCACTCTTCCCGGAAGCATTCTGCGTATAGAAGATTTTGCTTTTGATCAATGCTCCAATCTGAAACAAATACAGTTCAATGGAACCGTTGCAATGTGGAAAAACATTCATATCGGACAGCATGCTTTGAGAAAAGTTTCTGCCAATGCCGTCTGCTGCCTGGACGGAACCGTAAAAATTTGAATCTCTGAAATAAAAACCGAAAGAAATCCGATCTCTTCCCGAGATTCAAATTCTTTCGGTTTTTTCATGCCGTTAAAATTTCTTTACATTAATTTTCTAACCGCTTCTTCCAACCGTATTTGTTCTTCCTCGCTGTAAAAACGGTTATAAAAATCCGTATTGTTCGCCACCAATTCCTCAAAGGTTACCGGTTCAAAATGATTCACGTCCACGCCTGCGTTAAATTGACAGTTTAATTGCGGAAATAACCTTGCAGCGATACTCGTGTCCCTCGCATTATGAATATGACCGCATATAGAAAACGATTGTGCAAAATAGTGGCTCCGATTCCACGCAAGCTGCGGAAAATGATTGAAATGCAATTCTATTCCATTCTTTTTCATCTCGTATTGTTGAAACACACCGACAAAATAATGCTTGATTTCATCTTCTGACAGATGCTTTAGCCAATCTTTATCGTGATTGCCGAGAATTAAAATCTTTTTTGGTTTGATCGCTTCCAAATATTCTGCCGCCGGCTTCTTACTTCTAAATATAAAATCACCGACGATATACAAAGTATCGTTTCTCTTCATCTTGTGGTTGATATTTTCGATAATCATTCTGTCCATTTCTTCAATGGATTGAAATTGGGGACGACATGATTTGAGAACATTTTCATGCCCGAAATGTGTGTCGGCAATAAACATATCCATATAGATTCCTGTTCTCCTCCAATTAAATCAGATACACGGAAAAGAAAAACCGTATAATGTCAGTATTTTTGTTAATGTTTCGTATTCTTCATCAGAAAGATTGATATATTTATCCTCTTCAAGAACATAAACAACAGCACAGGCGTCATGAGAAAAGCAAAAGGTACGATCTCCGATTACAACAGAAATATCTTTCGAGAATCCGCAGTAAAGCGTTTCGCGGTAAAGAATCTTTTTATTCAATATCTCGGCAATGGTATCAAAGTCTTCTTCAGATAGTTCTTCTTTTATATTTTTCCCACCATGAACAAAGTACAATTCTCCGTGATTGCTTTCGGAAATATCAACCACGGAGCAAGCACAGAAAGAAATACAAATTATCATGCATAAAATCAATAAAAATATTTTTTTCATATCAAGACCTACCTTATCATTTCATATTTATATGTACGTAATAGATGGCACTCAGCTGAAAACAGTCTCACTCAACCCAAGCTCCATATGAACGCGGTCACAATTCGTCTTGAAATTATACGTATTGCTTTCCTGAAGCTCTGCCGGTGCACGAGAAAGCATCCGAAGCATCGCACGAGCGGTATTTTCACGGATATTTTTCCACGATACGTAAGGACATCCTGACTGAATTTCAATTTCGCTGATTCCGGAGTAACATATCATACTGTAATAACCATATGCTATCTTGAACCGCATCAGTTCATTACCACCGGTAACAATGTAATCTTTGTCGTAAAAATAGGCAAGTCTTGCCAGTGCTTTTGGATTCCCCATTTCCGCTGACTGGCGGCAAAGCTTTACTGCTTGATCTACAGCAGCAATCGTTACCTTTCCGTCCTTGTTAAACAGCCAGCGGGCATACAGTATTTCCGCTTGACGAAACAACTCTTCATTGTCTTGCGTAATCACAAATTGGTCTACATGATCCAACATCTGATGTTTGCGAGCAGCAACGATTTCCAGGTCATTATGTAATGCCTCGCTGTTTTTCTTCAAGTCATTGTAATATTCAAGCGCATCTTCTCCGCAACAGGGAGCCAATATCTGCGCTTCCTGGAGCTGGACGGCAAAATCCTTCGCGCTGTCAGGTTGCGTATAATACATTCTCTGAAAGCGTGCCGTCTGCATGTCCGTACCTTCGGGAAGCTCCACTTGCTCTTCAAGAAATATCATCAGCGATGGCTTATTGTTACTTTTCGCATAAGATATTTCATCCAGACAGTTTTCGCTTGCCATACTGTTATGAGAAATAAAAGCCACAAAAGCGCTGCAGTTTCGCAAATGATTTGCGATATTATTAGCCCATTCGCTTCCGCCTTCAATTCCCTGGTCGTACCAAACGCGGTAACCGCGGTTCTGCATTGCGGCTATCAGGGATACCACTTTTGCGGTATCCCTATGTGAATAACTGATAAATATATACGGTCTGTTGCCGTTATAAGCCGGCGTATTATTGCTTGTTTTTCCCATTTTCTTCCTTCTTTCAGCTCATCATATCAATGATAAAAATTATTCAAGTTATCTCCCAATTCAAGCTCCTCGGCAAACAACCATTTTTGGGTTTCGGTATCGTAAAAAGCAGCTGCCGGATATGCCACCTGATTCAAAAGGTCGGGAACATTTAGTTTTCCGTATGCCTCGTATTTTTCAGTTTCATACGCAAAAGATATTTTCAAAGTATCGTTGCCAAGATCAAGGCACACATAAATTTCTGTAGTCATTGTCATCTCCTCAATGCAATATGCATAATGTAAAAACATTTGCATATTCAAACAAACATGATGTTATATTATATCATATTTATGAATATTTTGTCAATATTCATAAATATTTTATTCAAAATTCATGTATGAAATTTATATTACTTTAATTTGTTGATTTGCCTACAGATTTCTTTGAAAAAAGAACGAAAAAAAGAAGCGAACAACCTTAGAAAGGCTGATCGCCTGTGCAGATTTTTCGCTTTCATCGGAGATGAAGTTTTGAAAATTTTGTACAATTCTTTTGGATATCCTAATTTCGTTTATCAGTTCTCCGGCAAAATGAATTGAAAGTTTTTCATGCGTGAACCCTGATATTTTGTTCACAGTTCTTAAACAAATAGATAAATTTTTAAAAGAATCGAATTGCGCTTCCAAGCGCTCGCCTATATAACGTGAGTTCGATGAAAAATGCTAAGATAAACCGGAGTTTAGTGTGTAATAAAGCAAACGAATTGAAAGCCTCTCACTCCGCACATTATGCCACTTCGTGGCAAAATGTTAGAGGTGGAACGCTTTGCGTGGCGGAGAGGGCTTTTGAGGTACATTTTTTGCCCTCTCACCGACTTACAGCGGAGCTCTCCACATTATGCTATGCAAAATGTGGGGAGCCTTTAAAAATCATTTGATTTTGAAAACGTAAACAATCATTTATCGTTCCATCGAACTCACGTTATATAAGTTTTTCTTGTATTAAAACAATCTTATAATTTTTTTGCAATGAACATCGTAATAAGAGCCTATTACATCTCCGTATATTGCACCGAACATCCATGCATCGCCTTTCAAATTCCGCTGTATCAAAAATCTTCAAATACCCAAATATATGGAATAAGGTGTTCACTCCGCCCGGTTGATATTGGCAAAAATGAACACCTCATCTATTAACATTCTTTAGGCAAACGGCATTGCGTATACTACAAATGATTTAGCAAAATTCAATCAATGACTGCCGCAATTATGGCTTCCGCATCCGTGATCTCCGCAAGTATGGCCGCTTTCGCCATGACCGTGGTGATTGCATCTCACGTTGGGATTATATCCGAGTTTACCCGCAATAAATGCCTCTGCCGCCGCATCGCAAGAACCACTAACACCGCCGAAAAGCTTGATACCCGCTTCGGCAAGAGCCATCTGCGCACCACCGCCGATTCCTCCGCAGATCAAAATGTCCGCCTGAAGATTCTTCAATATAGAAGCAAGCGCTCCATGTCCTCTGCCATTGGTATCTACAACAGTTTTTTTAATGATTTTTCCATTTTCTACTTCATAAATCTTGAATTGTTCGGTATGACCGAAATGTTGAAAAATCTGTTCGTTTTCATAAGTAATTGCAATTTTCATAATGTAAACTCCTTTTTCTATATGATAATTATTTATCGTTTCCTATTTTATCCAAAACGATCATGGCGTATGCCGCAAATGTATTTTCGGGAATTTCAATTAAAAATCCTTTCTCCGCTTGAACCATGTCAAGTGGGATCGGTTCTTCCCGTTCGGGTGTCAGCAAATATACTTTTTTCACATCAAAATCAGGCAATTCTTCTGATTTTACCGTAATTCTGCTGAGTTTTTTTGCGCCTTCACAGAAATTCGGAATTAGATCATCATGAGAAACCTGTACTCTTTCAGCAGAAATTGTATCCGTCAAATTGACGATATGCATAACGCGTGCATCTTTCACATCGAAAGTTGTCGCAACAAGACGGTCATGGTCGGAGATCAACTCTATACGCGGAGTCATAAGCGTACGGAGCAAATTGCCCGTTCCCGCTTTCTGAGCTTCCCATTTGGAAGGAACTGAGAAAGTGGAAAGAGGCGGTGTATGTCCTCGCTTACAGCCAATGGTAGGCTGAAACTCGACTTCTTCGGGACGGAAATCGGAAAGGAAGATTTCACCCTTACCAAGATTGATTTTTTGATTCAAGGAAAGAGGTTCTCCGAAAATATTCAAAATTTCTGTTTCGGTTCGTTTTCGTCCGTCCGCGTCGTAAAGCGCGAAATCGCCGAGAATAATAAGTTTACCGCCTGCACGAACGTATGCAATAAATCTCTCAATTTCACTTTCGGAAAGCATGGCAACGTAGGAAAGCACAATGGTTTTATGACGCAGAAGCGATTCCAAAGAATCTTCTTCCATGACCATATCCAAACGGAATCCCGAAACGTATGCAGCTTGCATACTACCCATCATGTGCCGCATAAAACGCTTAAATGTATTTGCCGTAAAATCTCTCGTTCTGCGTGAGAAATAAAATGCAAGATCGGATATTTTTTCGGGCGCTTCGTAAAAACGCAGATATTTTTTTTCAAATTTACGGTACGGAAGTTCCATCGGCGTGATATCCACACCCGTTGCCGTTCCCGTATAAATCTGTCCCCAGGAACGCGCAAGTGCCCATGAAAAATACACGCTGTCGGGACGGTCGGGATAAAACATAGACATTGTGGGAACACCTCTTCCCCGACCTGCGGCAAATCGGTGAACAGCTTCTGCCATAAAATCCATATACGATTCTTTCATAATATCCGCATTGCAATTTTCCTGGAAAATAAAGTCCCAGAGATCGGCGCAAAGATCAAAAGGATAGCACGTGGGATTTTGCTTCAATACGCAGGAGGAATAATTCGGACGTATAAGCTGAACACCAAGTGTTTTATAAAATTCTCCAAGATCACGGTACATCCGTTCCGTACTGTCAAATTTAAATTTTTTCCATGCAATATATGCCGGATTGTCATAGTTACCCGCAAATTCATTCCAATTCTCGGGATTGGGCAATGTATAACCCGTTTGTTCTCTGAACAGTTTACGGCAATGCTCACAGGTGCAAGCGTGTTCATCTCCGAAAAATTGAATATCATCGTTCATAATGCCGTCGATTCCCGTTTCGACAACACTTTTCATATAATTAAAATAGATTTTTCTATAATCGGGATTATTATAGCAAGCGGTAAAAGTACCGTAGCGGTTTCGCGCATATTCCCCTGTTCGCCCATCGATCTGCATAAACGTTCGGATATCAATGCCATCAATGGTATAATCATAGGTTAAAAAAGGAAATATCTTTTTCCAATGATCATATTTTGCAACACCTTTGGAACGTCCGCTCAGTTCTCCGTCCAGCTTTTCCCAGCCGCCTTCATCCAAAATGCGGGACGTAAGCGAGGCGCTGTGATGTTCGACCACACGAATCCCCCATTTATGACAAGCACGCACGAGCTTCGCAAGACTTTCGTTCAGTTCTTTCCAATAAGGATAAAAACCCATACGGAAATGTGTCAGACTAAAAGTCATAATAACCGTAATACCCGAATTTGCAAGTATTTCGACACGGCGTTCAAAATCTTCTTCCGAGTAAAAGAAAATTTCATCGTCGTTACACCAAAACCAACAAAAACCCTGTTCCCAAGGATTTTGATTCATTTCTCGAAAAATCTCTTTCATAACAGCCCCCATGCACGTATTTGATTACATTATAGCAAAATCCAATCGGTATTTCAATAAGAAAATCAAGATTTAAATTCTGACAAGCTCACAATCTGTATAAATCAAATCTCCATTCCCATCTATATCCCACGGATATGCAAAAAAATTCAATAAATATTTTGTCGGAGGTTTTGAAATATATTGTTTATATTCTGCGGCTGTTTTCCAAACATCTGCAATCGAATATCGTTCGGGAAGGTGTCCGAGCACCGTCCTGAATGCCTCCTCCTTCTCTTCGGGCAGATTCAGGTAACAATTTGTTATCGTTTTCCGCAATTTGATTTCAGCATTTTCGAATTTTTGTCTGTATTTCGGATATTCTTCAAAATATTTTTCAATTTCGGCAAGAATCTCATCCGAAACAGGAGAAATCCACGTGAAATCCTCATACGAAAAATCAATACGCGGTTTCATTTTTGCGGTAAAGCATTTCTTCAAAATTGCCCATTGACCAAGAACTTGCCCTTTTTTCCAGCAAACATCTTCACCGGTGTAATCTTCCGTAGCAATTTTAGGCTTGATATCAATCAATTGCCAATATCCGGAACCGTACGCAGTAACAAAATCTCCGATTTTTATTCGGGGCATAATCACCGATTCAGCGGGAATATATACAATGACAAACGGATCATTTCGATTTCCAAACTCAGAGTAATGACATATTTCCAGATAATCGTCCCCTCGGCGAATATCATTGTGCTTCAGGCAGCAATCAAATAGTCCGATCCACTCTTTTTCAGAGCGCGGTTTTTTAATGTCAACTTCAAAAAATATCTCACGCATGGAAGGAATTTTCCAATATGTTTTTTCTTCGTGGGAAACATATTGCAAATTTTCTTCTTTTTCTATCAAGCCATACATGCGGTCATATATTAAGGAAGAGAGTTCCTTGGCAATGATAATATGTATTCTCAATTCCCGTTCTCCTTTTTTGCTTTTTCCGAACAAACTCCGGATTTACGGTAAAAATCCCGAAACTTCTTTTTGTATTGTTGCAACGCCGCCAAATATTCAGATTCGGAAAACATATACTCTGATTCCGTGATTTCAATATATTTTTTCTTTGAAAGCTTATTATAAATCTTTTCA
>JAFQEK010000013.1 GCA_017399025.1 Clostridia bacterium
AAGGTTATTCCAAAGAATCGAGCATCGGTCTTGCACTCGGCGGTATTATGAATATTATTCTGGACCCGATTTTTATTTTTACTTTCGGTCTCGGTGTAAAAGGCGCTGCCATTGCTACCATGCTTTCCAACGTAATTGCGGTGATTTATTTCATTTGCTTGCTTCATAAAAATGAAGAAAATACCGTTATTAAATTTTCTCCGAAAAATTATACGCTCTCCGATGGGATTCCAAAGGAAATTCTGCTTGTCGGATTTCCCAGTTTCGTTATGATGCTGATGGGAACCATCTCCAATCTGGTACTCAATAAAATGGTTGTTTCCTATTCCAATCAAGCCATTGCAGGAATGGGTATTGCGAAAAAAATCGATATGCTTGCCTTTGCTATTGCAAACGGCATGACACAGGGTGTGCTTCCGTTGATCGGTTATAACTTTGCTTCCAAAAATCATACCCGTATGCGTTCGGTCATTAAAATCGCATTTCTCTATACCATGATCGTTTCTACCATTGGTGCCGTCATTCTTTTTGTCGGCGCGGTGCCCGTTGTAAGATTCTTTATTAACGATACGGAAACGGTTGCATACGGTCAGCACTTTTTGCGAATCATCAGCATTACCTGTCCGGCAATCTCCATCACCATGATGATTATTTCCATTTTCCAGGCAACAGGAAGAAAACTTCAGCCAATGATTCTTTCTTTACTGAGAAAAGGCGGATTTGATATTCCGTTTATGTTTATCATGAATGCATCATTAGGTGCGGACGGTATTCCGTGGGCAACCCCCATCTCCGATATGCTTGCCATGCTTGTTGCGCTGGCACTCTTTATTCCCTATTGGATAAAATTGAAGAAAATGTTGGCGCAAATAGGCGAAAACAGCGAATGTGAGACGGATAAAATCAAAATTTAATCCCATATGAATAGCAATACTGCCGTGAGAATTTGAATTTCGGTTTCTCACGGCATTTTTCTACCTCTTCAACCAACGGTTGGAAATTTTCAAAAACAAGATGTTTGACTTCATTTTCTGCTTATGATATAATAAAATCACGGAAGGTACCTCCGAATAATAACCATAAAAGGAGACCATATTATGAATCTTGGAAATAAAATCCGAGAATTGCGCAAAACAAGAAACCTTACACAAGAACAGTTGGCTGCTTCTTTGAATATTTCAGCTCAAGCCGTTTCAAAATGGGAAATGGGGGCATCTTATCCGGATATGACCATGATTCCCACAATTGCGGGACTTTTCAAAGTATCTCTTGACGAACTTTTTGATTTTGACGTAAAAAATATCGATAAAGAAATTGAAGATATCCGCTTGGAATCCAACAAATATTTTTGGAACAATTTTGAAAAAGCGGAACAAATTTTACTTGACGGTCTGAAGATCTATCCTGCTTCCATTCAGCTTAAAACTGAATTATTCGAGCTATATGCGTATAATGTTGACCGCGGTGATAAGATCATTCATAAGGCTTTTGAGCTTGGAAGCCATATCGTCAGTGTATCGCAGGATGTTTTTTGTACCTGTCGTACAAAAGCAAATATGATTCTGATTTACAAATTTCTGGAACAGGAAAAAGGTGAAGATCATTACGAGGATATTGTAAAGATCATCGATACCCTTCCGTATATGTATCCTTATATGCTGCAGGACAAGATGCGGCTTTCCGCAAGCTACATGAAAGGTGAACAAGGCATGAAAGAAGCAGAATCTCTTAAAGATATTGAATGGCAAGAGTTTTTTATTGCTTGTGCCCAAGTAGGAACTCGATATTTTGAGATAAAAGATTATAAAAATGCAATGATTTATTTTCAAGAAAGCGTAGATGTGATTGAGCGGTTTATGTACTCCGACAAAAAGGGCTATGAGGCTTATCCCATCGGCGGTACGCACGCGAACCACGCCATTACTTATCTGGATATTGCAGCTTGTATGCTCCGTTTGAAAAAAACGGAATGTATCGATGAACAGATCGAAAAAGCAAAACATATTTATTTTGATGCATATGAGCATATCCAACTTCACGATTACAGCAAAACCCTTCGTGAAATGATTGCCTATTTTACAGAACAATATAATCAAAAGAAGCTTAACGAATACAAAACGCTTGATTTAAGCGAAATCAAACAGCGTATTGCAGAATAAAGCGTAGAAAACACCTCCCCTTGAGTAACAGTAACTTATTGCTCAGGGGAGGTGTTTTGCCGTTTTCAATCACATAATCCCAGAGAAACTTTATTTTTACATCAATTCTTTTTCAACCGTTACACGGATATAGTCGTAAGTTTTTGGAACATTTTGCAATTCTCCGCTTTCCATCATTGTCGTCATACCGTATAAGATAGCTTTCAGCGCGTATACGGTTCTTTCCGTTTCGTCGAAATCATCACCGTTGGATTCACAATACCGACGAATCAAATCTTCCACAGAGGTTGCATGCTCGGTAATACGCATTTCCTTTTCCGAAGCACTCAGAACCGAACGGTAATTGGGGTTTGCGACCCAAAACCGAACATACGCAATACAGATTTCCGTCAATTGACGACGGGGATCGTTTTCAAACAAAGATAACACCTGACCGCAAAGCAATTCCCATTGCCGATTGATGTAGCGCACGATTTCCAAAATCAACTCCTCTTTGTTTTTGAAATGTTTGTACGGAGCCGCGCAGGAAATGTTGCAAGCCGCAGCCACACGGCGCAATGAAAAGTTGGCAATACCGTTTCGACTAATCTCATTTGCTCCTTCAATGATCAATTTATCTCTTACTGTGTCGGAAATATATTCGTTTTCCAAAAGAACCCCTCCGTTTTTTGAATGATTATTTTTTCTAAGAAATTGCGAGAATGAACTTTGCCGTTTTACTTCATTATGAATACAATTAAAACTACAACAGTCGAGCAACTTCCGGTGAGCATTGCCCGCTTTCATGTTTTCTATGAAACATGATCTGTTTTTATTATGACATGAGAAAACGGAAAAATCAATAATTTTTCAAAAAAATTAACTTTTTTTCATAAAACTATTGACTTTTTTTTTGAAATGTTGTATAATTCACCCATCAGTTAACAGTGTTAACCGACATCTTGAAAAAGAAAGGTACTTTTCTATGTTATCCGAAAAAATGAAAGCCTTAGGCGTTAAAAAATCCGTCATTCGTGAAATCTTTGAATATGCGAAAATCCGCAAAGCGCAGATCGGCGCAGAAAACGTGTTTGATTACAGCATTGGAAATCCCAGTGTTCCCTCCCCCGAATCCGTAAAAGAAACTTTGCTCTCTTTGATTTCGGAACGTGAACCCACTCAACTTCACGGTTATACTTCCGCACAGGGTGATCTCGGTGTCCGCAAAGCAATTGCTGATTATCTGAATGAAACATACCAAGCGGATGCTTCCGAAGACTTGATTTATTTGACCGTCGGTGCAGCAGCGGCTCTTACAATTTCTTTGAACGCCGTTCTTTCCGATGGAGAAAATGAAGAAGTGATTGTATTCGCCCCTTTTTTCCCCGAATATAAAGTTTTTATTGAAAAAGCAGGCGGCAAAATCTGCCCCGTTCCTTGCGCAGAACCCGATTTTCAGATTGATTTCGATGCATTTGAAAAATCGCTCTCTTCCAAAACGAAAGCCGTCATTGTCAACTCACCCAACAATCCGACAGGTGTTGTTTTGTCCGAAAACACGATTCTTGCGTTGACTGCAATTTTGAAAAAAGCAGAAAAAACTTTCGGACACCCCATTTATCTGATTGCTGACGAGCCCTATCGT
Source organism: Clostridia bacterium (assembly GCA_017399025.1). Taxonomy (GTDB): domain Bacteria; phylum Bacillota; class Clostridia; order Oscillospirales; family CAG-272; genus QALR01. Next base: position 3,784 of record JAFQEK010000013.1, read on the forward strand.
GAATTGGTTTATAATGGTGTTGAAGTCCCCTACCTTACCCGTTATTATGACAATACGATCGTATGCTATTCTTTCAGTAAGGCACTTTCTCTTCCCGGCGAAAGAATCGGCTATATCCTTGTTTCTTCCAAAGCAACGGATGCCAAAAGCGTATACGCAGCTGTTCTTGGTGCAGGACGTGCGCTTGGTTTTGTATGCGCACCGAGTTTGTTCCAGTATATGATTCCTTCCTGTCTCGGAAAAACATCCGATATTTCCGTTTATGACAAAAACAGAAAACTGCTTTATGATTCTCTGACCGAATACGGTTATACCTGCGCAAGTCCCGATGGTGCATTCTATCTGTTCGTCAAAGCGCTTGAAGCCGATGCTTACGCATTCTGTGAACGCGCAAAGAAATACGAGCTTCTTCTCGTCCCGAGCGACGATTTCGGCTTCCCCGGATACGTACGTATCGCATACTGTGTAACCACGGAACAAATCGAAAGATCGCTTCCTGCTTTTGAAGCACTCGCAAATGATTATAAAAATTAAATTTGATTGAAAGGATCCTGCCCATGGAAAAACTGATTCAAGCAAGAGAAGCAATCAGCAATATTGATAAAGAGATTGCTGCTCTTTTTGAAAAACGAATGGATGCCGTCCGTTTGGTTTCCGAATATAAAATAGAACACGGCTTGCCCATTTACGATGCCGCGCGCGAGGATGCGCTGATTGAAAGAAACACCGCTTTAATCTGTGACGAAGAGCTTCGCCCCTATTACGTTGATTTTCTCCGCAATACCATGCGTGTTTCCCGTAATTTTCAAGCAAAGCTTTCAGAAGGAATGAGAGTTGCTTTTTCGGGCGTGGAGGGCGCATTTGCTTCCATCGCGGCAGGAAAAATTTTCAATCGCTGTGTCCGTGTTCCCTATCCCGATTTCAAAAGCGCATATAACGCCGTTACTGAGGGAGAATGTGATTGCGCAGTTCTTCCGATCGAAAACAGTACGGCGGGAGAGGTCGGGCAAGTTATGGACATGATGTTTTCGGGTACTCTTTTTGTCAGCGGCATTTACGATCTTTCCATTATACATAACCTGATGGCAATTCCCGGAACAAAAATTTCGGACATCAAAGAGGTAATCAGCCATCCGCAAGCGCTCTCACAATGCGCGGAATATATCCGTGAGCATCATTTCAAATCAACAGAATTTGAAAATACCGCAAGAGCTGCAAAATTTGTAGCGCAGCAGAACTCATCTTCTCTTGCTGCCATTGCAAGCGATGAAACCGCTAAGCTTTACGGTCTGGAAATTCTTGAAAAAGGAATTAATGAAAAAAATGTCAATACCACGCGTTTTGCCGTATTGACAAGATTTGCTCCCGCACGTGAAAACAGTTACGGCGGAAAACATTCCATTCTGATGTTTACCGTAAGAAATGAAGCAGGTGCACTTGCTCAGGTAGTTAATATTATCGGTAAATACGATTATAATCTGCGTTGTTTGCGAAGCCGTCCGATGAAAGAACTTCTGTGGCAATATTATTTCTATGCCGAAGCGGAAGGCGATCTGGAAAACGAAAAGGGCAGAAAAATGATGAAAGAACTGGAACCTTTCTGCGACCGCTTGCGTATGCTCGGAAGTTTCCGTTATCCTGCTGAACTGAAATAAGGGAGGATATAATGACTTTATCTCTCAATCTCGGAGCAAATAGCTACGATATTATCATAGAACACGGTTCGCTTGCCAAAGCGGGCAAATATCTGAATCTGAATCGAAAGATTTTAATTGTAACAGATGACGGCGTTCCTGCCGTATACGCAGATATCGTTGCAAAACAATGCAAAACACCGATAAAGATAACCGTTGCGCAGGGAGAAGACAGCAAAAGCTTTTCAACCTTGGAATTGCTTTGCAAAACCATGTTGGAAAACGGTTTTACCAGGACCGATGCTGTTGTCGCCGTCGGTGGGGGCGTGGTCGGAGATCTTTCCGGATTTGCGGCAGCGGTCTTTATGAGAGGAATTGATTTTTATAACATTCCGACAACGCTTCTCTCCGAAGTAGATTCCTCTATAGGAGGAAAAACTGCCATCAATCTCGGCGGATTCAAAAATACCATCGGTGCATTCCATCAACACAAGCGCGTTTTGATCGATCCTGATGTTTTGAAAACGCTTCCAAAAAGACAAATTGCAAACGGTCTTGCGGAAGCGATCAAAATGGCAGCAACCTTTGATCAAGAACTTTTTCAAAAGATTGAAAGAGAAGAAATTGATGCCAATTTGGATTACATCATTGAACGCTCCTTGATGATCAAAAAAGCAGTCGTGGAATGTGATGAAAAAGAAGCAGGACTGCGCCGCGTGCTCAATTTCGGACACACCATCGGACACGGCATTGAAAGCTATGAAAATCTTCACGGATTATATCACGGAGAATGCGTTGCGCTCGGTATGATTCCCATGTGCGCAGAAAATGTACGGAAAAGAATTATTTCCGTTCTGGAAAAAGCGGGACTGCCTACATCGCTCAGTTTTGATCCTGAACGTATATATGAAGCCGTTACCCACGATAAAAAAGCGGACGGCGATAAAATTCATTTTATTTATGTTCCCGAAATCGGTACTTATGAAATGAAAACCACGGCTCTTACAGATTTCTATCAAACGATCAAGGAGGCCTTTCCTCAATGAAAAATACATTTGGAGAAAGCGTTTGTGTGACGTTGTTCGGCGAAAGCCACGGAAACGCCATCGGCGCCATTCTTGACGGAATGGCGCCCGGTATACGAGTGGATTCGGATTTCATTGCGAAGCAAATGTGTTTGCGCCGTTCCGTTTCTTCTCTTTCAACAGCGCGAAAAGAAGCTGACGCAGTGGAAATTCTGAGCGGTGTCAAGGACGGTTTCACAACGGGAACACCAATTGCTTTCATGATTCGAAACGGAGATACCAAAAGCAAAGACTACGAAAGTCTGAAAACCATCGCAAGACCCGGACATGCCGATTACAGTGCGTACTGCAAGTATCACGGATTTTCCGATACACGCGGCGGCGGACATTTTTCGGGACGAATCACTGCCGGTCTCGTTGCCGCAGGAGCGGTTGCCATTACGGCACTTTCGGAAATCGGTATTCATATCGGTACACATATTGCCAAATGCGCAGGTATCTGCGATCGGAATTTTGAAAATTATGAAGAAGATATCGAGGCACTTTCTCAAATGCCGTTTGCCGTTCTAGATGAGCAAAGTGCGGAAAGTATGCGTACGGAAATCGAAGCTGCCCTTGTGGCCGCAGGCGCATTCGTATTCCGCCACCATGTTGTCCTCAGAAAGAGAGAGGATTTTGGTGGTATCCTTGCCGCAGTGGGGGCAATAGATGCTCACCGGGTAGAAATTGTTCCGCTCTTCCTCCGTGGCATCCTGGGTGCGGTGGCGATCCAGCACATCAA
>JAFQEK010000095.1 GCA_017399025.1 Clostridia bacterium
ACATACCATGCTGTATAGACAAAAAGAAACGCCAAATCTTACGCCTGAACTGTTCCAAACGCCCACCGCGGAATACAGAGGCACACCGTTCTGGGCGTGGAACTGCAAACTGGAGCAAGGCGAACTTAACCGACAATTGGAGATATTCAAGAAAATGGGCTTCGGCGGCGCGCATATGCACGTCCGCACGGGCATGGCAACAAAATATCTCAGCGACGAATTTATGACATTGATCCGAAATTGTGTCAAAAAGGCAAAGAGTGAAAATATGCTCGCGTGGCTCTATGATGAGGACAGATGGCCTTCCGGCTCCGCGGGAGGAGAAGTCACAAAAGAAAAGCGTTTCCGCGCCCGCCATATGCTTTTTACATACGAACCGCGCAACGACCTGACAATTCGCCGGGGAGAGCCCGACTTTGCGGAAAACGGCGGGCTCATCGCCTGCTTTGACGTAGAGCTTAACAAAAACGGAAAGCTCATCAGTTGGCAGACCATCGCCCCCGAAGCCGATGCGCACCACGAAAAATGGTACGCCTATATGGAGATTCATCGCGAGAGTAGCTGGCACAATGGACAAACCTATGTCGATACGCTGAACAAAGAAGCCATTGACCGTTTCATTGCGATCACGCATGAAAGCTATAAGCGCGCCGTTTCCGACGAGTTTGGCAAAACCATTCCCTCGATCTTCACGGACGAACCGCAATTTTCGACCAAGACCGCACTGAAGCACGGCAATGATAAGGGCTCCGCGATCCTCCCCTGGACGGACGACCTTCCCGAAACCTTCTCAAAAACGTATAAAGGCGCCAATCTGATCGAAAATCTTCCCGAACTGATCTGGGAACGCGCCGATGGCACAATTTCCGTCACACGCTATCGCTTCCACGACCACGTTTGCGAACGCTTCGCTGAAGCATTCGCGGATAATTGCGGCAAATGGTGTAAAGAAAACGGCATTTATTTGACGGGGCATGTTATGCGCGAGCCGTCTCTGCGCACGCAAACCAATGCGATTGGCGAAGCAATGCGACTTTACAGAGGCTTCGGTATTCCGGGTGTCGACATGCTGGAGCGCAATCTCGAATATACCACCGTCAAGCAGGCACAGTCCGCCGTTCATCAGTTCGGAAGAGAAGGCGTACTTTGTGAAATGTACGGTGTTTCCAACTGGGACTTCGATTTCAGAGAGCATAAAATGAACGGCGACTGGATGGCGGCGCTCGGCGTGACCGTTCGTGTCCCTCATCTCTCGCTTGTTTCCATGGCGGGAGAAGCCAAACGCGATTATCCTGCGTCCATTCATTATCAGTCCCCGTGGTGGAAACAATATCCGCTCATCGAGGATCATTTTGCCCGTGTCAATACTGCACTCACACGAGGAAAGCCTGTCGTGCGCATAGGCGTGATCCATCCCATCGAAAGCTATTGGATCCATTGGGGACCCCATGCAGATACCCTTCCGCTTCGTGAAGATATGGACAACAATTTCCAGAACCTGACGAAATGGCTCCTCTTTGGCGGTTTGGATTTCGATTTTATTTCCGAATCTCTCATGCCGACACTTTGTAAAGAAGCGAGCGCACCTCTGCGCATGGGTGAGATGGCATACGATGCGATCGTTGTTCCCTCCTGTGAAACACTCCGCTCTACCACGCTTGAAAAATTAAAGGTGTTCCGAAAGGCAGGCGGCAAGCTGATCTTCATGGGTGAAATCCCCACGCTCGAAAATGCTGTTCCGAGCACACGAGGCGAAAAGCTGGCGAAAAATTCGACACGAATTCCTTTCACACGCAATGCAATCCTGAGCGCACTTGAATCCGTCCGTGAGGTTGACATCAGAACAGAAGCGGGCGTTCTGACTACCGATCTCCTGCATCAGCTCCGTCTGGACGGTGAGAGCCGCTGGCTTTTTGTAGCGCGCGGAACGATTCCCTACAACCGCGATATTTCCCGTTTCAAGAACCTTGTCATCCGTATCAAGGGCAACTGGCGCGTATCGCTTTACGATACAGCAACAGGAGATGTTAAAAACGTAAACTTCCGTGCCCAGGGAGGCGAAACGGAGATTCTCTGCCGTGCGTACGACTATGACAGCTTCCTATTCCGTCTCGATCCCACGGAAGAATCCCTTGACGAAACGGCGGTTTCCGCAGAAAGTAAAGGAAAAAAACTCGCTCTTTCCCTACCGATTACCGTCCCTTATACAATCAGCGAACCGAATGCGTTGCTTCTTGACCAGGCGGAGTATGCGCTTGATGATGGAGAGTGGGAGCCGAGCGAGGAAATTCTTCGACTCGATGATCTTTGCCGTGAAAAGCTTGGTTGGCCGACACGAAGAAACGATTCTGCGCAACAGTGGGCAAAAAAGATTGAGCCCCACACACATACGCTCCGATTGCGCTTCCGCATTCATTCCGAGATTGATTATGAAGGCGCAATGCTTGCCATCGAGGATGCGGAACGCTTGACGGTTATGTGGAACGGCAAATCCGTCAAAAACATACCAATCGGCTGGTACGCCGATAAAGCAATTAAAACCATTGCGCTCCCCACCATCAAAAAGGGAAAAAACATTTTAGAACTTTCGGTTCCCTTCGCCAAACACACCAATACGGAATGGGCATATTTACTCGGCGCCTTCGGCGTTGAGGTCTGCGGCAGAAGCGTACATGTAACCGAAGCGAGAAAAGAACTCGCATTCGGCGATATCACCGAACAGGGACTTCCTTTCTACGGCGGAAACCTCACCTACCATATCCCGATTGAAACGGCAGGAGGCGATGTGGAATTTCACTCTCCGCAGTACAAGGGCATTCTCCAAACCGTCTCACTCGATAACGGAAAGGAAAATGCTGCAATCTATCCGCCTTACACCGTCAGATTCCAAAACGTGTGTGCGGGCAAACATACATTGAACGTCACACTCTACGGCCATCGCCGAAACGGGTTCGGTCCCGTCCATCTCGCCAACCTGAAGGAAACGTGGATCGGTCCGACTGCATGGCGTACCACAGGTGAAGCATGGTGCTACGATTACATGATCTGCGAGGAAGGCATCATGACCACACCGAGAGTGTTTGAATATATTTCCGAATCATAATAACATAAATCGGATAAACCTCCGAAGAATTATATGGAATGTTATTCTTGAAGGATGCGCTCGGTTTTTTCGCAAAAGACCGGAAGAAGTAAAAACATGTGAACGGCACATTTTTGTTTTGAAAAACAAAGATAGATACCGTGTCAAAGCCATGTGCAAAGTTCTGAATATCAGCGAGTCCGGATACTATCGTTGGTTGAAAAACAGAAACAAACCTACGGCACGGCAACTTCTTTCGGTCAAGATTCAAGAAATACTGGATGCACATCCGGATAACAGCAATTACGGCATTGAAAGAATGCAAACCGCCCTTGACCAAAAAAGAATCCACGTAAGCCGAAGAACGATATACCGCGCCATGACAGAGATGGAATCGTACACAAAAAACGTACTCCGCGTGGCATAACAAAGGCTACAACAGAGATTCAAGACCAAGAAAACTTGATAAAAAGAGATTTTTCGGCGGAAAAGCCGCTTCAAAAGCTGCTTTCTGACATTACAGAAATCCAATGCAGTGATGGAAAACTCTACGTTTCGGCAGTTTTGGATTGCTACAACGGAGAAATTCTGTCGATC
>JAFQEK010000096.1 GCA_017399025.1 Clostridia bacterium
GGAACAGTTACACAAAAACAGGAAATCATCCCTGCCAAAGGACACAGCTTGGGCGCATGGACACAGACGAAAGCACCAACCTGCACCGAAAAGGGTGAAGAGCGCAGAGTCTGTGAAAATTGTTCCTACTTTGAGACGAGAGAAGTTTCTGCGAAAGGTCATAATTATACGTCCGTGGTAACAGCACCAACCTGTACGGAACGCGGCTTTACTACGCACACCTGTCAGTCCTGCGGAGATTCCTATACCGATACGTATATCAATGCAAAAGGACATACGGAAGTTACGGACAAGGGCAAAGCGCCGACTTGCACCGAAAGCGGTCTGACAGACGGCAAGCATTGCTCCGTCTGCTCGGAGGTTCTGCAGAAGCAGGAAGTGATTCCTGCAAAAGGACACAGCTTGGGCGCATGGACACAGACGAAAGCACCAACCTGCACCGAAAAGGGTGAAGAGCGCAGAGTCTGTGAAAATTGTTCCTACTTTGAGACGAGAGACGTCTCTGCGAAAGGTCATAATTATACGTCTGCGGTAACGGCACCAACCTGTACGGAGCGGGGATACACCACATATACCTGTCAGTCCTGCGGAGATTTTTACCGAGATCATTACGTGGATATGACGGAGCATTTCTGGGATGACGGTACGATTACCAAAGAGCCGACCGAAACCGAAACGGGAATCCGGACCTATATTTGCCAAGATTGCGGAGAAACCAAAACAGAATCCATTCCCGTCAAGGATCATACGCATAAATTTAAAGCTTCGGTTACCGAACCGACTTGTACCGAACGAGGATATACCGCATATTCGTGCCCATCCTGCGGTTACAGCTATGTTTCGGATTATACGGAACCCAAAGGACATACAGAAGTTCTTGATAAGGGCAAATCACCCACCTGTACGGAAAGCGGTTTGACGGATGGAAAACATTGCTCCGTTTGCTCGGAAATTCTGGAACAACAGGAAATGATTCCTGCTGCGGGACATGATTGGGGAGAGGGTACGGTTACCAAAGAGCCGACCGAAACCGAAACGGGAATCCGGACCTATACCTGTAAAACTTGCGGAGAAACGCAAACGGAAGAAATTCCCGTTTCGGGACATACCCACCGTTATGAAATTTCCGTAACTGAGCCGACCTGTACGGAAAAAGGCTTTACTACGCATACCTGTACGGTTTGCGGCAATTCCTATACCGATAGTTATACGGAAGCTAAAGGACATACGGAAATTACGGACGAGGGCAAAGTACCCACCTGTACGGAAAGCGGTCTGACGGACGGCAAACACTGTTCCGACTGCTTAGAAATTTTGCAAAAACAGGAAGTGATTCCCGCAAAAGGGCATAGCTTTGGCGATTGGACGCAAACCAAAGCGCCGACCTGCACCGAAAAGGGTGAAGAGCGCAGAACTTGTGCCGATTGCTCTCATTTTGAGACGAGAGAAATCTCTGCGAAAGGTCATAATTACACGTCCGTGGTAACAGCACCGACTTGTACGGAAAAAGGCTTTACCACGCACACCTGTACGGTTTGCGGTGATTCTTATACAGATAGCGATACCGAACCGAAAGGGCATGATTTCAACGCATGGAAACCTCTCTCGGAAGACATGCATGAAAGAACCTGTGCTTGCGGTGAAAAAGAAACGGCAGACTGCATCTGGGACAAGGGTGTGCTGACCGTGGAACCGACCTATGAAACGGAAGGTATGCGGACCTATACCTGTACGGTATGCGGTCAGACGAGAACGGAATCGGTTGACAGATACGACAGAACCGAAGAAATCACTTCTCCCGATACGCAAATCAAAATCGAAGTCGAGGGAGACAGCAACGCGGTTCTCAATAACAGCATGATCTTGCAGACCGAGGAGAAAAAAGAATCCGAGATCAGCGAACAGGTAAAAGAAAATATTGCCGAAGAGATCGGTAAAAAAGCGCAGATTCTCGCTTCTTACGAGATCACCCTGCTTCTGGAAGATAAAAAGGTTCAGCCGGGCGGTAAGGTTGCGGTTACGCTTCCTCCTCCCGAAAACATCGGCGATTTTGCCGTGATTCAGGTCGTTTTCGTGGATGACAACGGTAAGATTACACCTTGTGAAACCAGAGTTAATCAGGATGGTACCGTTACCTTTATCACCGATCATTTCAGTTATTACGCAATCATCGGCTCTCCCGAAACTTCTGCAAATACCGTTATGATCGCGTTGTTCTCCGTTCTGCTCACAATTCCTCTGGCAGGAGGTCTGACAGCATTCTTCATCATCAGAAAGAAGAAAGCAACCGCGCCGGAAGAAGAAGCTTCGGAAAGCGAAACGGAAAATGCATAAAAAACGTAAGCGATCGATGGAAACATCGGTCGCTTTTTTCAAGCTATAGAAATTTGCTGGAATCAACTTCGCCGTTTTACATTGTTTGGAAACAAGAAAAACGGAAATAACGTGAGTTCGATGAAGAATAAAACGGTAAACAACGTGAGTTCGATGAAGAACAGAACGGTAAACGGGATTTTATGCGTGTAAAACCTCATCCGTCTTCCGATTCTCGAATCGGTGTCCACACTTCCCCATCGTCTGAAATAGGAACAGACTTGTTATTCTGATCTGGGGAAGGGCTGAAGGCTCAAAGTTAGTTAAGATTAACGCGAGTTCGATGAAGAATAAAACGGTAAACAGAATTTTACGGCACAAAGGCGAACGAATTGAACGGCTCCCATGCAAGCGCGGGAGAGCTTTTACACCTAAATATCGAAATTTCTGTGTAATTTTGTTAGCGAACATGCCCTCTCCGCTTCGTTTCTCGGCATCTCTCCCTAAGCGAGAGGCTTTTCATATCATTCTATTTCAAAAGCGCAAACAACCATTGGTTTTTCCATCGAACTCACGCGAAATAGGTAAGCAACGGGGGGGCGGCAAAAACATCAGTTTTTTGTCGGATATTGTCTAATTTTTCACAGAAGTTTTCACTTTTTTGTCGCAATATTTGGTATAAAAACCGTTATTTTTGAAGTTTATATACACTGTATTGACAAAAAGCCGCCTTTGATATATAATAAAAACAGGAATGCAAATTGCGAAAATCAAATTTCAAACGGATTTCGCATAAAGTAATTGAATTTGTAAGGAGGACTAAACCGATGGAACACACAAATTGGAACGGCTTTGTCGGAGGCGCTTGGCAAAATGAAATCAACGTACGCGATTTCATTCAGAAAAACTACACAGAATATACGGGAGACGACAGTTTCCTTGCGAAGGCAACCCCCCGTACAAAAAACCTGATGGATCAGCTTCAGAAACTTTTTGCAGTAGAAAGAAAATGCGGCGGTGTTCTTGATGTTGACACTACGACAGCTTCTTCTCTTCTGAACTACGGACCCGGTTACATTGATAAAGAAAACGAAATCATCGTCGGCTTGCAGACCAATCGTCCGCTGAAAAGAGGCGTTAACCCCTTTGGCGGTATGAGAATGGCAAAGCAGGCTTGCGAGGCCTACGGCTATAAGCTGACAGACAAAGTGCAGAACGAATTCCGTTACCGCACTACCCACAACGACGGTGTATTCCGCGCATATACTTCCGAAATGCGCGCAGCTCGTAAATGCCACGTTATCACAGGTCTTCCCGATGCTTACGGCAGAGGAAGAATCATCGGCGACTACCGCCGCGTCGCACTTTACGGCGTTGACCGTCTGATTGAAGAAAAGCAAAAAGATAAGGCGAACCTTGCAAACGAAAACTTTGACGTAGAACGTATCCGTCTGGATGAAGAACTCTTCCAGCAGATCACATTCCTCGGCTACCTGAAAGAAATGGCTGCTCTTTACGGCTATGACATCAGCGGTCCCGCAGGAAACGCCCGCGAAGCTATCCAATGGACTTACTTCGCATATCTCGGCTCCATCAAAGAACAAAACGGCGCCGCAATGTCCCTTGGCCGTGTCAGCACGTTCTTTGATATTTATATCGAACGCGATCTTGCTAACGGTACTTTGACCGAAGAAGGCGCACAGGAACTTATGGACGATTTCGTTATGAAGCTCCGCGCAGCGCGCCATCTCCGTACACCCGAATACAATGAGCTTTTCGCCGGCGACCCCATGTGGATCACAGAGGCTATCGGCGGCGTAGGCGAAGACGGAAGAACTCTCGTTACCAAAAACTGCTTCCGTATGCTCAATACACTCTATACCCTCTGCTCCTCTCCCGAACCCAATCTGACCATCCTTTGGTCCAAAGACCTTCCCGAGAATTTCAAGAAATTCTGCGCAAAGGTTTCCGCAGATACTGACTCCATTCAGTATGAAAATGACGACATCATGCGTCCCATTTACGGCGACGACTATGCAATCGCATGCTGTGTTTCCGCAATGAAGCTCGGCAAACAGATGCAGTTCTTCGGCGCACGCTGCAACCTTGCAAAATTGCTTCTCATTGCCATCAACGGCGGTTACGATACTTCCAGCAAAATGCATATCGGTCCTCAGATGCCTGTTATGGACGTTGAGCATCTTGATTATGAAGAAGTCATGGCGCGTTACACCACCTATATCGAATGGCTCTGCCGTTTGTACGTCAATACCGTAAACATCATCCATTTCATGCATGATAAATACGCGTATGAAAAAGTACAGATGGCTCTCCACGATACCGAGGTCGGCCGTTTCATGGCGTTTGGTATCGCAGGTCTTTCCGTTGTTGCTGACTCCCTCAGCGCAATCAAATTCGCAAACGTTCATCCCGTCAAGGACGAAAACGGCTTTATCGTTGATTTTGAAACGACAGGCTCTTTCCCCAAATACGGAAACGATGATGACCGCGTAGACACGATTGCAAAAGATATGGCGCACAAGTTCATCACAGAACTCCGCAAAACACCTACTTACAGAGGTGCAGAACATACACTTTCCATTCTCACCATCACATCCAACGTTATGTACGGTAAGCACACCGCCGCAACACCCGATGGCAGACCCGCAGGCGCTCCTTTCGCTCCCGGTGCAAACCCCATGCACAACAGAGAAGAAAACGGCGCTCTGGCTTCTCTCAACTCCGTTGCAAAGCTCAGCTATGACGATTGCAGAGACGGCATTTCCAATACTTTCTCTATTACACCCGATGCGCTCGGTAAGACCGACGAAGAAAGAATTAACAACCTCGTTGCGATTCTCGATGGTTATTTTGCAAAGAAAGCACATCACATCAACGTCAACGTTCTGAACCGCGAAACCTTGATGAAAGCTTGCGAAGATCCCGAAGCTTACCCCAACCTGACCATCCGTGTTTCCGGTTATGCGGTTAACTTCAACAAGCTTACCAAGGAACAGCAGAAGGAAGTTATCAGCCGTACTTTCCACGAATCCATGTAAAAGACGATGGGACGAATTCATTCTTTTCAAAGTCTCGGTACCGTGGACGGTCCGGGTATTCGTTTCGTGGTATTCTTTCAAGGCTGCCATTTGCGTTGCAAATGCTGCCATAATCCCGATACCTGGGCATTTTCCGAAGGAACGGAATACACAGCCGAGGAAATCTTGAAACGTGTTTTGCGCTTCCGTGAATATTTCGGCCGTGAAGGCGGTATTACCCTCTCCGGCGGCGAACCGCTTCTCCAAGCGGAATTTGCGCACGAAATCTTTACGCTGTGCCACCAAAACGGTATTCATACCTGTCTCGATACTTCGGGAAGTATTCTGACCGATGCGGTCAAGGCATTGTTACGGGAAACCGACCGCGTGCTGCTCGATATCAAATATACCAACGACGAACAGTACCGCGAAAATGTCGGTTGTACCTTGCAGGCACCCCTTGCTTTCCTGGATTATCTGAAACAAAATAATATCCCCGTTACCGTCCGTCAGGTCATCATCCCGACGGTCAACGATACCGAGGAAAATATACTCGAATTGAAAAAAATCATTTCCCAATATCCTAACATCGATAAAACCGAGCTTTTGCCTTTCCGCAAAATTTGTCAGACGAAATACGATGCTATGAAAATCGAATTTCCGTTCGGACATCTGCCCGCAGGTACAAAGGAAAAAGCCGATGCATTGATGAAAATTCTGGAACAATGATATAAGAGAATAGAAAAAAGCACCCGTTGGCGTACCTGCGATAAAGCAGGTACGCCAAGTTTTTTATATCAACCACAGGTTTATTTATTAAGTATTGACTTTTGAATGATGTTGTGCTATAATAATTACACAAAATTGATACTCAAAGGAGGTGGACAAAATGACAAACTTAATACTGATAAAATCAATTGCCGTTTTGTCCGCAAACTAACTTATATTGTTACGTCTTGACTTAATGCTCTTGATTTTATCGAGAGCATTTTATTTTTTAAGAAAGAGGTAGCAAAATGAAAGAAATCGTTACAATTCAAATCAGCAAATTCTTAACAAACGAATATGTGGAACAAATTGCTCAAAATCAATGGAAAGCATTAACCCCACAGTTTACAAACCGATCGAGACAGTATATCTTCGACGAGCTTGTCAATAGCAACGATTGCTTTGGGGTAATTGCCACCACTGCAAAAAATCAAGTTATCGGCAGAATTCATTGTGTGAGAAATGAAAACAATCCTCATCTTTGGTATTATGGTGACTTGTTTGTGATTCCGGAATACAGAAGAAGAGGAATAGCAAAACAAATGATTCACGCGGCGACAAATCACTTATCTGAAATGGGAGCAACAACACTTCGGTGTTATGTCAAGCCCGACAACATTCCAAGTCGCAACCTTCAAATGTCATTATGTTTTTTAGAAAAGCCATTTGAATCGTTTAATGATTTCATAAATGACGGTGAAATCATGTATGAATTAGACATTCCAAACTCTTTAACTATTATCCCGGCAACAAAAAACGAGGCATATTTTGTGAGAATTCTGTTTGCTCAAAACAAAGATATTTTGAATTCTGGAAATATATCTCTAAGCGAATGGAAGGAAATTCTTTCTGTCGAAGATCCGGATGAAAAGCATTTTTTAGTTTGCAAGGGTGCGATGCCTATCGCTTACATGAAAATTAATGGATTGCTGAATACGGATATAGCCTGGGTATCTATGTTATTTGTTGCAAAAGATTTCCAACGCCAAGGAATTGGATCTTTTGCGCTGAATTATGCGGAGCAATATGTTAAGGGGCTCGGATTTAATACGATTAATATCCAAACCGATAAAGAAAATATTGCAGCCATAAATTGTTATTCCAATTCTGGATATCGCATTTATGAGCAAAATTCAAAAATCAAGTTTAGTAAACTGCTATAAGTGCTTTTCCCCCTACGCGGGGCTTCGCTTTTGTGTCCACAAAAGCAGTGCTTGTCAGGAAAATTGACAGGTCATAGATGAACATAAGGAAAGGCTCCGTTGTGTTGCAGAAGCGCAAAGCGCATCTGCGGGGAGCATGTCACCGAAGGTGACTGAGGGATTGTTTTGAGCGGAAATCTAACCTTTTACAATCCCTCCGTCACGGCAAGCCGTGCCACCTCCCTTTGCACAAGGGAGGCTCATTACCGCCTGACAGTACACCAAAGGATCTAACACACTATACCTTGCAGGCAAGGCGTGTGAAAAGGAGCACAAACAAAATGTTCGTACTCCTTTTGATTTTTCGGCAGGTAAACCTGCTTTATGGAAGGCACTCCTTGGGGTGCTTTTTTCGTGGATATACCTGGCTCTGCAAAGCGGCACTTCAATCACAAATATTGATTATTTTTTTCTTTTTTCGTTTTGCAACTCGGAGTGATTGATATGCACCACCGTATTCATGATTTACATATGCTATGATTAAGTCTGCATTTGCCATCATCCATTCGTTTCTTTTGGAGATGGCAAATCTCGGCGGCACTTGTTCAATAGGAGGATATATCGATGTATCACAAAAACCGCAGTTCTGCATTTCTTTTATTCCATCACTCGATACAATAGCAGCGTGTCCTGAAAAGGCAATTTTCATATTATACCTCCATTTTTTGTGGAATTCCACGATATTGTAAACATATTATATAACAAGCTCAAAACTTTGTCAATATCGTGGAACTCCACGAGATAATAATTTTATATTTACCTATAATAATTGTGGAATTCCACAATTATGAAACAGGCAGGATATAATTTATGAACTTAAATGATGCTATTGTAAAACGGATAGATGAGATTTGCCGGGAACGCGGCAGTAACGTGTGCGATATTGCTTTGAACGGAGGAATGTCGCCTTCAGCGATTTATGACATTATAAAGGGAAGAACAAAATGCTCAAAGGTTATTACCATAAAGCGTTTTTGCGAAGGCGCCGACATGACCTTATCTGAATTCTTTGATAAGGAATATTTTAATAATCCGGAAGAAGATTGATACTTTATATTAAAAACACCACCCACGAAAAGAAAAACGCACCTAATTGTTTGACAGGTGCTTTTTTCAACAACCAATCCAAAAATCACAAAAGAAGCACCAACATCTTGCAAAATAGAAAAATTCATGGTACAATAATGCTGTAATCAAATATTGAAGGAGAATTTTTATGAACTTTCTTGAACTTGCAAAAGCGCGTTTTTCCGTTCGTTCTTTCAAAAGCGATGCCATTGAAGAAGAAAAACTGAATCTGATTTTGGAAGCGGGCCGTGTTGCGCCTTCCGCATGCAACAAACAGCCTCAGAAAATTTATGTTATCCAAAGTGAAGAAATGCGCGAAAAGCTTGCTTCTGTTTGCCGTTTTACTTTTGATGCGCCTGTTATCCTTGCGGTATGCTACGACAAAGATAAGGCATGGAAAAACGATCTTATGCCCGGTTATTGCTCGGGAGAAACCGATGCGGCTATCGTTTGTACGCATATGATGTTGGAAGCATGGGAGCTTGGAATCGGTTCTTGTTGGGTAGGTTGGTTTAATGCGGAAGAAATTCAAAAAACATTGAATCTTCCCGAAAACGTAACGCTTTGCGCTTTGCTCCCGATCGGCTATCCCACGGAAGATGCCATTCCCACCAAGCTTCACACTAAAATCCGCGATTATAACGACACCATTCAATTTATGTAAAAAGCGGCAAAGTGCCGCTCCAAGCTGCTCGCCTACTGTAATTTTTTCTATATCATAAAAATTGAGGGATATCTCCTTTTTCGGGAGATATCCTTCTTTGTTTATCATAGGGAATTTCCTATGGTTTTGTTGCAAAACGAAAAGAAAAAACAAATGCACCACATTTACTTTTTTCCTGTTATTTGATATAATAAAATCAATACAATGAAAAATATTTCAATTCCGACTCTGAATACGAAGAAAGGACTTCCGATATGTGCAAGGAAACGAAACCATTACGGCTGAAAAAAAGCGATCTTTTGCAGCATGCGCCCATCCGTTGCGAAGCATTTTCCTGTAAAACCGTCTTTGGCACGGAGGTTTCGCTTTCGGGACTCTATACACATGAAATTCTGGAAATCAGCATGGTAACGGAAGGCAACGGATTTCACCGTATTCTGAATCAAACGGTTCCTTGTAAGGCAGGCGATCTTTATATCGTTTCTTCCAATGTTCCGCACGCGTATTTTCTTTCGGAAACCAAAGAGCCGATGACCGTCCGCCATCTTCTTTTTGATCCGAAGGATTGGTTTCCTCCCGAAATTGCGGCGCCCGGCAATCCCCGTTTTTGTTACGGCGTTTTCAACGATAATCCCGTAACGGCGTACGCCATGATGAATACGCAAACGCAAAAAGAAATGCACGATTTGTTTGATTCCATTTCGGAGGAGATCAAAGAACAGAAAAATGAATGGCGCGATGCTGTTCAGGCATATCTGACACACTTTCTGATTAAAATCAGCCGTTATATCAATGGCACCATCAAAAAATTTCCGAATGCGCCGACCAAAGAATGGAATACCGTTCTGTCCGCGCTCCGTATGATGATGGAACGCTTTGACGATCCGTCTTTGACATTGGAAACCATCTCGGATTCCCTTTACATCAGCAAATCCCATCTCAGCCGTTTGTTCAAGCGTCTGACGGGAGAAATTTTTTCAGATTCTCTCCGTGATATCCGCATGGATCGGGCATGCCGTCTGCTTAGTGAAAGCAATATGACTGTGGAAGAAATCATGACACATTGCGGTCTGCGTGATATGCCCTCATTCTATCGGAATTTCAATGCTTATACAAAAATGACGCCTCATCAGTACCGTTTGGCGCACAGCGGAAAGAATTCTTCCGAGAGTCTCAAAAAAGAAGAAAATCAGGGATTGGTCATTCATGAGATATCCGAAAATTTACAGGCAGGTCAATCCAAACAGATAAAGGAATTGATTTTACAAGCGCTGGAAACAGGTGCTTCTGCACAGAAAATTCTGAAAGACGGATTGCTGCACGGGATGAATATTGTCGGAGAAAAATTCAAAAACAATGAAGCTTTCGTTCCCGAGGTTCTGGTTGCCGCCCGCGCCATGAATATCGGTATGCAAACCCTGAAACCATATCTGACGGAAAACGGAACAGCTGTACGCGGCCGCGTTTGTATCGGAACGGTCAAAGGAGATCTGCACGACATCGGCAAAAATCTCGTCCGTATGATGATGGAGGGGAAGGGCTTGGAGGTCTTTGATCTCGGCGTGGATGTTGCGCCCGAAGATTTCGTCCGTACAGCGATCGAAAAGAATTGCCGTATCATTTGTTGCTCCGCGCTTCTGACGACGACTATGAGCGTCATGGAGGAGGTTGTACGGGAATGTGAAAAAGCGGGCATTCGTGAAAAAGTCAAAATATTAATCGGGGGCGCTCCCGTTTCGGCAGAATTTTGTAAACAGATCGGCGCAGACTGTTATACCGTCGATGCTGCTTCCGCCGCACAGGCTGCCGCTGAATTTTATAAAATAATAAATAAAGAAGAGGTAGAATTCTCATGATCAAAAGAAACATGAAAGCATGGCTGGAATCCATGCATGGCGAACCTTGCAAAAAAGCATTTCCCATTCTCTCTTTCCCCTGCATTCAGCTTCTCGATATTCCCGTTTGCGAGCTGATTTCCAATGCCGACACACAGGCAAAGGGTATGCAGCTGATTGCGCAAAAAGTTCCTTCTGCGGCTTCCGTCAGCCTGATGGACCTTTCCGTGGAAGCGGAATGCTTCGGTGCTAACGTACGTTTTTCCGAAAATGAAGTTCCCACCATTTCGGGACGTATGATCTGTGATGAGGATGAAGCGCAAGCCTTGAAAATTCCCGAAATCGGAAGCGCAAGATCGGGTATTTATATTGATGCCATCCGCAAAGCAAGCGAAGCCATTACAGACCGTCCGATTTTTGCGGGTACCATCGGTCCGTTCTCTCTTGCGGCACGTTTGCTTGATATTTCCGAAATCATGATGGATTGCTATGACGATCCCGATATGGTACACACGGTTTTGGAAAAGGCAACCGCATTTCTGATCGAATACGGCAAAGCATACAAAGAAGCGGGTGCACATGGCATTATGATGGCAGAACCCGTTGCCGGATTGCTTTCTCCGTCTCTGGAAGCTGAATTTTCCGCTCCTTACGTAAAAAAAATCGTGGATGCCTTGCAGGACGATTCTTTTGTGATCGTTTATCACAACTGCGGCGACAATGTTCTTTCCATGATCGATTCCCTGATGACCATCGGTGCGGGCGCTTATCATTTCGGTAATGCTGTGGATATGCAGACCATTCTTGAAAAAGTACCCTCCGATGTGATTGTTATGGGTAACGTGGATCCTGCCGGCGTTCTCTGCTGCGGTACACCCGAAACCGTTCGCAGCGCAACCACAGAGCTTCTTGAAAAATGCGCCAAATATCCGAATTTCATTGTTTCTTCCGGCTGCGATATCCCTCCCCACACACCTTGGGAAAATATCGAAACATTCTTTGAAGCCGTAGACGAATTTTACAAACGCTGAGCCAACAGAGTGGCGGTGAGATGAATTTGAACCTTTCTATATGAACGAGAGTTCGATGGATAGATCAATATGATTGTTTATTCGAGTAGTATGAATAAAAAACAGAGAATCCGACGAAAAACGTTGGGTTCTCTGTTTTTTTGGGAGTATGCAGTCTTGTTTGAAAAATAACTGCTTTCAGTGTATTTTACGGCTTTGCAACGTTCGGAAATTTTTTATTTTCGGATAACAAGGATATTGTCCGAGAGATCAAAGGAGGGAATAAAACTTTCCTTGGCGGTTTCGCCGCTTTGCAGAAAACCGTTTCGGATGCCGATTTTTTCCGCAAATTTCACGACCTTTCCGTATTCGTAAGAGGTCAGCTTGCGCGAAAGCTCTGGGAATTTTTTATATTTACCCATGGGGGTATACTGATTCATAATGCTGATATAAATGCTGTCTCCGTAAGTTTTATGCAGATATTCCAGAACCGCCATGGAATCCTCCGTATGTCCCGGAAGGACGAGATGGCGTACGATCACACCTTTTCGGATGATACCGTTTTCATCAAAAACGCAAGGTCCCGTTTGCAAAACCATTTCCGCAAGCGCGCGTTCGGCGGCTTCGGGATAATTTTTTGCTTTGGAAAATCGTTCGGCAAGCAGGGAAGAGCGATATTTGTAATCGGGCAGATAGACATCGATATAACCGCTCAGCATACGGAGTGTTTCCACGGATTCGTAACCGCTTGAATTGTAAACCACGGGCAAGGAAAGTCCATTGCTTTTTGCGAGATCAAGCGCTTGGATGACATGGGGAACAAAATGGACGGCGGTAACGAGATTGATATTTGCGGCGCCTTCGTTTTGCAGAACGAGAAAAATTTCGGCAAGGGCTTCGGCGGAAATTTCTTTTCCCCTGTGTTCATGCGCAATTTCACGGTTCTGGCAGAAAACACATCCCAGGTTGCATCCTGAAAAAAAGACGGTTCCCGAGCCGTTTTTGCCCGAAATCGGCGGTTCTTCCCAAAGGTGCAGGGATGCGCGCGCAATACGCAGACGGTTGGTTTCTCCGCAAAAACCGTTTCCCGAAGAACGGTCTGCGCCGCATTGACGCGGACACAATTGGCAGTGAAGATATTCTTTCATTTTAATTTCTGCTGATTCATCCAATAACTCATGACAAAGCTATGCGGCAGGAGCTTGGCAAGCAAGGTTTGTGTTCTGGCGGTAAATCCGTACATGCTGACTTCCTTCCCTTTCTTCATATCGCGCCATGCTTGGGAAACGATTTGTTCGGGCGTATACATCACCACGTATTTTTTGACGACGGTATCTTTTTCTTTATCAATGGAACGGTTGAAAAATTCCGTTTTCGTCCAGAAAGGACAAACGGCGGTAACGGCAATGCCGTCTTTTTTCAATTCACGGTTCAGTGCGCGGCTGAAATGCAATACAAAGGATTTCGTTGCGCCGTAAACATTGATATAGGGAATCGGCTGATATGCCGCAACAGAAGCGATATTGATGATATGCGCGCCCTTTTGCATATAGGGAATGGAAAGCTGACAGAGCGCGACCACGGCTTCGCAATTGAGATCAATCATATTCAGATTGACTTCTACGGGTGTTTGCGCGGTTGCGCAGAATTTTCCGAATCCACCCGCGTTGATCAGAAGTCCGATTTCGGGTTTTTCTTCTTCCAGAAGCGCGGCGTACGTCTTATAGCTTGCTTTTTCGGAAAGATCAAGTGCGATGGCGCGCGTGGGATAGGGTATGGTTTTTGCAAGCTCCTGCAAACGGTCGATTCTTCTTGCAATGACCCAGATTTCATCAAATTGTCCCGCTTCCGTAATCGTTTCGGCAAACTGTTTTCCGATTCCGCTGGAAGCACCTGTGATAACGGCAATTTTTTTCATAATATTCTCCATTCTGCCGCCGTCCGGCGGCTTTTTTAACATATAGGAAATTGCGCAAAACCGACCTCGCCGTTCTGCGCTGTTTGAATACAAGATAGATTTCAATAGGCGAGCACTTCGAGTGGGCGTTGCCCGCTTGAGCAATATTCAAAACAAAAGATCATAATTTATGCTTCGGCAGAAAAGACGGCGAATCTCTTTCGGATCGTCCGTTTGACCGAGAACCCACATCAGCTTGGTAACAGCAGATTCCAATGTCATATCGTAGGTTTCCAATAAGCTGTATCTTGTTTTCAGGCGTTCACCGACCTCATAAACCTTGATGTCGCTTCCTTCCTGTGTAACCTGTGTTGCCATAATGACGGTTTTTCCTTTTTGGATCAGATCGTCAAGCTCATCCAGATAAACATCGGGGATTCCGCCCACACCGTAGCTTTCGATCACAAGTCCGTCGCAAAATTCGCCTGCAAGCGTAAATGCTTCCTGCGCAATGCCGGGAATCAGTTTCAGCAAAAATACGTGTGTGTTCATTCTGTGATAAAATATGGGTTCTCCTTTCGGTTCTTGAAAGGGAATATAACGGACGATACGGCTGTCATGGATGGCGGCGATTTCGGGAAAATTGATGCTGGTAAAAGCGTTGTAGCTTTTGGTTCTTGTTTTACGCGCGCGCGTACCTGCAATAACCTGACCGCCGAAAACAACCACAATACCGCAATCGCCTGCACAGGCAAAACGAAGACTGTCCAGCAGATTGGTTTTGGCATCGGTGGAGGATTCTCCGATCGGCTTTTGCGCACCTGTCAGAACAATCGGTTTTGTTGTATTCTGGATGAGATAAGAGAGTGCGGCGGCGGTATACGCAAGGGTATCCGTACCGTGAGAGATGACGAAGCCGTCGTATTTCTCATAATTTTCTTCAATGATTCCCGTGAGTGTCAGCCAATGCGCGGGACTGATGTTGGTGCTGTCCAGATGAAAGGGCTGAATGGTGTCCAGACGGCAGATGGTTTCTGCTTCGGGAACGTGTCGGAGTAAATCTTCAGGGCGCAAACGGGGCGCAAGACCGTTTCCCGTTTGTTTGGAGGCAATGGTGCCTCCTGTGGCGATCAGTAAGATATGTTTCATAAAAGCCTTTCTTTGTTTTGAATCATTAATCTGAATTTTTATTCATCGTTTCAATAAATTCCCGGGATTTGGCTGTCATTTCTGCCCATGTGGGACGGAACCCGCTTCGGATAGCGTTGCGCGCAGAAGCAATATTGGACCAGGCGCAGCAGTAAAAGGGAACTTTTCCTCTTGCGAGCGCTTCCAATGCCAATCGGGAGGTCAATGCGCTTGCCACTCCCTTTTTACGGTATGCGGGAAGGACGTCCACGCCGATCTGCCACATGGTTTCGCAATCTGCGGAACAGCCTGCAAGACCGATCAGCTTTTTTCCGTCATACGCGCCGACGGCAAGCACATCCAGATGTTTTCTTTTTTCACACAGGGCATTGCTCCATTCGGGAAGATAGAGCCCCGCGAAATCGGGCGGTGTCAGCACGCGAAGCTCGTACGGACAGGGAAGTTTTTTGAGCGCGTGAATATCGGGGAGAAAATATTCCGCCATAAAACAGATGTCCAAGCCGTACGGACGCAGTTTTTCGGAAAGAGCGAGCATATTGGGTGTTTCAAAGCAATGATAAAACGTAAAACGGTTGATATATTCCTGTGTGATATCCGCAAGCGCAGGCGCAACGGAAGCCACGATATTGTTTCCGTAAGAAACGAGCTGGCAGGAAAAGGGAAGCTTCAGATATTTTCTTGCTTTTGCATTTTCCTTTGAAAAAACCACGACGTTTTCCTGTTTTTCAAAATCCTCCGCCGCGCAGGAAAGATCTTCGGCGGACTGCGCCATGGCAATGCGTAAGATTTCAAGATTGTCCATAAATCAATGCCTCTGAAATTTTTATTACATGGGATTTTTTCGATTGATTCCTTTACCAAATGAACGGAATCAGACGGTATTTTACTTTTTTTCGATATTCCGTATATCCGGGGAGATTGCGGCTCAATACGGTTTCTTCATTTCGGATACGAATGACGAGAATGATCGGATACAGCGCAAACGGAAGCAATCCCCAAACGGAGCCGAGCACGATCGGCATCGGCAGAAACATCAGAAGAGTGGCAAAATACATGGGATGGCGTATTACGCCGTAAAGTCCCGTATCAATGACTTTCTGATCTTTCTGTACCTCCACGGTACGGGAGAGATAAGCGTTTTCGCGCATGACCTCCGCGTACATGGCATAGCCGATCAGAAATAGGATGCTGCCTGCAATCACAAGCGGTTTCGGCATATCCGACCACGCAAAACGAAAATCCAAAGCCGATAAGATAAATCCGAGGGGGAACATCAGCGCGGAGAGGGCAAGAACACCTTTTTGCGAGGATTCTTTTTCTTTGCCGTTCAGCCTTTTTTCCAAAAGCTTTGGCGCTTTGAGAAAAAGAACGATTCCCATGATCAACATGGGGGTAAAAAGCAATCCCAAAAACAGCCATGCGTTTGGATAGGCAAGTGTTCCTGCGGGTAAAAATAACAGGCAAGACAGCAAGAGAAATCCGAAGATGAATTTCAGTAAAGCACGAATAAAAAGTTTCATGACAATTCTCCTTTTCCAAGGGATTCTTCCCACCGCTTATGCCATTGCGACCACTTTTCGCTGTGGGCGCCCAAGGCGCCGATCTGTCGGGGATGGGCAAGCGGCAGGACTTTGAATGGTTTGCCGTTTATCGTGATTTCCGTAGGGGTGCCATAACCGTAAAGACGGACGTAATCTCCGAGCGAGGAATAAGGGATATCCGCAATCTTTTTCAGATATTGTCTGATCGGAATATCTCCGAGTAAAACGAGCGTATCTGCCTGCGCTGCCATCAGTTCTTCCGTGATGGCAAGACAGCGTTTTTCATCACAGAACACGGATGGACGGGGCGGAACGGTTACGGGATTCAATCCATACGAGGAAATCAATGGATTGTATTTGCTCTCAATCGCTCTGGTTTGAGCGGAATTCAATCTGGATTCGGGTAAGAGATCGCAAAGCCATGCCTCAGCGCGGGTATAACCGAGCGGTTTCAGAATATTTTCATCCAGAACCTTGGCGCTGGGACCGTTCAGTCCGTTTCCTGCGGGTTCCAGATATCCAAGACCGGCAGGTATGGAAATTCCCGAAATGATACGCTTTGCTTCTTCGGGATTGCCGTCCCAGAAAATTCTCGGTTCGCTTGCAACGGCAAGCGCTCTGCAAATGATTTTATTTTCTTTTTTCCATGTTGCATGTACGGCGCTTGCATATACGCCGAGAACGAATATTTTTTTCGGAGTTCTGTCTTCCTGTGTTAAAGCATGGAGCGGTTCTCCGAACGGGAAAAGATAAGACATGCGGTTCTCCTTTGTTTTTTTTACTTACAGGAAATTGCTCAAAACCAACCTTGCCGTTTGCATTGTTTGGATATAAGAAAAACCTGGATAGGCTGAGCACACAGCTTGCAAAGCAAGCAGTTATCCAGCGGGCGTTGCCCGCTCATGCTTCCTCGAAAAGGACAAGGAGATGTTTTCCGGTTTGGCAGGTAAAGGCAAGGGCATGAGGAAGAAGTTCTTTCGGGATGTTGGCAAGATAAAGGAATACTTCAAAGGTAAGCTCACCTTGGTAACCGATTTTTTTCAAGGCTTTCATGATGGCATCCCATTTGAACGTACCGAGAAACGGCAGAGTATGCGCATCTCTTCTGTAGTCGCCGTCCTGAACATGGAGCGCCTGCAAAAGAGAACCGTCCATATTCGCGCAGAATTCTTCGGGTTCATTTCCTGTCAGCGCGGCATGTCCGATATCCACACAGGCAACAAAAAAGGGGGAATCCAATTCACGGACAAATGCGCAAAGCTCTTCCGGCGTACCTAATTTTCCGACATAATAACCTCTTTTGGGATCGCGTTGGAAAAGATTTTCAACGGCAATTTTAATTCCGAATTTTTCGCAATACGGAAGCAAGCTTCTGTAAAATTCCAGATTATAATCCTTGTTAAAAACCACCCTGTCGTTGACTGCGGCGCTCAGAGAATGAACAATGATGGATTTTGCGCCGAGGATTGCCGCAGATTCCATGCTTCTGACGGTTGCAAGATAAGCGGGGGTGGAAAGATCAAAGGCTTCTGTGGCTTTGAGATCAAAGGGCGCGTGCGCCTGATTGCAGGAAAGACCGATGGAATCCATATATTTTCTCAGTTCCACAGCGTATTCACGGTAGTTTTCATTTAACAAAGGAGAGTTTTCTTCCGTCCAATAATAGGACATATCCACGCAGTCAAAGCCTGCGTTTTTAATGAGGCGGAGCGCTTCAAAATCTCCGCATTTTTTTCGGATGGCATAGTTTTCAATCGATAATTTCATGATAAAATTCCTTTCCTGTATCATTATATTTATAATTTCAAATAAATCCGTTTACCAATCCATTCTCATGACAGAAAATTCTATAAATTCTCCTTCTTTGATATCTTGGGGAATCACACCGTCAATTTCAAGGAGGATATTTCCAACCGTTACGAGAGGCTTTTGCAGACGGAGTATCTTTCCTTGCAAATGATACGAATAAGAACCGTTTTGTAATTTCCTGACTTTATTTTATATACATGTTTTTTCTTTCAAAATATATCTTTTTGTCTTGAAACCTTAATTTTTATCAGAAATCGCGTATCTCTGCATAAAATTTTCTTCTTTTTTCATCGGTAGTCGTTTCACTATATTCATCCAAAACGTATTTTTATCCATACGTTTTTATACGTTCGTCCAAAAGCATTTTGCAATTGTTATGGCATTCGATTCCATACATCACGAGCCTTTGCATATCTCCCGCCAATGACACTGCATATTGACTTCTGCCCACAACATTTTTTATTGTAATGTTGTAGGTTTCCTCTTTTGTAGCGTGGCGCGTGCCGTACAAATTGGTATCACCGACACGAACCGCATATAACCCCCTATCAAAATGAGGAGATTCGGGGGACATATCGTATACACCGTCTATCATAATATCGTGAAGCTTTACATCGCCTTGATTCAACAGGCGAACGATCGTACAAAATGCGGCTGCTTTGACGTTTTTGACCGTAACATTGCAAATATCCGAGGGAAGTCCGCTTACTGAAAATGTTTGCTCCAAGTTGCCGTTAAGTCCCGTCAGCGCAATGGTATCGTCTTCGGTAAATCCGCTGATATTCTCAATCACAATATCGTGACATCCCTGACGCAGATCAATTCCGTCTGCATTCTTTACGAGAATTTCTGCATATTTTCTTCTGAGCAAGCCATGATAGGCGTTTCCGTCTGCATCTATGGCTGTATCGTTAGCGCAAAAATCAATGTTGCCTAAATATCCGTTGGAGCAATAGATAAAGTTCAATGCCCACCAACGTTGATTGCGGCAAGAGATTCCCGAAATTTGAAATCCGTCTACGTTTGTGAAAAGCACCAGATTGTTTTTCCAAATCGGAGGCATACCATCTTTTAATTGTGTTTTTTCCGAAAGTCCGTTGTATTCTCCGCCGTCCAAAATCGCTTCTCCACGCCCAATGATCGAAATATTTCGATCTGTTCCTGCGGTTGTCCTGCCGAGCTCTGTGTCGTGGTGCTCGTTTACAAAGAGATTTGAAAAGCAGTTGTCTGCCATCCGCAAATGGCAGTTTTCGAGTATCAACGTAAAGTTGCTTGGAATTCGTATAGCAGTATCAATGATCCAATTTCCATGAACCGCAGCCGTGCGGGTTTTGTTTTTTACCGCCTCTTCGATTAAAGCTGTAATATATTTCGAACCATTCAATTCAAAAGTATGGCAAATCATGATTTTCTCCTTTTCTTTGGTATTTTGAATCATTTTCTCGTGAGACACACGACGCATTCAACATGACCTGTTCTCGGGAACATATCCACCGCTCTCATTTTGGTGGGTATGTAACCAATCTCTTTCAGTCTTGCGCAATCGCGCGCGGCGGTGGCACTGTTACAGGAAACCATCACGATTCGCTTGGGAGAAAGCTTTTTCATGGCTGAAATGACGTCCTCTCCGCATCCTTTTCTCGGGGGGTCAACGATCACGACATCGGGTTTCATATTGGCGTTGGCAAGCTTGGTTGCGGCTTCGCCGGCATCGGCGCAGATAAATTCCGCATTTGTGATTCCGTTTCTGCGTGCGTTTTCCTTTGCATTTTCAATGGCGGCAGGAATCACTTCCACACCGATCAGTTTACCCGTTTTATGTGCCATGGAAAGTCCGATCGTACCGACACCGCAATAGAGATCAAGCAAAACATCGCCTTCGGAAAGCTCGGCAAAATCTGCCGCCGTCCGATAAAGCACTTCTGCACCGTCATGATTGATCTGATAAAAAGAAAGCGGAGAAATTTCAAAAGAAATACCGCACAGGGTATCGCGGATGGAGGATTTTCCGTAAAGTGTAATACAGTTCAGACCGAGAATTTCATTCCCGGGTTTTTGATTTACGTTCAAAACGATGCTTGTAATATTCGGATTGGTTTTCAGCAGCATTTTCACGAGAACGTCTGCGTGAGGAAGCTTTTTGCTGTTGGCAACCAGACAAACCATCACTTCGCCGCTTATTCTTCCGTCACGGATGAAAAGATGGCGCAGAATACCGCTGTGCGTTTCTTCATTGTAGGGAGAAATTTTATATTCCTTCATCCATTGTTCTACGGCTTTTGTGATTTCGGCATAAAATGCGGGTTGCAGTTTGCAATCTGCGCAGGGAATGATTCTGTGGCTGTGGGGCGCAAAAAAGCCGAATGCGGGTTTCCCGTCTTTATCTTCCGCGCAAGGAATCTGCGCTTTATTGCGATATCCGTTTTCCGAAGGAGAGGGAATGATTGTATCACAGGAAACATCCAATTTTCCGATGCGGTGAAAATGCTCATCTACCCAGCTTTTTTTGATTGCAAGCTCGGCATCATAGCGGATATGACGGAACAAACAGCCGCCGCATTTGGAAAAGACGGGACAGTCCGTTTCGGTACGGGTTTCGGATGGCGTGATGATTTTTTCACATTTGGCAAATCCGTGGGACGAAAGTACCTTGACTACGCGCGCTTCAATGATATCGCCGACTGCGGTTTTCGGAATGAAAAGGACGTAACCCTCGTGCTTGGCAACCCCCATGCCTTCATTGGTCAGGTCGGTTACGGTAAGAGTAACAAGATCGTTTTTCTTTAACATATTATACTCCGTTTCAACTGTTCTTCAAAGGAATGATTTTGGCTTTTTCCAATACGATCAGAAGCGTTGGAATCAAAAGAATTTGGAGGATCATGCCCGGCCACGCGGTCAGGACGGTTGCGGAAATGATGGGCATGGTCAGGGATTCCAACGATTTGGCATTGGAAAGATTAATCGCAATAAAAATAAGAGCGTAAGCAATTCTGCCGCCGATCATGGAGAGAATGAGAGAAATATACAAAGAAAGCTTTCTTTTCGGCAGAATCTGATAAAAAAGACCGGAAAGCAAGCCGTATACGGCAAGTTCTGTTGTCATATAAAGTACATTCGGCATTTGAGGCATGCCGAAAAGGATGAAACGCAGCGGCGCGGCAACAATGCCGACAGAAAATCCGTAAATCGGACCGCAAAGCAATCCGCAAAGCAGAATCGGAACATGCATCGGTGTGAGCATTTGTCCGATTGCCTGCAATTGTCCAGTCAGAAAAGGAAGAAGGAGTGCAAGCGCCAACATCATGGCGGACACGGTTAATTTTTTCAGTTGATCATAGTGTTCCAATTTCATAAAGCATATCCTTCCTGTTAACATAATACTTTCTTTTATTTTACCATTTTTTAAGCGAAAAGTCAAGAAAAGGATTTTTTATTACCGGGGTTTTTGAATGGGTAAACAATTTGTTAAAATAAAGGCTCACACTCTGGGGGAGCTGTCAGCGTGAGCTGACTGGAGAGGGCATGTTCGCTAACAAAATTACGCAGAAAATTCGATATTGAGGCGTACAAGCCCTCTCACCGCTTCGCGGAGCTCCCCCGGACTAAGCCTTTAAAATTTCATTGCTTTTTTTGATTTTTTATGATATAATTGAAACAATAAAATGATTAAAAAAGAAAGGGAAGCATTATGGATTATATTTTTTTGGCGAATTGGCTCAAACCATGTACGGATGGAAAGGTTTTGGGTGCAACGGAATTTTTCCGTACTTTTTCCGTTCGGAAAAAAATCAAAACAGCAAAGCTTTGGATTTCTGCTCTCGGCATTTATTCTGCAAGAATCAACGGAGAAAAAATCAGTTATGTTCTTGCGCCGGGATGGACTGCTTACGAGCACCGCGTACAATATCAGGAATATGATGTAACGGCACTTCTGAAAGAAGAAAATCTTCTTTCCGTAACCGTTGCCGCCGGTTGGAGAATGCCGTATGGCTTCAACGGTGTTACTCCCGTGAAAACATGGGGAACCCCTGAACTTGCGGGCGATGAATACGCTATGATTGCGGCGCTTCTCATCGCGTTTGAAGATGGAGAAGAGGAGCTTCTGATCAGTGATGAAAGTTGGAATACCAGAGAAACGAAATTCCGTTTTTGTAATTTGTACCAGGGGGATGTATACGACGAAACCTTTGAGGGACAAATCAACGGCGTTCGTATTCTCAATCATCCGAAAAAAATTCTGGTACCGCAGGAGGGCGAAATCATTGCAGAGCAGGAAAGTTTTTCTCCCGTTTCCGTCATCCGTACACCCAAGGGGGAGACCGTTCTGGATTTCGGACAGAATTTAACGGGATATCTTTCTTTTTCCCTGACAGTTCCCAAAGGAAAGACGATTCTGATCGAGCATGCAGAGGTTTTGGACAAGGATGGTAATTTTTACCGTGAAAATTACCGTTCAGCCAAAGCGCGTATTCTTTATACGGGCGATGGAAAACCACACACATGGAAGCCCGAATTTACGTTTTACGGCTTCCGTTATGTCCGTCTGACAGAATTTTACGGCGAAGTGCGCCCGGAGAATTTCAAAGCGATCGTGGTTCATTCCGATATGGAACGGACGGGTTTTTTTGAATGCTCCGATGAAAAAATCAATCAGCTTTATCACAATATCATCTGGGGACAAAAAGGAAATTTCCTGGATGTTCCGACAGACTGCCCACAGAGAGATGAACGTCTCGGCTGGACAGGCGATGCGCAGGTTTTTGCGCGTTGCGCGGCTTATAATTTCAATGTGAACCGCTTTTTCCGTAAATGGCTGACCGATATGTCGCTGGAACAGATGAAAGACGGCAGAATCGTTCAGATCGTTCCACGTCTGGATTGGGTGAGTCCCGCCTGCGGTTGGTCAGATGCTGCCGTTATCATTCCCTGGCAGATGTATCTGCTTTACGGCGACAGAGAGCTTCTTGCAAGGCAATACGTAACCGTCAAGCGTTGGATTGACTATATGTATGAAAAGGGAGAAGAATATATCCGCAGAAATCATTTCGGAGATTGGCTTGCACAGGATACCGATCCCGATGATTGCGGCGGCGGTACGGATAAATCTTTTCTTGCTTATGCGTATCGCGCGTATTCCACAGAGCTTTTCATCCGTATGTCCGAAATTCTCGGTATTGCGCGTGATTCTCTTGTATCTTATGAGGAAAAATGCAGGCAGACCAAAGAAAAAATCCGTTCGGATTATTTCAGGGGCGGTATGACCGTACTTCCCACACAAACAGCGCACGTTTTGATTTTAAGCTTTTCACTCTGTGAAGAAGACAAAAAACAAGCCCATGCAGACCGCCTTGCCGCGATGATCCGTGAAAACGGAAACCGTCTGACTACGGGATTTCTCGGTACGCCGTATCTTCTTCATGTGCTGACGGCATACGGTTACACCGAGCTTGCGTATGCACTTCTGTTCCAGACGGAATGTCCGTCTTGGCTGTATTCTGTGGAGCGGGGCGCCACGACCATGTGGGAGCATTGGGACGGCATCCGAAAGGACGGCAGTATGTGCGGTGCGGACATGAATTCCTTTAATCATTACGCTTACGGTGCTGTGGGTGATTGGCTGTACGGGACGGTCGGCGGTATTTCGCCCGACGAGGAACGCCCCGGCTTTGAACATATCCGCTTTGCGCCGAAACCGACGGAACGTCTGCGTTTTGCAAAAGCTTCTCTCAAAACAAAGTACGGCACGGTTGCTTGCGAATGGCATTGGACCGATGACGGTGTTCGGTATGCGTTCACGGTACCGAACGGTGTAACGGCGACGGCTGAAATCGGTGATGAAAAGATCGTGCTCGGCGCAGGGGTTCATACGTTTTGCAGATGAGATTTCACGGATTGAATTTTGATCAAAACAGAGGTAAGGAATGTGCGGTATCGGGTATGAAAATGAACAATCAAGCGGATTTTGAAACGGAAAACGGTGTATTGATCAAATACCACGGAAAGGATACGGATATTCGGATTCCGGAAGGAATTACTGCCATCGGCGCATGGGCTTTTGCGCACGCAGAGCATTTGATTCACGTTCAGATTCCCGAGGGTGTAACGGAAATCCGTAACGGTGCTTTCTGGGGTTGTACAGCGCTCAGGGAAATTGCGCCTCCATCTACCTTGAAAACGATCGGAAAAGCGGCTTTCGGCAATGTCGAAGGCTTGCGGGATGAAAACGGTTTTATCATTTTCGGCGGTGTTTACATGGTAACCAAAAGCCGCCCGAAGGCGGAAGCTTAGCGTTCCCGCAGAAGCACGTCTATGAGACCGACACTGACTTTTGTCAGGGAGTCGACAACGCAATGCGCGCGGGTGCGGCGCAAC
>JAFQEK010000097.1 GCA_017399025.1 Clostridia bacterium
CGTCCATGGTCGGTGTGGATATCGGTTGCGGTATGTATACCGTATATCTCGGCAAGATTGATATTGATTTTGAAAAATTGGATGAAGCGGCGCATTTCATTCCCTGCGGAAAAAATGTGTGGGATAGCAGACGGGAAAGATTTGATCTCACACAACTCCGTTGTTACAGATCTCTCAAAGATTCCAAGAGACTGGAAAGATCGCTCGGAACGCTCGGCGGAGGCAATCACTTCATTGAGATTGATACGGACGAAAATGGCGGTAAATATCTTGTGATCCATTCGGGAAGCCGTAATCTGGGTACGCAGGTTGCCGAATTTTATCAGCAGATTGCCGTTGATTTGAATGTCGGCAAAGAGGAATATTTCCATCAGCGTGACGAAATCATCCGTACGTACAAGGAACAGGGAAGAAGAGCAGAGATTCAGGACACACTCAAATCGCTTGAAAAGGAGTTTAACGCCAAGGAGCCGACACTCCCCCGCGATCTTTGTTTCCTTTACGGTTCCTTTATGGAGGATTATCTTCACGATGTGGATATCTGTCAGAAATTTGCCGAAAGAAACCGTGAGAAAATGGCAGAACTGATTCTTGACCATTGTGCGTGGACCGCGCTCGATACCTTTCAAACCATTCACAACTATATCGATGTTAACGAGATGATACTCCGTAAGGGTGCGGTGTCGGCAAAAGCAGGCGAAAGGATTCTGATTCCCATCAATATGCGTGACGGTTCTTTGATCTGTATGGGTAAGGGGAACGAGGATTGGAATTGTTCTGCGCCTCACGGAGCGGGCCGTCTGATGTCCCGTTCTGCCGCTTTTGAACGTCTTACTATGGCGGAATATGAAGCGGAAATGTCGGGAATCTATTCAACCTGCGTCGTTCCCGATACGCTGGATGAATCTCCCATGGCTTACAAGAGCATGGATGAGATCATCGAAAACATCGAACCGACTGCGGAAATTATTTGCAGAATCAAACCCATATATAATTTCAAAGCGGCAGATTAACAGGCAGCAAGCTACCCTGTTTGTTGACGGAGACATATTAAAAAGGGACAGAGGATTTAGATCTCTGTCCCTTTTCAATCGAAAAAGTGTTTCGTTCAATCCGTTGCGCGGTTGATGAGGCGTTGCAGGAAAGAAGCTTCCATGCTGATCTTTCCTGCAAGAATATTCAAAGTATTTGTTCCATTGTGATTTTCAAAGGGGAAAGTCCGCATTTTTCATAAAAACGCATGGCGGATTCATTCAGACACCAAACATTCAGTGTAACATGATAACAGCCGTTTTTTCTGGCTTCTTCCAGAATGTATTCATAAAGCTGCGTGCCGATGTGTTTTCCGCGCATGGCTTCGTCTACACAAAGGTCATCAATGTAAAGCGATTTTCTGTCCATGAGAGAAATCTGATCTTTGATTTCTTCATAAATACAAAAAGCATAACCGCAAAGCGTATCGGTTTCATCTGCGGCGGCATAAATCGGCTTGGTTTCATCGGATAAAATTTCACGCAGTTCCTCTTCCGTATATTTTTTGTTTCCCGAACGGAAAATATCGGGACGTCCCTGGGAATGAACGCGGTGTACCTGATACAGCAGGTCAATGAGGCGGGGAATATCTTTTTCCGTTGCTTTTCTGATTTTCATTTATTTGTATCTCCGTTTTTTGAAAATTTTTGATAGGTGTGCGGCTTCAAATGGGCATTGCCCACTTTTTATTGACATTGAAAATGAGGGGTGATATACTGTAAACAGATTGATAAAATATGTTATTTGAAAGGAGTTTTTTCTATGTATCAGGATTCTTTGGAGCGATTCCTGGAAGCACAAAACAGCCGTCGGTACGGCGGTTCTTATGAAGATGCGCTTGCGGAAATGCGCGCAGGTAAAAAATATACGCATTGGATTTGGTATATTTATCCTCAATTGCGCGGACTCGGCAGAAGTGAGTATTCTTTTCTTTTCGGAATCCGTAATAAAGAGGAAGCAGAAGCATATCTTGCGCATGAAATTCTCGGTGCACGGCTGATTGCCGTTACAAACGTGCTACTTAACCTGCCCGAAACGAATATTTTTCAGATCATGAGCGCGATCGATGCTTCGAAATTGCGTTCGTGCATGACGCTTTTTGCAAATACGGAAAACGCGCCCGAAATTTTCGATAACGTTCTGCAAAAATATTTCAACGGAAAACCGGACAGAAAGACACTTGCCATGATAGGACATACCGAAGCATGAGCATAATCTGCAAATACCGCCGAACATATGCTCGGCGGTATTTGCGTCTATGTACGGAAAAATTTAACGAACTTCCCAAAGATATTTGGGGTATACGCCGTTTGCTTTTTCGCCTCTCATGAAGTTTCTGAAAATTTCGCTGTCTTCCTTGTTGGTAACGCCCTGCCAAACTGCATCGGAACCGATGATCTTTACGTCAGCATCGCCGCTGTCGATGAGATTCTGAACACAGGTGGGAAGGAAAAATTCGCATTTTGTGAGGTCTGCCTTGTTTGCGTTCAGAAAGTCTACGAACATATCGTAAAGATTGTTGCAGAAGGAAGGCGTGAAGCCGAAGCAGTTCATGGAAACGGTAGTGTCTTCGGTCAATGTGCCGACAGAGCCGTCATCAAAGGTATTGATAATCACGCCGTCTGCTGTACGTTCGATTTTCTTGTGTTCGTCAACCTTAACGAGGTAATCGTTTTCATCGGCAAGACATACGCCGCGGGAAACCGTACCGTTGTTGCTGAGAGTGTTTTTTACCTGATAACCAACCATACAATAGTGTGCTTTTTCGCCGTCCTTGGCATTACGCAGGAAGCTTGCGAGCTTCATGAACGCATCTCTGCCGTAGCAGTCATCCGCATTGACAACGCCGAAATTATCCTCAATCTTGCCTGCGGACATGATTGCGTGTCCTGTTCCGAACGGCTTGATTCTGCCTTCGGGTACTTCAAAGCCTTCGGGAAGTTCCTGTTTTTGATATGCGTAACGGATATCAATTCCGTTTTTGCGCAATCTGCGGCCGATTTTTTCTTCGAAAAGTTCTTCGTTTTCGGGTTTGATGATGATAACGAATTTGTCAAAGCCTGCGAGCTTTGCATCGTAGATGGTGAAGTCCATGATAAATTCGCCTTCGTCGGTCAGGGGGGTCAATTGCTTCATGCCGCCGAAACGGCTGCCCATGCCGGCTGCCATAATAACAAGAGTCATTGTGATACATTCCTTTCAAAAATAAAATTTAGTATAAATTTATTATATCATATTCCATTTCATTTTTCAATATTGGAATAGATTTTTATAAAAGAAATATATTTTACTATCGAATTTTTGAACAAGGAGTTTTACAATGAAAAAAAGAATCGCTTTTTTGATAATTTTATTTCTATCTTTACTTTTTGCTTCTTGTGCGGGTAAACCGAATATGGAAGCATTGCTTTCTTATCAGCGTCCCGGGACCGTTTGCGCTTTGCGTATTACGGACGGAGAAGTATTTTACGCGCAACTCAGAATTGAGGAAAAGGAAATGCGAATTATTTTTACGGATGAGAAAAGAGAAGGACTTTCTTACCGTTTGAAAAATGACGGAACGCTATCTTTGTTTTTTGAAGAAACGGAAATACCGCTTGCTTCATCGGAGCTTATCAAATGCAAACGGTGGTTTTCCGCTTTTTCTGTTTCTGCGGGAGAAAATATCTGGAAAATCAAAAAGGAAACACTCGGCGGAATTTCTCTTTATATTTGCAAGGACAGTGTTTTCACGCTCTATATCGATGCGGTATCCGGTCTGCCTTTGAAAATTGAAGTGGGAAATATGACGGTGGATGTGCTTTCTTGCTCAATTGTTGAGTCTTAAATTTTGATTTTTCACCGAAAAATCTCAGGGCAGCAGTATTTACTTTTTAAGAGCAATATTTAGGACTTGTTTCGGTTTCCGAGAGAAACATGAACAAAACAAGGATTTTCCGACCAGCGGTTTTCTTTCAGATTGCCGCCGAGCCACAGACAAGGCTCTTTATAAAAGGAGGCCGGTGTAACCTGATAACTTTCGCCCTCGCTAAGGTAGAAAGGTCCTTGCATATTGCGAAGATTTCCGACGAGAGTCAGCGTAATTTCATTTTCCCCTTTTTTCAAAAAGCGGGAAATATCGGCGCAAAACGGTTCCCACAGGAAAGTTCCTGCTTGGTTGCCGTTGACCGAAGCATGAACAACATTAATCCCCTGTTTTTCAAAATCGAGCATAAGATCGGTATCTTTTGCGGTGAATGTTTTGGAAACCGTCATTTCGCCCGCAAACTGCAAAAAGCCTTGCTGTTCGATATTGGTCAGCGTCAGCTTCTTTTTGGGCGCGGTGATTACACGCTCGCCCGAAAAACGGAACGCACCTCTTTTCAGCTCTTCCATTTTTCCCATACCGTCCACGGAAAAATTTCCGACAAGATAAATTTGCTCGATTTCCATATCAAAAGTCAGTTTATTCTTTTCGGATTCAAACGCGCGGCTCTTACGGATATTTTCATATACTTGTTCGGACTGTTCAAAATCCACGTCCAGAACCACGGTATTGACCCCTTTTCTGAAATAGTGGGAAATATCCAGTTTACGGAACGATTGATCGCGGAAATAGCCGCAGTCTTTTTTTGCAATCGGCGTGCCGTTGACGGAAATATCAAAAATTTCAGGGGTTTCGACTGCCAGAAAGATCTGTTCGGGGCAGTATTCCGCACGGACTGTATATACCATCGTGATATGCGTTTTCTTCATACGGTCGATGGCGCGGTACATGGCGTTGAGAATGTATCCGTTCTTTTCTTCCAAAACACCGTCAAAATAATAATCGCAGGTATCAAGGGTGATGCTGTTTTCCGTTGCGCTTATGAGCTCCCATTCTCCCGAAAGATCGAGGGGCGCAAGCGCCCTGGAAGCGGGTGCTTGTGTTCTTCCCTTGTGATCGTCGATCACGAGCAGGGATTCGTATGCGTGAAATTCGTGTGTTCCGTAAAAATCGGAAAGTTCACCCGTTGCGGGGTTCAGGACAAGATTGCCGACTGCAATTTCGGCAATATGGGTTTGTTTGGTACTGTTGACGAAATAATAAAGATCGTATTCTTGCGTATGACGTTCGCAATAGGTGATTTCAGGAATATTGATCACAGGATTTTCCGGCAATTCTTCTGCACTTACGACCAAACCGCCGTTTTTCCGATATTCTTCCAGAAGTTTTTCCGTATATTCGAGGAAAAGCGCATGGCGCGGCAGGATGATTTTTTTATATGTTTTCTTTCCGATGATAAGAGAATCGCCTTGTACGGAACCGTGGCGTTCCAGAAGAATTTCATCGCCGAGATGAAAATTGATATGTTTTTTCTCCAAGATGTCAATGGTTTGCATAAGGCTGTCTTGATATTTGCGGATTTCGGCAAAGGATGAACTTTTTTCTTTTCCCATTTTCAGATCGTCGTTATCGTCAAACAATGCCCACGCCGTTGTTTCGGTGTGCATAACGAGCGTATCCACACCGTCATCACCCTCGGAAAGAAGCATTCCGATACGGCTCATGGCATCGTTGAAAATTTTGTAATCCTTCCACCAAGGTTGCTGGATATACATCGCAGGCGGATAATCTCTTTTTCGCAGTCCTCTGTTGGAATATCCCTCCAGATGCTGACAAAGAAGATTGATTCCGCGCACCATCTGATATTCGTAAATCCATTTCAGTTCATCGTGTCCCACATTATGTCCACAAAGCGCAAAGGTTTCGGACAGAACCTGTTTTTTGCCCAATTGACAGGCAACGGAACGAAGCTGATGTGTTGTCAGAGAGGGGGTATTGTGTCTGCCGAGCCAATCCATGCCCGGAATATGGAAATATTCATAATGCGGCATGCATGCACCGTTGGAAATCAGCTGAGAAGTCAGCGTTTCTTCCAAAACAAGATGTCCCGTAAAACGGAATGCATGCGCTTCGCACCAATCGTAGATCTGCTTCATAAAGTTTTCGGAAAAAAGCTCCGTAACCGTTTTCCAGAAACGTACACGGGTTGTTTTATAATCGCCGACGGGTTTGAAAAGCTGAATCAAACGGGGAATCAAATCATCGCCCCAACGTTTTTGGTATTCTTCGGGTAAAATCAGACTCCACGGGATGCCGTTACGGGAAATTTGCGGTTCATCCGTAAAAAATCCGTCGATCTTTCCCTTCATTTTTTCATAATACGGTTCATAAATTTCATTCAGAAAATCACGGATGACCATACCGTCCAGGGTATCCACGTAATAGGGATTGACTTCATAATAAAAATAATATCCGTCCCTGCTTGCGATCAAATGTGCATCATTTGGTTTTTCCGTAGCGTAACGCAGATATTTTTGCTGATACCGCAGTCCTTTTCCGTTGACAAGACCGCCGCCGAATCCGCTTGGCCAACCGTTTTCATCGTATGCCCATGGATGCATGCTCCATTTTTCGGCTTCATCTGCCGCGGCCTCGATGTTTTCAAACCATTCTTTTCCCATATATTCGGTTTGCAAACCGCCTCTTGCGTGCATAAAGAATCCGCCGATTCCCGCTTCGTTCATTTTTCTTACTTGTTCACGGGTTTCTTCCGTATTCAATTTCTCATTCCATGACCAGAACGGAATGGGACGGTATTCTTTCGGTATATTTTTGAAATTCATAAAACGAACCTTTCTGCTTTGATTTTCAACTTGCCGTCAAAGCAACCGCTTTTTAATGTTTTTCAAGGTTTTTTCCGTTGTTTTTTTCTCAAACTCGGCGTACAGATCAAAATTGCTGAACGTACCGCCTTCGTTATTGGACCAACCGATTAACCACTGACCTTTGAGATCGTCTCCCAGATTATCACTATCGGAAGTATATCGGAAAATGTGATATTCCTCTTTCTTTTTGACCTTTCCGAGATATTCGATTTGATCGGGTTCTTTCCCAAGCTCGGTGGGATAGGTCAGCCAATGCACAAGATCACTCTTTGCAAGATATACGGGATCGGATAATTCTTTCGGGAAGAGATCGGTCAGACCGTGTTGCTGCAAAAGCGAATACGTCATATCCGCATATACGAGATCCTTTGCAAGCGCATCAACGGTCTCGGCGGGAATGGATTGTCCGGCGTTCAGCAACGTAGCCGCAGTATAATAATTGATATTGTTTTTTCCGAGTTTCAAAACATCGTTCAAAAGAGCGGTAAGGGTATCGTTGATAAAATATTTTGCCACATCACAAGCAAATTCCAGATTGTTGGAGGTAATGTCATCGTGAGAGGTGCTGAGATACCGTTTTAACTCGGAAGAAATATAATCGGTAAGTACTGCTTTGGAATCCGGCAGAAGTTTATTGATTTCATTGCTGTAATGGAGAAGTCCCTGATAAAACTGCCCCTTCTGATATTCATCTTGCAAAGGACTGACAGCTGCGATTAACTGTTCCACGGAGGCTTTATCGTTCTGACCGTCTTTGAAAATGCGGTCAATTGCATTTTCAACAAATCTTTCTTGGTCAACGATTGCCGTCAGCATTTTAATATTATTCAGATTCGCTTCACTGATTTCTGACGGAGATGCGTGGCAAAACATAATGATGCCGAGAAGATGATCTTCATATCCGAAAACTTCATCTTTTTCTTTATATGTTTTGAGAGTGGGAATCAACGCAATCAGATTTTGTATTTCT
This sequence comes from Clostridia bacterium, assembly GCA_017399025.1. Taxonomy (GTDB): domain Bacteria; phylum Bacillota; class Clostridia; order Oscillospirales; family CAG-272; genus QALR01. Next base: position 7,694 of record JAFQEK010000097.1, read on the forward strand.
TCGAATGCAAAATCTGAAAGTGCTTTTTTATCTTCATGTGTAATTTTTACCTTTTTATCTTGGGAGGAATGCAGAATAACCGCCAGAAAACGTGCTTTTTCTGAAAAGTCGGAAAAGGATTTTATCTTCTCAATGATGGATACAAAATTAGACATATATATTTTCTCCTTATAAATTTTATTTGAATTTGAATCAATTATAGCATGGTTGCATTGTTTTGTCAATAAAAAGTGTAGGACCGGGACTCACTGCAGTATCCGTGAGTGCGGCAATTCGGTTGATGCTCTATGGATTAACTTGAACGCATAACATCGTATTCGCAATTTTTATGCAAGCAAAAAACCGATCATGGAATGATACTTTCTTACAGGTATTTCCATGGTCGGTTTTCTGTATTATTTGATTGTAACTCCATCAAGAACAATGTTTCCGATTGTTCCTTTTGCTGTGGAAAAGCCGTCCTTGTTTACGTCATGAAATTCAATTTCCCGAATCAGAGGAAGAATATCTTTTTCGGATTTTCCGTTTACGGAAATGTTCTTAAAAATCAGGGTTTTCGCATGGCTTGAAATATAGGGATCGAAATACTCTTTTCCCTTGATACAGGTGGATTTCGGTCCGATACAAACAAGATGGGAATGCTTCCATTTATCTCTGTGCAAGGTCAATTTGATATTTTCAAAAGAAATACAGCCGATTTCGGCACCAAGCTCAAAAGCGGCAAAGTTGCCGAGCAGATGATCCTGTGCTTTGTAAGGACCGAAATTGTCGATTGGCGCTGTGAGATCCATTTCGATGTCTTCAAAAAAGAGATTGTTGATGGATCCCGCTCTGCCAAATTCGGGAGATTCTCCGAGCACATATGGCGGTGTTTGCATATAGAGCTTGAATGTTCGGATGCCGCGGACATCCTTGATGACCGTATCGAAAATACCGCAATCCACGGTTGAGCCGTCGGCGTAGCGGTAAACACCGGATTCTATACGGATGGCTTTATAACGGCTGGATTCGGAAAGATACAGATGTTCGCAGATCACGTTGCGGATTTCTCCGAAATTGACGGAGGAATTTCTCCAGTCATACGCATTGAGTGCAACCAGATCATCTCCAACCTCGCCTTTGATATTGGCAAGATAAAGATTTCGGCTGTTGCCATTGATATGCAGGCCGTCCGCATAACAGGAATCAAAAGAAATATTTTCAAAAACTGCGTTTTGGATATCACCGACTTGTACTGCAAACCCTGCGGTGTGGGAAAAAGTCATATCTGAAAGATATAGTCCCTCCATATTGTTAAAAAGCATACAGGTGGAAACACCGTAAAAATTCCGGTTTTCTTCATCGTTTGAAACGGGCGAATATCTGCCGGAAATTCCGTAGCCTGCGCGGGCGGTGTGGGATTCTTCCCATTTGCCGCCGTGAATGGAAATATTGCAGTCCTTATCCGAATCCGAAATGGGGGAGTATGTGCCATCCTTGGTATGCTCGTTTCTAAGCATTAAAACATTGCAATCCTCGCAAAGACGAACGGTTGCGCCTGTGGCTTCAATATGTCTATAGGAGGGAATATAAACGGTATCGTCAATCCAATAGACTTCTTCGGAAGGTTCGATAATCACACACGCATGCTCCGAAAGCGCGGTCTGCAAGGCTTTCGTCCATACGGTGCCCGCATTCGTTTTCTTGGTAAGAGAACGATAAGCGCCAAGAGAAACCGTATCGCAAAGAACGGATTTTTCTTTTTTTCGTTGTTGCTTCATGGAAAGGACCGAGGCATAAATATTTTGTTTTTGTATTTCGGTGTTGTTCATGGGAAGGATTTTCCTTTCAGATTAAATGTCATCAGTGTTGCCAGAGCTTATCTCTGGAAAGCAATTCCCAATTGGGTTTCAGAATAGAAATTTTTCCGTTTTGTTCATCTTTGACAACGGCTTTATAAATATACCCGTCATCCAACATCTGACAAAGTGCTTTTGCGATTTCCACTTTTTCGATTCGATGTTTTTGAGAAATTCTTTCTACGATTTTTTCGGGTGTCGCATTGATGCCGAATTCTCTGTGGACGGTCAGATAATCAAAGTTTTGCGCGATAAGCTTGTAATAATTTTTATAAATCTCCGAATCTGAAGGAATTTCATGATGCCAGGAAGCGGCAAGCTTAAGCTGAGAAGAAAGCGCGCCCGTAATGCCGTAAATACCGACTTTTCTATGACATTGATTGATAATAAAACGAACGACCGAAGAAAAGTGGCCGTCGCCCGTAAAAATAATGAAGACGTCAATGTCTTTTCTGGTCATGGCTTTCTGATAGATATAATCGAGCATGATAAAATCCGTGAAATCTTTTTTGTAATACTCGCTGGAATTTTTGGTATCGAAGATCATATGCGTGACATTGCGCAGTTTATCCAATTCTCCGCGCAGACCCGTGTTGGAAAAATCGCCGAATACGGCAATTTCGTCCACATCATATTTTTGAGAAAGCTCTTCCTTCCACGCCTTGAGATCAGGCTTCACGCCGTATTGCCGTTCCAGAGAAATATACCAATGTTCAAAATCCACGAAAGCCGTGCAGGAAGGACGCTTTTTGGCGCCGAATAACATATTTTCACCTCCTTTTTTGTTTTTTCGCAAGTTTTGGACATCTTGCTGTATCGGACGGTTCGGAAAACCATTACTTCCGTCATAATTACTGTACCATAACTTTGACTGCAAGTCAAGAAGCCATTTTGAAAAATCAAGTTTTTTCATTTTTTGCAAAAAAAATTCGGCTGACCTATTGCAATAAAGGAAATCTGATGGTATAATAAAATGTACTCGTATGCACGGGACAAAATTACAAAGTCGATTGGAGATAGAATTATTATGCTTACATCTGTTGTCGGAATCAACTGGGGCGATGAAGGTAAAGGCCGTATGGTCGATTTGCTCGCGGAAAAAAGCGACATCGTTTGCCGCTATCAGGGCGGCAACAATGCGGGACACACCGTTATTAATGAAAGAGGAAAGTTTATCCTCAATCTGCTTCCGTCCGGTATCCTCCGTCCCGAAGTAGTGAACGTTATGGGTAACGGTATGGTTATTGATATGCAGCACCTCTGCGGTGAAATCGATAATCTCACTGCCGGCGGTATCGTAATTACCCCCGAAAACCTCAAGATCAGCGATAAGGCTGTGATCTGTATGCCTTATCATGTCCGCCTCGACCGTTTGGAAGAGGTTCGTCTCGCCGATAAAAAATATGGCTCCACAGGGCGAGGCATTTCTCCCGTTTACGGCGATAAATATATGAAAAAAGCACTCCGTATGTGCGACCTTTTCGCTTCTGATGAAGTTCTTTACGGTCAGGTTGCAGACCTCGTAGCTTTCAAGAATCTCACCATTGAAGGCGTTTATAAAGCAGAACCCAGCGATATTGATGAAACCATGAATTGGCTCCGTACTTACGGTGACAGACTCAAACCCTTTGTTTGCGATGTTTGCGAATATCTTTACGATGCAAACGCTGCCGGTAAGAGCATTATGTTCGAAGCTCAGCTCGGCGCGCTCCGCGATATCGATTTCGGTATCTATCCGTATACATCCTCTTCTCCCACAATTGCCGCATATGCTCCGATCGGCGCAGGTGTTCCCGGTTGCCGTCTCGACTATGTTCTCGGCATTATGAAAGCATATTCCACCTGCGTTGGGGAAGGTCCTTTCACCGCAGAATGGAAAGACGGTACTCCCGATGAAGAGAACGCTGTGAAGCTCCGTGAAGCAGGCGGCGAATACGGTGCTGCTACGGGCAGACCCCGCAGAGTAGGTCCTTTTGACGTCGTTGCTTCCAAATACGGTATCCGTGTTCAAGGCGCTACCGAAATCGCTCTCACCAAGATGGATATTCTCAGCTACATGGATAAAATCCCCGTTTGCGTTGCTTACGAAATCGACGGCAAGCAGACAACCTCCTTTACCACAGACCGCGTAAAACTTGCAGAAGCGAAACCCGTAATCGAATATGTTGACGGTTGGGGTTGTGATATTTCGAATTGCCGCACCAGAGAAGAACTTCCCGAAGCTGCAATCCGTTACGTTGAATACATCGAAAAACTGACCGAATGCCGCGTGAAATACGTTTCCGTCGGCGCAGAACGCGATCAGTACGTTGTTATGTATTGATTTAAGATACGTGAAATTTCAGGCTCTCCCGAATGGGAGAGTCTTGATTTTATACGTTTTTTTCACTTCACTTTGAAAAGAAAGGCAGTTTTTGAAGCGCATTTGCGTTTTCAATTTTATATGTATATGAGAAAAAGTGTGATCATTACGGGTGCTTCCCGCGGCATCGGAAGAGCAACCGCCCTTATTTTTGCCCAAAACGGATATGATATTTTGCTTTGCTATCGCAGCAGAGCAGAAGAAGCCAAAGCCGTTGCTGAAGAAGCGAGGTCGTTCGGTGTCCGTGCGGTTCCTTTTCAGATGGATATGTCCTCAATTTCCGATTGTCGGAGAACGGCATCCAAAGCCTTGATGGAATTTGGAAAAATCGATGCGCTTGTTTGTAATGCGGGTATTGCACTTCCCAAACTTTTTACCCAAACGGACGAAGAGGAATACGACCGTCTGTTTGATGTAAATACCAAGGGCGTTTTTTTTCTTTCGCAAGCGGTTGCAAAGGAAATGATTGCTGCAGGTGAAGGCTCTGTCGTTACGGTTTCTTCCATGTGGGGAATTGCGGGCGCCTCGGGCGAGGTGGCGTATTCTGCTTCCAAAGCGGCTGTGATCGGTATGACGAAAGCGCTTGCCAAGGAACTGGCACCCTCGGGAATCCGCGTGAATTGCGTGGCTCCCGGTGTTGTGGATACCGAAATGAATGCTTGCTATGACGAAGAAGCCATGAATGTGCTTGCGGAAAAAACACCGCTTGGCAGACTTGCGGCACCCGAAGAAATTGCAAAAGCAATCTTCTTTCTGACAAGCGAAAATGCATCGTTCATTACGGGGCAAACACTCACGGTAGACGGAGGATTTCTTTCTTAAAAAACAATAAAAATCAAAATCCGTTAAAAACTTAGAAATATCTCCGTTTATAACTTGACTTATGTTTCAAAAAATGATATGATATATTTGTTAAAAATATTTGAACGAATGCAGAAAAGGAGGATAGACCGCTCCCGCCGCAGAGTGTGCGGTAACCAATTTATAAAAATTTATAACACGGAGGACTTTATGGACTTTAGTTATCTTATTGAGGCCGTCAAAGCATTGACCTTGCCGCAAGTTGCAATGTGGGTCATCGGCGGTTTGCTCATTTATCTTGCAATCAAAAAAGATATGGAGCCTGCTCTCTTGCTCCCGATGGGCTTTGGCGCAATCCTCGTCAATCTTCCGCTTTCTCCTGTCATCAAAGAGGGAAGCGGTATCATTTCTTCTCTTTTCCAGGTCGGCATTGAAGCGAGCGAAGCTATGCCTTTGCTGCTTTTCATCGGTATCGGCGCAATGATCGACTTCGGTCCCCTGCTTTCCAATCCCAAACTCTTTATTTTGGGTGGTGCGGCTCAGTTTGGTATTTTCGTTACCATTCTTCTTGCTGCGATGATCGGCTTTCCGCTTGAGGATGCCGCTTCCATCGGTATCATCGGTGCGGCTGATGGTCCTACAGCAATTCACGTTGCCAATACTTTAAAATCTCAATATATGTCCGCAATCGTTGTCGTCGCATATTCGTACATGGCACTTGTTCCAATCGTACAGCCCGTTGTGATTAAGGCTTGCACTACGAAGAAGGAACGTTTGATCCGAATGAAATACGCTTCCTCGGATATTTCCAAAACCACAAGAATTTTGTTCCCTATCATCGTAACCATTCTTTCTGCTTTGGTTGCTCCCGAATCGCTTTCCCTCGTTGGTATGCTGATGTTTGGTAACCTGATCCGTGAATGCGGCGTTCTTGCTTCTCTTTCCGATACCGCGCAGACGGTTTTCGCAAATATCATCACACTTCTGCTTGGTATTACCATTTCGTTCCAGATGCAGGCGGACAAGTTCCTCCGTATTGAAACGCTGATTATTATGGCTCTCGGTTTGTTTGCGTTCATTTTTGATACCATCGGCGGTGTTATGTGCGCAAAGATTATGAATCTTTTCTCCAAAGAAAAGATCAATCCCATGATTGGTGCGGCAGGTATTTCCGCATTCCCGATGGCTGCCCGTGTCGTTCAGAAAATGGGCTTGAAGGAAGATTCCTCTAACCATCTTCTCATGCACGCAGTCGGCGCAAACGTTTCCGGTCAGATTGCTTCCGCGGTTGTCGGCGGCTTGATCATTGGTCTTGTTTTGGGTTGATGATCCCCGAATTTAATCGAGAAAGGAAATATGAATTATGTTTGATAACTTAACTCCCATGAATTGGGAAAATATTCTTGCTTCTCTTACGATCATGTGGCAGGGACTTCTCGCCATTTTTATCGTTATCGGTTTGATCATTCTTGCTGTACAGATTACGATTTTCAGCATTAAGAAAATCACAAAGATGAAAGCGGACATCGAAAAGAAAGTCGAAGAATCCGATAAATATTGACAAATTCCAAATAAAAAGCCCGTCCGATGAGGATGGGCTTTCGTGTTGAATGGCAAGTTTTTTCAAAAAATGTAAAAACGCTTGCAAAAAGAAAAAATATGCCGTATAATGATGATTAGTATAACAGACTTACATAATAATCGGCGTAAAATCCGTCCGATGAAGAAAGGACTTTTTTATGGCAAAATATCTCCCCATCTCCCTGAATCTGGAAAAACGCTCTGTTTTGATCTTCGGAGGCGGAAGCAAAGCGATGGAAAAAATTGAAAAGCTGTTTCCTTGCGCGCCTGTTCTGACGGTTACCGCTTCCAAGATAACACCCACAATCAAGCAATGGAAGGAAGAACAAAAACTGCGTTTGGTCAAAAGTGATTTTACCAATGCGCAAGCCGTATTGGATTCCGTAAAACCGAAATTGGTGATCATTGCGGATGTCCAGCCGGAAAAAATTCCCGCGCTTTACACAACCTGCATCCGAAACGGCGTGGAAGTCCACACGGTAGAACATAAAGAATACAGCACGTTTATGTTTCCCGTTGTCAAAAAACAGGAAATTGTTTCTGTAGCTTCCCCTACGGCAATTCAGAAAATGAAAGAACAGATTCCTTTGTATTTGTCTGCGCTTTCCGAACAATTGACTTCTTTACCAAAAAAATTCATGTCCCAGACAGAATTTAATCCTAAAAGCTTTATTACCATTTACAAAAGTTTTCTGGAAGCGGCTTTGCGTGAAAACCGCCTGCTCTCCATGGAAGAAATGGAAGCGCTTGCGCAAACATATATTGAGAAATAAATCCAACAAACTGAAAAACCGCAGACGAAAAAACGTTTCTGCGGTTTTTTGTTTATTTGGTTCAAATACCGTTTTCCTCGTATTCGCAAATACGCGCGACCTTGGGTGCTGAACGGCTGTTGGGATCGTACGTGACGGAAAGATATTCCTTTACCATACATTTTGCAAGCTCCGGTCCAACAACCTGCGAACCCATCGTGATGATGTTGGCATGATTGGAAAGCTCTGCTCTTTGCGCCTGATATATGTCGTGAATACAAGCGGCATATGCGCCTTTGACCTTGTTTGCAGCGATGGAAACACCGATTCCCGTTCCGCAGATCAGAATACCGCGGTCATATGTATGGTCGGCAACGGCTTTTGCTACGCAAAAAGCAACGTTTGCATAAATGACGTCATCGCTTCCGAGATCAAAAACTTCATGGCCGAGTGCGTGGACGTATTCCATCAATTCTTGTTTCAATTGCGCCGCATTGGGATCGCATCCAAAAGCAATTTTCATAAAAATCTCCGTTCTGCCGCTTGGCGGCTGTATGAAATGATATTGCGTCATATCGTACGCTTGATAAAATTTTCTGTTTTTATCATATCATGAAACGTGCGTATTGTCAATAAGAAAACAGCTCACGAGCATGTGCAAAAAATAGCCGCTCCCACAGGAGAAGGTATACAGAAAGCAACATATTATTCGCATAATAACTGTTCGATTTCTTTTCGTTGTTCGTTTGTGTACCCATAAACGGTAGCTTTGAACCATTTGTTTTCAACGAAATCTTCTTCAAAAGCATCCATTACTTTTAGTGCAATCCTGAATTGGGAATTGGCTTTTTCAAGTTCATCATTTTCTTTTAAACGCTTACCCGTGACAATCAGCATATCGATCAAATCCTCTGCGGAAATGTTTTTCTGCTTTTGCGCCGCCTCATAGCTAACCTCTCCGTCTAAGAGGGAGGCCATTAGCTCCAATTTAGAAAAATAAATTTCAGGGATGATTTCAAGAGTCGGCTTGATTAAATCATTCTGCCCATTTTCTTTGTAACACGATGCAAGAATGCGGCAGGCGTCATATTTTACGGAATCATCCTTCGTAGACTCAATGAGGGTTTTGCAAAGAGTGATTACCTCATCTGCTCTCGTCTGATAATCCAACGCATATAGCAAATTATTCAATAGGATGTCATTCCCAGGGAATCTCTGCAATCCTTCGCGCAAAATACGTTCAGATTTTGCTCCATCGGTGAAACGATATTTATATGCCTCACGACAGATTGCCTCAACCTGCTTTTCTATCTCAAACAGATTAAAATCAAACAGCTCGTCTGTTGAAACACCGAAAAAGGAGGCGATTGCGGGGATCATAGTCACATCCGGCATTGTATTCCCATTTTCCCATTTTGAAACGGCTTGAAAGGACACACCGAGATAGTTAGCGAAAACCTCTTGGGATATGTTTTTCTGTTTTCTTAATGTTTTTATTTTTTCTCCAAGTTTAATCATTGTTGTTCCTCCAACATGTTTTGGATCAGCGCTTATCCTACTACTATTATAGCACATTTGTGCTTAAAAACAATAACTCATTGGGAGAGAAATTTTCTAACATAGGTTGAGCTTTTTCACTTTCCCTGCGTTTATGTCCGGGGCAAGCATAGCACGTGGATATCCACACGCTATCGGGCAGAAGCCCGAACCCACTATCTGCAGAGAAACGCGCACAAAAGCTTCTGGGAGGTAGCCTTCGTAGTTTCCAACGCAAAAACACCACCAAAGAAAAAATCCTTGGTGGTGTTCGTTTTTTCTCCGCTAAGAATGCAGAGGCGAGGAGCTGTTTCCTTTTTTTCGGAGTATTGTATTCCAATCGGAAAACTTAAAATTCCATTCTCTTTTCGATGTAGGAAACGAGATCTTCGATCTTGATTCTTTCCTGTTCCATCGTATCGCGGTCGCGGACAGTTACGCAGCCATCGTTTGCGGAATCGAAGTCATAGGTAATGCAGAAAGGCGTACCGATTTCATCCTGGCGGCGGTAACGTTTACCGATGGAGCCGGATTCATCGTAATCCACCATAAAGTGTTTTGCAAGCATGTCATGAATTTCCCAAGCTTTTTCGCCGAGCTTTTTGGAAAGGGGAAGAACGGCTGCTTTGATGGGTGCCAGAGCGGGATGGAAATGCATAACGGTACGAACGTCCTTTTCGCCGATCTGTTCTTCATCGTAAGCATCTACGAGGAATGCGAGTGCAACACGGTCTGCACCGAGAGAGGGTTCGATAACGTAAGGAATGTATTTTTCACCCGTAACGTCATCGAAGAATTCCATGGATTCACCGCTGTGGTTCTGGTGCTGTGTCAGGTCGTAGTCTGTACGGTCTGCAATGCCCCAAAGTTCGCCCCAACCGAACGGGAAGAGATATTCAAAGTCGGTCGTTGCCTTAGAGTAGAAGCAGAGTTCTTCCGCGCTGTGATCACGCAGACGGAGATATTCTTTATTCATACCGAGAGAGTAAAGGAAGTTTGCGCAGTAATCTTTCCAATATGCAAACCATTCGAGGTCAGTGCCGGGACGGCAGAAAAATTCGAGTTCCATCTGTTCGAATTCACGGATACGGAAAATGAAGTTTCCGGGTGTGATTTCGTTACGGAAGGATTTACCGATCTGTGCAATACCGAAAGGCATTTTCTTTCTTGTGGTTCTTGCTACGTTTTTGAAGTTTACGAAAATACCCTGTGCGGTTTCGGGGCGGAGATAAAGTTCGCTTGTAGAGTCTTCCGTTACACCCTGGAAGGTTTTGAACATCAGATTAAATTGGCGGATATCCGTGAAATCATGGCTGCCGCAGTTCGGGCAAGCGATATTGTGTTCCTTGATGTAAGAGAGAAGCTGATCGTTGGTCCAGCCGCCGGGATTGTCGGAAAGATTGTTTTCAGCCGCGTAATCTTCAATGAGCTTGTCAGCTCTGTGGCGTGTTTTGCACGCTTTGCAGTCCATCAGAGGATCGGCAAAACCTTTGAGGTGGCCGGAAGCAACCCAAGTTTCCTTGTTCATGATGATAGCGCTATCCAGACCGACGTTGTATTTGGATTCCTGAACGAATTTCTTCCACCATGCTTTTTTGATGTTATTCTTGAATTCTACGCCGAGAGGACCGAAATCCCAGCTGTTTGCGAGGCCGCCGTAAATTTCGGAACCGGGATAAACGATGCCGCGGTTTTTGCAAAGCGCAACGATCTTTTCCATTGTTTTTTTAGTTTGTTCCATTTTGAATATCCTTTCATCTGTTTAATGTTTATTTCTTTGCATATCCATATATCCCTGTAAAATCAACTCCGCAGCGAGGGAGTCGATGATAGGTTTTCTTTTTTTTGAGCGTACGCCGCTTTCCTGCAAAATTTGATGGGCGCGGACAGTCGTCATACGTTCATCGAAAAACACGATCGGAAGATCTATATGTAAACGAATCAGCTCTCCGAGCTTTTCAACCTTTTCAACTTTTTCACCGAACGTACCGTTCATATTGACGGGTTTTCCGATGACAATGGTTTGCGCGCCGATTTCTTTTGCTTTCACGGCGATATCCGAAGCCGTTTTTTCCATATCGTAGCTTTTGATGTTGCCCATTCCAACAGCATATAAGCCAAGGGCATCGGAATAAGCAAGACCTGTTCTGGCTTCGCCGTAGTCTACACCGAGCAGTTTCATTTTATTCACCGCCAATCATTTGAAAATATGAATGCCGCGCTCCGTTACGTAGCGGATCAGTTCTTCACGTGTCATCAATTTTTCCAGCGTTCCGAATTTTGTACGGGTCAAAAGGCTGACGATGGTTGCCAAATGGCAGGCACGGACGATGTTTTTACTTTCCAGATATTCGGCGGCGAGTGCACCGACGAAGGAAGGCTTCATTTTCGAGCCGATTTCTCTTGTATCCTTGCGCATGGTTTCGGGAGCGAATACGATTTCATAACGCTTTCCGTCATAAATGAAAACGCTGTCATCGCCGCGTTGAACGATATAGTATTTGGATTTGATTTTTTCCGATAATGTGATAAGCGCACGGAGAGTTTTTTCCGTGTTATCGGGGAAATGCCCCGTCAATTGAAAGAGAGATTCATCGGAGATTACGAAAATTTTGATTCTTTCCATGCTCTCCAAGGGATATTGCGCTGTAAAAGGCGTGTATTGCACGAGCATATCAATGCCTTTTTCTTCCGCTTTGGTAACGGCGTAGAGCGCAAGACTTTCTTTTTCGATATAAGAAGATACCGTTTCGGCAGAGATGAGCTTTTCTTTTGCGGGGCGGGGAGGATTTTCTTCTGCCGGCACAGAAGATTCCTCAGCCGGGATTTGTGTTACATCTTCCGTTTCGGCTTGCAATGCTTCTTCCTGTTCCGCAACCGTTTCCTTTTTTTCGGTTTCATTTTCTTCTGCAGTCATTTCAAATGCCTGTGTCAGGACAGTTTCTTCCGTTTCGGGTTCTTCCGTTTCCTGTTCATTAGAGGGAGTAGCCTCAACGGGGACGGATACGCCGTTTTCTTCGAGAAAATCATATTTCACGTTGAATTCGCTTGCGGAAGACTCCTCTTCGAACGGGATGACGGGAAATTCCGAGGTTTCAATCATGAGGCTTGGCATAAGAACCTGTGTGATTTCTGCATCCAACGTTTCTTCCGGAATTTGTTCTGCCGGCATAACGATCATATGTTCCTCGTAACCGAGTTCTTCCAGTGGCGCAAGAAACAGATCGGGCAGCGTAACGAGTGCTTCATCGATCTCGTCTTTGGTGAACCGCATGGAAGCGCCCTTGGAAAGGAAGTGCTCATGTTCGAAACGGTCGCTGAAAAGCGTAAGACAAAGACCGGTCTGGGAATCCTTGTCCTTGCGCATCAGTTGCTTGGAGATGCCGCAGCTTTTATAATATTCATAAAGTCTTTTTCCGTTGATATCATCGCCGAATCTCGTTGCAAAAACACAAGAGCCGCCGTTTTTGGCTGTGGAAATTGCTGCAATTGCGGAATCTCCGAACGGATGGAAACAGTATTCATTTCCCGTTGTGATTGAGCCGTTTTTTGTTTTGGGGCTGATTTTCATTTGCAGATTCATGTAGCTTCCGCCGATGACCAAAAGTTTTCGTTTTGTGCTCATTTTCAAATTCCAATCTGTTTTTATTTCCTAAGAAATTGCTCAAAATCGATCTCGCCGTTTGCATTGTTCGGATGCAAGAAAAACTACGATAGGCGAGCAACTTCGAGTGGGCGTTGCCCACTTTTTTATTTATGATATCTTATTATACAATAAAATTTTGGATTTGTAAATATATTCGGAAGACAAAACTTCGGGATTGCTCCTGCAATCCGCCGGATTTTTTATTCCATGGGAAATTGCGTACAACCGACCTCGCCGTTTTGCGTTGTTTGGATAAAATCGAAACTTGAATAGGCGAGCAATTTCCGGTGGGCGTTGCCCAGTTTTTTTTCGTTTATTTGCCTGTACTGCCGAAACCGCCTTCGCCGCGTTCCGTTTCATCCAAGTTGTCTGTTTCTTCGAAAACAACGGGGAGGAAAGGCATGATGACGAGCTGTGCGATGCGTTCTCCGGGGGTTACGGTTCTTGTAATGGCAGAATCGTTATGGAGCGCAACGATGTATTCTCCTCTGTAATCGGAATCGGCAACGCCGACGCAATTGGCAGGACGGAGACCTTCTTTTGCAGCAAGACCGCTTCTTGCGAAGATTGCACCGAAATATCCTTCGGGTATGGCAATGGAAAGCCCGGTGCCGATTTTGACGGTTGCGCCCGCCTCCACGGTAACGGCTTCATCAAGACAGGCATAGAGATCGTATCCCGCCGCATAGGCAGAGCCTCTTGTGGGAAGTGTGGCATTTGTATGCAGTTTTTTCACCTGAATGCGCACGGTATTGCTTTCTTGCGGTTGAGGAGGTGTCTGTTTTTTGATTTGAATTTTCATTTTGCTGCTCCTTTTCAGTTTTTGCTGAACTCGGAAAGTTCAAGTCCGGGATTTTTTTCCAAAGCCCAGCGAATGTTCCATTCGCTTGTGAAGATCAGAAGATTTTTGCCGCGGAAATCCTGTACCCATTTGGTATCCGAGGTAATATTCAGCGTGGAGGGATTGAGATTTTCGTTTTCAATCCAGCGGATGTGCTCATAGGAAAGATTGGAACGGCGTACATCCACACCGTATTCATTTTTCAGACGGTATTCCAGAACTTCAAACTGCAATACACCGACAACACCGACAACCACACGTTCCATACCGCTTCCGGGCTCGAAGAAAATCTGAATCGCACCTTCCTGCGCGATCTGGTTCATACCCTTGACGAACTGTTTGCGTTTCATGCTGTCGAGCTGTTCAACGGTTGCGAAATGTTCGGGTGCGAAAGTAGGGATACCTTCGTAACGGATTTTCATTTTGGGCGCGCAGACGGTGTCGCCGATGGAGAAGATACCCGGATCGAATACGCCGATGATATCTCCCGCATAAGCTTCTTCCACGATTTCTCTTTCATGCGCCATCAATTGCTGAGGCTGAGAAAGTTTCAGATTTTTTCCTGCCTGTACGTGGCGGTATTCTATACCGCGCTCGAATTTACCGGAGCAAATGCGCATGAAAGCCAGACGGTCTCTGTGTGCTTTGTTCATATTGGCTTGAATTTTGAAAACGAAAGCGGAAAATTCTCCGCAGAAAGGATCAACAATACCTTCCTCGGTTTTTCTGGGGAGGGGGGATGTAGTCATTTCGAGGAAGTATTCAAGAAAAGGTTCAACACCGAAATTTGTCAGCGCGGAACCGAAAAATACGGGAGAGAGCTTACCTGCACGAACGGCTTCGATGTCGAAGTCAAAGCTTGCACCGTCAAGGAGTTCTACCTGTTCGCAAAGCTCTTCACGGCTGGCTTCGCCGATGATTTTGTCCATGGCTTCCGTATCGTTGATATCGCAGCGGATGGAATCCAGCTTGCTTTGACCTCTGTTTTTTGCGTTGAAAGCAAGTATGCACTGTTTTTCGCGGTCGTAAACGCCCTTGAAATCCTTTCCGCAGCCAATGGGCCAGTTCATCGGATACGTACCGATACCGAATTCCTTTTCCACTTCGTCGATCAGATCAAAGGGGTCTCTTGCTTCGCGGTCAAGCTTATTGATAAAGGTAAAGATCGGAATGCCGCGCATGGCGCAGACCTTGAAAAGCTTACGTGTCTGCGGCTCGATACCCTTTGCTGCATCAATAACCATCACGGCGCTGTCCGCTGCCATCAGCGTACGGTAGGTATCTTCCGAGAAGTCCTGGTGTCCGGGTGTATCCAAGATATTAATGCAATAACCGTTATACTGAAACTGCATAACAGAGGAAGTGATGGAAATACCTCTTTGTTTTTCGAGTTCCATCCAGTCGGAAACGGCATGTCTGTCTGCGGCTTTACCTTTGACGGCACCTGCCTGATTGATTGCGCCTCCGTAAAGGAGCAATTTTTCCGTTAAGGTTGTTTTACCTGCGTCGGGGTGCGAAATGATCGCAAATGTCCGACGTCTTTTGATCTCTTTTTCAAAAGTTTCCAAAGCTTTGTTTTCCTTTCGGCAAATTGAATTTATAAATCTATAGAAAATAGGGGATTGCTGAGCAATATAAACGAGGGTTTTTCGGAAATGGGTCTAAACGGTTTTTCGGAAATGGAAATAAATCTCATCTTCGCCCGCTTTGCGCATTTGAGCGGAGAGCAATCGGAAAGACGGTTTATTTTCTTTCATACATTTTGCGCGGACCTCATACATACCGATCTGGTAAAGCGCATAAAGAC
The DNA here is from genome assembly GCA_017399025.1 of Clostridia bacterium. Lineage (GTDB taxonomy): Bacteria > Bacillota > Clostridia > Oscillospirales > CAG-272 > QALR01. The sequence continues at coordinate 22,858 of JAFQEK010000097.1, forward strand.
AAACGGCTTCAAATGCTTCGGCAGCATAGCCTTTTCCTTCATATTCGGGTAAAAGGCGGATGCCGATCTCGGCGCTTCCTCTGAAATTGAAATGATAAAGAATGACCTCTCCGATCATTTTTTCATCCAGACGGACGGCAAAATTCATTGCCAGACTGCTTCCGAAATCTTTTTTTTGATCCTCGTAAAAATAATTTTCGTCCGGTTCAGGGCAGTCCTGTCTGTAATCGTAACCCCAATAGCGGTTTCGCTCGTCATCCAGGCAAAGTCTGTTGTAAACGGGAATATCCGTTTCGGCAATGGCATTCAATGTCAGCCTTTTTGTATGAAGAAGGGGAATTTTTTCAATATAATAAAGCTCGTTTTTGATACGGAAATGATATTTTTCCGCGATCATGACGGGATGATACTGTGTTTTTGAGGTACGCAAGCCTTTGTCCCCGGCATCGTCCTCTCGATTGATATAGCGTACTTCCGAGGTTTCGGAAGCAAAGGTCTGCGCGAAAGCCTGTACCATGGCGGGATAGATGCCCTCATAGGAGGGAAGCGCTTTTTCGATATGGTCGACCAGCGTATCTCCGCAGATTTCGGAAAGGCAGAAGGAGATGATTTCTCCGTTCAGTTCAAATCCTGCACAGCAGAACATCGGAGAACCGACGTATTTCAGCATGTGCCATGCGCGCTCCATTTCGTTTTTTGCGCCGTATGCGTGTTTATCAAAGGAGGCTTCGAATTTGTTGCGGAAAGCGTGAAGCTTTTCGTCATCCCGTTCATCGAAAATACGGAATTCCGCATCCGGATAATTTGCGTAAAATTTTCGTACATGGTTGCGCTGGCCGGAATATTTCTTTCCCGCGAAAGCGCAAAAATCGGAAGCGTTATAAAGATAATCTCCGAGGTTGCGGTATCTTCTGGTTTCCGTATTCGGGAAACGGGATAAAATTTCGCCTGCGTATTCTTTCGGAATACCTGAAAATTCAAGCGGGATGAAGCGTTCCGAGCAATCGTCTGCCATGGCATAAAATGCGGCGTTCATGTCTGCGTTCGGTTCAACGGGCAAAGGGAGATCGAAAGCAAATTTTCCGCGGATTTTATTACGTACGATCAGACAACCCGCATAAACGGTATATTCCGAAGCGAGCATATCGTTCCACATCAGCTTGATGCCGAGAGAATAATCGCTGAGGCGGTAAGGGGATGAACGGTAATATTGGGAAAGGAGCTGTGCGTTATTTTCCGTGATGGGCAAAAACGTCAACATATTTTTTATTTCTCCGTGTCTTTTTAACTATAAAAATTATAAGGAATCAACCTCGCCGTTTTGCATCGTCTGAATACAATCGAAGTTTGGATAGGCGAGCAACCGGGAGCGGCAATTTGCCGCTTCTTATTTAATCAATCACTAAATAGTATAACATCTTTCTTTTTGTTTTTCAACAGAAATTTGAAAAAATTTGTTTTTTATCCTATAATTTTTTGTTTTTATATTATTAAATTTGCTTTCGTTCGGGCGGTGCTGTCGTTTATAAAAAAACTCCCCGTTGTTTTTCAACGGGGAGCGAGAAATCAGAAAACGGTTTTTGTAATGAAATTGCCGTTCATTTCATCAATGACAACGGTGCTTTCAGGCGCGATATCTTCTGCGATCATACGTCTTGCGATCAGCGTTTCCACACGGGATTGCAGGAATCTTTTCAAGGGGCGCGCGCCATAGATGGGACTATATGCGCTTTCGATGATCAAATCCTTGGCATTGTCCGTAATGTGAATACCGATATGTCTGCTTTCCAATCTGCGGGCAAGATCGCCGATCAGAAGCTCTACGATGCCGTAGATATTTTCCTTTGTCAGGGGACGGTAGAATACCGTTTCGTCAATGCGGTTCAGAAATTCGGGACGGAAGGAGCGTTTGAGAAGCTCCGTAACGGTTTCTCTTGCGGATTCTTTGATGTCGCCCATGCTGTCGATGCCGTCCAGAATGATATCGGAACCGAGGTTGGATGTCATAATGATAATGGTGTTTTTGAAATCGACGGTTCTGCCCTGGCTATCCGTAATACGGCCGTCATCCAGAACCTGCAAAAGCACGTTGAACACATCCGGATGCGCTTTTTCGATTTCATCAAAGAGAACGACGGCGTAAGGTTTTCTGCGAACGGCTTCCGTAAGCTGACCGCCTTCGTCGTAGCCGACATAGCCGGGAGGCGCTCCGATCAGACGGGAAACGGAATATTTTTCCATATATTCGCTCATATCCAGACGGATCATATTATGCTCATCGTCAAAGAGAGATTCGGCAAGCGCTTTGGCAAGCTCGGTTTTGCCCACGCCGGTCGGTCCAAGGAAAAGGAAAGAACCGATGGGACGTCTGGGATCGCGGATTCCCGCACGCGAGCGCAGGATGGCATCGCAGACCTTGGTAACAGCTTCATCCTGACCGATGACGCGCTTATGCAGAATGCTGTCTAACTGCAAAAGCTTTTCGCGTTCTCCTTCCATCAGTTTGGCAATGGGAATGCCTGTCCAGCGGGAAACGGTTTTTGCGATTTCCTCTTCGCTGACACGGTCGCGCAGGAGCGAGTGTTGCGCTTGATCGGCTTTCTTTTCTTCTTCTTCCAGTTCTTTTTGCAGTTCGGGTAATTTGCCGTATTTCAGCTCAGCAGCTTTGGCAAGATCATAAGAGGCTTGTGCTTTTTCGATTTCTGCACCTGTTTTTTCGATTTCCTCACGGATTTTCTGTACTTTGCCGATGGCGTGCTTTTCGTTATCCAGCTTTGCTTTCATGGCATTGAAAGTTTCCCGAAGCTCTGCTAGTTCTGCGCGGATTTCTTCCAGATGGGAAGCGGAAAGCTTGTCCTTTTCTTTCACGAGCGCGGCTTCTTCGATTTCAAGCTGCATGATTTTATGAGAAATTTCATCCATTTCTGTCGGCATGGAATTCATTTCTGTTTTGATCAGCGCGCAAGCCTCATCCACAAGGTCGATGGCTTTATCGGGAAGAAAACGGTCGGAAATATAGCGGTCGGAAAGAGTGGCGGCTGCGATGAGCGCACCGTCCTGGATTTTTACACCGTGATAGACTTCATATCTTTCCTTTCAGCCTCTCAGAATGGAAACGGTATCTTCCACGGTTGGCTGTTCGATCAGAACGGGTTGAAATCTTCTTTCGAGCGCAGGGTCTTTTTCGATATATTTACGGTATTCGTTCAGCGTGGTTGCGCCGATACAATGCAATTCACCTCTGGCAAGCATGGGTTTCAGGAGATTTCCTGCATCCATAGCGCCGTCTGTTTTTCCTGCACCGACGATGGTATGCAATTCATCAATAAAGAGGATAATTTTTCCTTCGCTTGCTTTGATTTCGGCAAGAACGGCTTTGAGTCGCTCTTCAAATTCGCCCCTGAATTTTGCGCCTGCGACGAGAGAACC
>JAFQEK010000014.1 GCA_017399025.1 Clostridia bacterium
ATAATCACAAATGTCTTTATCTCCATCGGAATCCGTATAGACACCCTTGATCAGATTGCCTTTGGTATCATAGGTATAATCGGTAATGTATTTATTTCCACTGGCATACGTTTCGACTTCTTTGATCAGATTGCCGTTTACATCATAAGTATAATCATAAATGTTTTTATCTCCATCGGAATCCGTATAGACACCCTTGATCAGATTGCCTTTGGTATCATAGGTATAATCGGTAATGTATTTATTTCCACCGGCATACGTTTTGACTTCCCGGATCAGCGTACCTATTTCATCGTAGATGTACTCAGAGCTGTGCTGTAAAGTTTCTTCGGCGTCGTAGTAAGTTGTGTGGGTTTTTTTGATCAGCTTACCTTTTCTGTCATAAGCATAATCATAAATGTATTTATCTCCATCGGGAGCCGTCTCGACTTCCTTGATCAGATTGCCTTTGACATCATAGGTGTAATTGATAATGTATGTATCGCCGTCGTAACCGGATTGGATTGTCTGAATCAGATTGCCCTTATCATCGTAAGCCAATGTCATATTCTCGCTGAAAGATTCGTCTCCATAAACCGCGGACATATCTATTTTTCCGGGAAGTCCGTTTTCATTATAAACCCATTTATACATTCCGGTCATAGTTTCATCGCCATACTCTTCTTTCATCTCCAGATGCGTAGGAACGTAGCGGAAATAGGACAATTGTTTTTTGGCGTCCTGATAGTCGCCGAGCTCTTTGAATGCTTCGTATGCTTCCTTGTATTTGCCTTCATCGAGCAAAGCCAATGCATTGCGGTACTTTTCTTCACGGATGTCCGTTTCGTTGTTGTCGTCGTTCGTGTTACCCGTCTGATTGTTTTCTTCTGTGTTGCCTGTGTCAGACGGGATTTCTCCCAATTCACAGCTTGCAAAACAAAGAATCAGAACAGACAGAACAAGAACCATACTGATAATCTTTTTCATTTTTCCTCCTGAATGGAATCATAGTTTGTTATTCATAGACATAATAGTCTATCGTTCAGTATTATAAACCTTTTGGAGCGATAAGTCAATAGGATTTTTGCTTTCCTCACGTTTTTTAAGGCTCGACCCTTAGGAGAGCTCGCTCCCGCCGAAATACAAAAATTTTGAAACGGCGGCAAGCCACCGCCTTACAAGGACGGATATCAACAAGTTAAAATCCTGTTTATGAAAATTTTAACCGAAAATTTTTCTTTTTTCTTGCGTACGGGGAAAAAATATGATAAGATAGTCGGAGCGATATATCAAAATATCAGGGCTTGTTTGAAAAATGACAACACGCCCAATAAGCGGTTATTTTTCCGCATAACTGCGCTTATTTTCTTTGAAATGCATCCGGTATTTCTGCAAAAAATCAGCTTGTTCTACGAAAAAAATCCTCACTTTTTGTCATGTCGCTATTTTTCAAACAAGTCCTAAGGAAGGTATCAATTGTGAAGACAAAAAAATTATATGAAACGGACGGAATGCTTTTTTCATTCCGTGCCAATGTAACGGAAACGAGAAAAACGGAAAACGGTTACGCCGTTATTCTGGATCAGACCGCATTTTTCCCCGAAGGAGGCGGCCAGACTGCCGATACGGGTATGATTGCAAACGCAAGAGTCCTTGACGTACAGATTAAGGACGGTGAAATTTGGCATTTCACGGACGTTCTGCCCGATGGCGATACCGTGGAATGCAAGCTCGATTTTGACGAACGCTTCCGAAAAATGCAAAACCATCTCGGAGAGCATTTGCTTTGCGGTGCCATTCATAAGCTTTACGGCTATGAAAACGTGGGATTTCATCTCGGTGCGGATTATATGACCTTTGATATCAGCGGTCCCATGACGTCCGAACAAATCCGAGAAGCGGAAATTCTTGCCAACCGTGCCGTTGCCCAAGATGTTCCCGTACGCTGTTATTATCCCGAAAACATTGCCGCTTTCGAATACCGCGCAAAAAGCGAAAAGCTGGAAAATGTTTCCGATATCCGTATCGTGGAAGCGGAGGGATTTGACCGCTGTGCCTGCTGTGCGCCTCATCTTGACCGCGCAGGCAAGGTCGGACTGATCAAAATCGTGGATGCCATGCATTACAAAGGCGGTATGCGTTTCTCTGCTCTGTGCGGTTTTTCCGCACTTGCGGATTACGACAGCCGTCTGAGCGAAATCAGAAAAGTTTCGGCTCTCCTTTCTGCGAAACCGAATGAGATTGCGCGCGGGGTGGAAATGAAGCTTGCTGAAATCACGGAACTGAAAAAAAACGTCGGCGCGCTGAAACGGGAATTGACTGCACGCAAACTTGCTTCCATCGCCGAAACCGATGAGAATATCTGTATTTTCGACGATTCCATGGACGGTAACATGCTTCGCGAATTTGCAACGGGCGGTATGCAAAAAACATCGGCTGTCTTTGCTGTTTTTTCGGGTACGGAAGAGACTGGGTATCAATTCGTCATCGCTTCCCAAACCGTGAAGCTCAAAGCGAAAATCCCCGCTTTCAAAAATGCCCTTGGAGGAAAATGCGGCGGTTCCGATAAAATGCTGTTCGGTCATGCCGAAGCAAAAAAAGAAACCATTCTTTCCTTTTTCCAAGGGAATCAGAGTGTGATGTAATTTTCGATTTATCTTACCAATATTTTCAAAAAAGCGAAGATCAATTTTTGTTTATTTCAGTTCGTTTACATAAAATCCCGTTTATCGGATCTGCCTCAAAAATCAAAGAAAAAATTTTTCATGCAAACGGAAAACACGCAATGTATTTGCAAAGACTGCCTGTTCGACCGTTTCGGGGGATTCCTCTCGCAATCTTGCAATTTCTTCAATAACCTTTGGTAAAATCATAGACGTATTTCTCAGATTGCTTTTCTGACTTTTACTGCCCTGCACGTTTTTGAGATCGGGCAGGACATACGGCGCATCGGTTTCGACGATCAGGGATTCGAGAGGCACTTCTCTGACGGTTTCTTTCAGGATATCGGCTTCGGCATTGGTTTGCAGAAGTTTTCCCCCGATTCCCAGAACGAAACCGAGTTCCAGATAAGCGTTTGCGGTTTTCGGACAGCCGCCGAAGCAATGGACGACACCGCCGTGAAGCAGGTCTTTATGATTGCGGAGCATTTGCAAACCGTCTCTGTCCGCTTCCCTGATGTGTAAAATCAAGGGCAGGGAGCATGCGTGGGCAAGACGGAGCTGATATAGAAACCACATTTTCTGATACAGGCGGTTGCTTTTCTCGGGCGGTACACTGTAATCCAATCCGGTTTCTCCGATGGCAACGATCGGATTTTTCATTGCGTATTCCCATAATTTTTCCCTCTTGTCCCATGCTGCATCCATACAGTATTTCGGATGGACACCCAAAGCGCATCCGATATAGGACGGATATTCCCGTACAAGCGCAAGCTGTGTTTCCTGATCGGAAAATCTGACCGAGGGTTCGATCAGAAACACGATTCCTTCTTCACGCATATGTGCAAACAATTCCTGCCGCGTTCCGTGATTACGGAACAAGCCTTCCGAATTTCCATCCAGATAAGGAAACCGGTTCTGATACCGAAAGCTCGAATAATGCGCATGCGAATCAATGATCAACGCCCGAACACGCTCCTTTCCGCCGCCTGCAATACGGCGTTTGCAATGGTTTGCATGCCGTCTGCGTTCGGATGATAACCGTCCAGGCTATCATACGGTTCTTCCGGACAGAAAATATCCAACGAAAAACAGCCGTTTTCTTCGGCGCATTTGCGGATGGCTTTGCAATAATCCCCGAGATTACCTCCTGCGCGGACAAGAGGCGGTCTTTGCAACGGTTCGGCGCGCCGATATCCGCAAGGCAAAGTCAGACACCAGATTTCCGTTTCGGGATAATTTTTTTTGATTTTTTTCAGCATGGTACCGTAAGCTTCGGAAAAGACGGATAAATCTTTTTTATGCCATAGGAAATTGCGCAAAACCGACCTCGCCGTTTGCGTTGCTGAGCTGCAAGAAAACCTGCGATAGGCGAGCAGCTTCGAGTGGGCGTTGCCCACTTTTTTATTTTCTGCCGGACGGATGGGCATACCTGCACCGAAATCGTTCAGTCCCATCAGAATCATCACGACATCGGGCGCAATATCCGAAGTACCGAGCGCACCTGTTCTCGTATCGCTGCATCCGTAGGATTCAATTTCGCATGCGGGATGTTTACAGACAAGACTGCCCGAATAAGAATTATTCACAAGCAAAAAACCGCCCAGCTCTTCGATGACCTTGCCCCACCATGTGTCGGCAACGGAAAACACATTGGCGGCGCAACAGTTTTCCCAGGTATAAAATACGGCGTAATCCGGCGGATTACAGCCTGCAAGCGTGCTCAGGGAATCTCCCAGCACGGAAAAAAATTTATTTTGATACGATTGTTTCGGTTTCATAATACCCCCTATTCCACCGCCCCGATGGCGGCACAAAGTTTGCGGATATCTCCGCAATCCCAAAAGCGGGCGTTTTATAACATCTTCCGTGTTTCAAAAACACCCGTCATTCTTCGCATTTTTTATGCCGGAGGATTTGAACCTCCGGCCTCTTGGTTCCGAACGCCGAAATGCTTGTAAAATCAAGGCTTTTCGGTGTTTTTTGGCGCTTTTGTGACGGAACAAAAAACCTCGTACGTTCCGTCATACCGTGTCCGTACAGTCCGAAGCCGTAGATGGTCAAAGGTGTGGTCAAATCCATATTTATCATCCAATACTTTTTAAGACTCATTTTATAAAAACTATGATTCCATCGAATTTCTGTTTACAAAAAAGAAGTTGGCGAGCTTGGGCAGCTCGACCGCCTGTGCAGATTTTTTGCTTTCAGCGGAGATGAACTTGTAAAAATCGAGACGCAGGTATGTACATTATGGCGCAAGCGCCAAAATGTGAAGATTACCCCTGC
>JAFQEK010000098.1 GCA_017399025.1 Clostridia bacterium
CGAAAGAAACGAATCCGAAAAGGAAAAGGCACATGCCGAGCGTGGGGTGATCAGACATCAGAAAAACGGAGAGGATGATGGGAATCAGAGAAAGAATTCCGCAAACCAGGATTCCTCCCAGATTATACAGAACGAAGGGATATTTTCCGTTTTTCTTTTTTGGCGGTGCCATTAAGCATTGTCCTCCGGTTCCCGGTACGGACATACGGCAAAAACGGAATTTCTCATTTTCTTTTACAAGCATGAGAGAAAAGATGCGGTAAGAAATGAATCGGTAACCGGTCAGATATCCAAAAATCAGATGACCGAGTTCGTGTGTGGCGACCATGAAAAGCATGGCGCCGAATGCGGAAACCAAAATCCAGAAGGGGTGTTCCGTCATGTAATCAAGCAAAAGATAGAGAAGGATAAAATAGACGGAGAGAAAGACAAAGGAGAAAACTTTTTTCGTTTTCTGATTCATGAACAAAATTCCTTTCGATGAAAGTCAGTTTTTCAATGATTTTTTTGATCAGAGCAATTTGGAATGGCTGTAATTCCCGAACGCATGATTTTTGAGCGCAGGGAAGGGGAAGCAAGGATATCTCGCTTGATTGCCTTTTGGCGAAGCTTCAACCGGAGCTTTTTTGTCAGCGTAAAATATTTTTTATGCGGTTCCTTGCTGTTGAATGCCTGTGCCAGTGCTTCTGAGGAAAGCAATGCGTAGCTGATGCCCTCAAAGGAGCTTGGTGAAATCATACCGGCGGCTTCGCCGATCAGAAAAATACGATCATTCCCCATGCAAAAACCCTCCCCGGAGGGACAGAGTACCTCACACGCTTCGGTTCTGATCGGATTTTTAAATTCCTCGGCAGAGATGATTCCCCGCGCAATCAATCTTTGCTTTTGTTCTTCAAAAGCTTTTCGGCTGTGTGCAGGTTCAAAGGCTCCTCCGAAGGTCATGCGCCGTCCTTGAAAAGGATCCAAGAGCAGGCGGGAGACGTTTTTTGATCATAAATACAGGAATAGAAGGCGTTGGCTTGCGTTGCCGCGAATTGCTGTTGGATGGCTGTGTAACGGCGGCATTTGTTTTCACGGAAGAAGGTTTTCCTCACGAGGGAGGAAGCGCCGTCCGCACCGACGATTTTATCTGCGGTGTAAATTTCTCCTCCCGAAAGACGGATGGAAAAATATGCGCCGTGATCCTTAATTTCCGTGCATCTTCCCTTGGCGACTGTAACACACGGTGGAATGAAGGAACGGAGCCAGGCATCGAACGCGCTCCGTCTCATATTGAGATAATGGCGCGGATATCTTTGAAGCAAGCCGTTTTCCAGATCAATGACACGAACGGCAAAAATCTGCGGAGATGCGAGAATTTCCGCGGGAAGTGTCAGATCATATGCGGCAAGCACGCGCGCGGCATCGGGCGAGAGCAGACCGCCGCAGGGTTTTTCGTATTCCTCGTTATGAATGACGAGAATTTTATATTTTTCAGAATCCGCGAGGCGCACGAAATTTGCGCCTGCGGGTCCCGCGCCGATAACGGCAATGTCAAAATGTTTCATTGAAATGTTACCAATCTGTTGCGGAAGCTGCGCGCAACGGGATTTTGGAGATGAGAATCCAGATCAACCTCGTTGATAATAATTCTGCCTTTTCCAATCGGAATTTCCGCGCAGGCGAGCGCAGGATACAGGGGTTGCCCCCAAGCGCTTCCTCTCAGGCTGTTTCCGCTTGTGAGGATCGGAATTGCGCCTTCCGCGGTGAACGTAAAGCGGATAATGGGAGTGATCATATCGGATTCTTTGTTATACCAAAGACGGAAATCGTAAGGCGTATAGCCATTGACAAGGGGATGTCCTGTTTTACGGGAAACGAAATGCAGGGGGCGCATGCCGCAGGATTTCACTTTGACTTTGGTATCCGCAATCGTATATTCGCCCGGACGAAGTCCGTTTACAATGACGGTTTTGCCGTTTCTTGCCTGTTCGGTCAGCGTTTCTTTTTCTGCTTCCCATGTTGGGGGATCAACGGTAATGGCAGTGGGTGTCAGAAGAGGTTCTTCACGGAAAAATTCCATCGGTTCATCGCAATAATGGATGACATTGCGTTCTCCGTCCAAGAGAATGGCGCGCAGCGTATAAGTTTCTCGGTTTTCTGTTTCGGGTGCTTGGAATGTGATGTCTCCTTGCAGGAAGGCGCTGTTTTCGGTGAATTTTGCTTCATATTCTCCGCAGAGTGCAACGGAGCCGTCGCCGTGGAGCAATTCCAATCGGATCCGATGTCCGTTGGCGGTGATGTGGGTATCGTTGCAGATAAAAAGCTCAGCACTGACGGATTCACCCGAAAAATACGTTTTTCTGTCTGTTCTTATGTTGATCATCAACGGTGTCAGCGCATCCCGGTAAGCGAAAAATGCGGGTTTGGGATTGCGTTCACAGTCCACGATGGTTTTCATCCAGCCGGAGGGCCATGCATCGATGAACAGGTGGAGAGCGATGGTTACCATGTCAGGGTTTCTTCTGAATGCCTCCGTTTGCAGTTTTGTACCGAAGCTTTGATGGATATGGCTTTCTTTTACCCAATCTTCGAGATTGTCCTGCGTATCGTAATAGAAAAAGTGCATATTTCCACTTTGGGAATCCTTGATTTGGGCGGGCGTCCAATATTTTTCTTCTTCGGGAGAGGAGGGGAGCCAATTTTTCGGGTATCTTCTTTGCATGAGGTCGGCCGGATCCAATCCTTCTGCTCCAAATTCTCCGCATCCGTAATACCAGCCGTCTTTAACGCCGAGCCAGTAGCCGCGGTGGAGTTTGCCCATATCAATACCATGCCCATTATACCAGGTGCAGTAGCAGTGGTTATCGGGAAGTGTGCTGTCCGGTGGATCGTAATCTCCATCAATATGCTTGATCACGCGATCGGGGTTCAGCAGACGGACTGCCGTATCGCATGCGGCAAAAAACGCTTCCATTTCATTACGGACGAGATGCCTGTGCGGACGGTTTCCGCCGTTTGCCATCGGTTCATTCATATAAGAGATCAAAATGCTCGACGGATGGGAACGAATCAGCTTTTCCATTTCTTCCGATTGGCGGATGCCTTCCGCGAATTTTGTACGGCGCATAACCGTGAAGAGCGGGAGGTCTGTTTGAAGCATGAGACCAATTTCATCGCAAAGCTCGTAAATTTCTTTTTGTACGGGTCTTTGTGTCAGCCGAAGAAAATTCATATTGCACGCCTTTGCCATCAGCATATCGTAAAGGAGCATATCGAAATCTCCGCGTAGAACGTCCTGCTGTTCAAACCCCATCGTGTTTGCTCCGCGCAAACGGATGGATTTTCCGTTGAGATAGAACATCCCCTTCTTTTCGGATGTCAGATCCTGCGTAAAACTTCTCATACCGAAAGAGCAAACGGCAGTATCACGGAGTGTTTCTGCTACCGAAAGCGAAACCTGCGCTTCATAAAGATAAGGTGTTTCGGGTGTCCAAAGGCGCGGTGCCGGCATGGGAAAACGGAGCTTGATCAAATTTGCGCCTTTGTGGAACGCAAGCTTGACCATATCTTTTTTTCTTGATTCATCCGCAAGCTCAGAAACGGAGATCATGTCACCGCGATCGGCATTGGAAAAGGTGATTGGTTCATATGTATAATTTTCCAGAATGGTTTCCTCGAAATTTCTTCCGTAAATGGAGTAGGAAAGCCGTATGTCGGAGAGAGCGGTATAATCACAGTTGAAAATTTCGCACCAAACTTCAAATTCAGACGTTTCGATTATGGGACGGACGAACAAATCCGAAATATAAGTGCGGTCACGGATTTCCACGGAAACTCCCTGGCAAATGCCGAATCCGGGAGGGCAGTGGTGCCATCCTGTTTCACTGTCATCATAGCCGAATCCCGTTGCGGCATACATTTTATCGCCTTCCAGACGGCAGGCATCGGATGTCGGTCCTTGGTTTCCGCCGTAAACGTAATCGTTTCGTACGGTTACTACCAGAGTGTTTTCTCCATCGTGAAGATAAGGCGTGCAGTCAAATTCAAACGCACCGAAAAATCCTTCGTGCGAGCCAAGAAAACTGCCGTTCAGAAATGCCTCGGCAATATAATCCACGCCATCAAAATGAAGAAACACGGATTTTTCCGAAGAAGGTTTTTTCAGAAAGAATACAGTGCGGTAATAGCTGACAGCGTTTCCCGTAGGTCCGAAATAATAGGGAACGGTAATGTTTTCCCACTCACCCTCGCCTGATAACACACGGGAAAAATCAGCAAGATCGTTTTCTGTTTGCTCGCGCATTTGAAAATCCTTCAGAAGGAAGGTTGTACGCATGTTTTTCGGTTTGGGTGCGAGTTTTTGCATAAAGGGTGTATAGTGATCGCGGAGTGATTCAATCTGTTCATCCAATTCTGAGCGGGAATCAGGTTTTTTATAGACAGCAAACGGAGTTTGACCGATTGCATTTCCGAGAGAAAATTGCACTCCGTTTTTCGGAGTCGGTTCGGGGAAAATCAAAGGGAGGCGCTTGGAACCAATCTCGCCTGCCGCAATTGCACCGAAAAAATCTGCCATGATGAAAATCCTTCCTTTCAGTTTATCTTATTATTTATTATAACGCATAGTCATGAAAATAGCAATAAAAAAATGATGAAATTTTACGTTTTTGCCCATATAGAGCGAAGAAAGAAAAATATTTTACGGGAATACAGGAAAAATGATTCTTTGGGGTTTACTTGGTATTGGGTTTGTCTTATAATATATAAATGAGAAAATCTTGAAGCCGAAGGAGCAATATATGAAAAAGAAAGTTTTGGTGATTGGAATTACGATGGCGGCGGCAGGAAGCGAAAAGGCATTTCTTTCGTTTGCTTCCCATGCGATAGATTATGAAAAGTATGAAGTCGATTTGCTTCTGGCGAAAAAACAGGGAGATTTTTTGGATAAAATTCCGAAAGAGATCCGTGTTTTGGAAATGGGAGAAATGGGAGAGATTTTTTTGCTTGACAGGAAAAATGCTTACAGAATGATCGGTAAACATTTTCTTGTAAAAAATCCGTTTCGTATTTTTTTGCTCTTTCCTTATATATGGAAGCGCTTGATTTCAAAGAATACGGATCAAAAAACGTTTGCCGCTCACAGAATATGGTTGGAAATGATGAAGATCATGCCGATGGTAGAGCAGGAATACGATATTGCACTTGCATATTGGGGCGACCGAACAATGTTCTATATGATCGATAAGGTAAAAGCCAAGGAAAAAATTGCATGGTTACATTTTGATTACGGAAAACCGCCCAGAGAAGATGCGCTTTATGAAAAGTATTTCAGTGCTTGCGATCGTGTAATTACGGTTTCCTCCGAAATTGAAAATTCTTTGAAAAAAGCATTGCCGGCTGTTGCTTCCAAGATTATGACTGTTGAAAATATAATAGACAGAGATGAGATTTTGCGTTCTGCGGAAGATCAGGCGGATTTTGAAGATGATTTTTCTGGAATCCGAATTTTATCTATTGGAAGAATTTGCGAGCAAAAGGGATATGATCTGGCTGTTCCTGCGATAGCGAAACTTTACAGAGAAGGACATTCGATCAGATGGTATATTATAGGCAAGGGGAGTGAGGAAGAGGAATTCGCACTCAGGGAACAGATTCGCATTTACCATGCAGAAGATGCGGTTCGGATATTGGGGATTCGAAAAAATCCATATCCTTATATTAAAAATGCCGATATTTATATGCAGCCGTCCCGACATGAAGGAAAGCCGATTGCGGTTGAAGAAGCAAAAATTCTTTGTAAGCCGATTCTTGTTACCGATTATACGTCTGCGGCAGAACAGCTCGCGGAGGGTGCGTTGGGAAAAATAAAAGAAATTTCGGAAGAGGGCATTTATCAGGGACTAAAGGAAATGCTGGATGGTGAGGAAGTTCGGAAAATCTTTTCTTCCCGTTTGCAGAATGCGGAGAGAAAAGAGGAATACTTGCGGTTGGACGATTTGATTTGAATAAAAAAACAAGAAATAATTTTCCAAAAAAGAAAAAATAAAATTCGATAAAAATCGGGATTTTGCGAAAGGAAATTCGCAAAATCCCGATTTTTTGAAAGAAAAATAAAAAAAGATAAAAAGGAAAAAGTCTGTGTATTGTATAGATGGTATTCAAAAACACAAGATATAGTGTATTTTTGGGTGATTGAAAATAATGATAAAAAAGTTCAAAAAAATTTGAAAAAATTTCAAAAAAAGTATTGACAAATGAAAATATATATGATATACTACATGAGCGCTCGACGGAAGGGCGCAAA
>JAFQEK010000099.1 GCA_017399025.1 Clostridia bacterium
GTGAAAAGAACGATGCTTTGTTTGCCCGTATTGCCAACGCCGCTGCGGAAGGAAAAAATGAGGAAGTCATGACCTTTATCGTTTCCAGAGAAGATTCCCGTGTTTACGGCGGTGCAAGGGTTGAGTTTATGAGAAGCAAGCAAATTCCCCGATTGGAAAAGGCGGGTTTTGTAAAGACACTTGGCAGGGAATGGTTCTGGCTTGGCTATGGGCTCTTCCGTGAAGGCAAATCAGAAGAAGCTCACGCGGCTTACGATAAGGTGGAATCCGTGTTAGATCTCTCTGAGCCTTATCGCGCGCTTGTGCCCTATGCACGGAAGATGGAAGAACAGTTGGAAACACGGTATAAGGGAATAAACAAAGAAAGCTACAGAATCGGAGCCAAAGCAGAGGAATACCGCATGATAGACGGAAATCTTCGCTTTTGGTCCGAGGAGGGATTTAGCGCGGGCTATCTCGGCTCTGTAGACGGTAACGGAGGCAGGATTTTCCGGAATGCTTCCGTTTGCGACGGATACTTTTTTGCGGATGTTGCGCCCGGTCAATCTTATCAAGGCTCCGATGAAACGCAGCTCTCTTATATTTCCGATTGTGAGTCGGTCGATACACCTGTCGGCAGATTTGAGAAGTGCGCACTGTGGGAAATCCGACGTTGGACGGATTGCGGCAAAACGGTATGCAGAACGTATTATAAAGACGGTGTCGGTATCGTTCGTCAAGAGCATATCACGGACGGAACAACGGATATCCGTACGCTGTGCGCGTATGAATTGAAGGGCGGTACGGGACTTTTGCCTCTTTGCCCCGGAAACACTTGGGAATATTCGTCCGATCATTCCGCCGATGCGGTTTCTTCCGAGGTGAAAATTTCGGTTTCCTATGCGGATGACAGCCGTGTGATTCTTTGTGCCTGGAAAAATACCGAAAGAAAGAAGTATGATGAAAATTCCTGGATCGATGCGGTACAGGAAATTGCCAACGAATATTGCCGCCATAACAATGACAGAGAGCATATATGCGATGTTTCCGATGCGATTGTACGCGCCGAAAAGCTTGCCGTAACACCGATGGAAAAGGCGCATACGAAGGCTGCGGTTTCAACCGTACGCCGAATTATGGAAACGGATCCGGAGTTCAATCCCGACCATACCGCCAAGGGACATTGGAATTTCTTCGAAAGAATGTATATCAGGAAAAAACAGGATTCTTTGGTTGCTACCAAATATAATCCCCGTTGGAGCTTCGAGTGGAAAGCCGGCTATGACGGTTTTTCGGGAGAGCCGGTTCTTTATAATGATATTTACGGTATTTTGATGGATGCCGCGAATTGTCTTTGGTCTGATGAATGGCATATCGGTGCTTCTCCCGTAATAGAATATATAAAATGGGACAGCACCGTGAAAACGAAGATCATCTGTGAGGATGGCGGAACCGTTACAACAAAAGCGGGCACATTTGAAAACTGTCTGAAGCTTTCTCTCAATATTGGCGGTATGACCGAGGGGTGCTCGTATCGCGGCGGTAAAAAGGTTTACTATTTCGCGGAGCACGTGGGCATAGTCCGTACGGAAAACGAATACTGTGGCGGTGCAAAAACAGCTGTTTATGAGCTTACGGCGTATGAAGGCACCGGTGAGGGCTTTATGCCTCTTGCAGACGGACTTTTCCGCAGATATGATGCTATCGGGCTGACGGATGGATTCGCAGGCGCGGCGGAATACCGGTATGTTGCGGATGAGGACGGCGATATTGTGGTGTTTGCCGACCGTACAGGTATACGCGTGCTTCCTCCTCCCATCACGCAATACAGCGCGGTTTACGGCGAAGTTCTGGAGCAGCAGCTGATGGATGAGGGAAACTGGAAGGCGGCGCATACGAAAAACGGTGTGAACAATTTCCATCTTATTTTGCACTTGATTGCAAGACCGAGCCGAAACTATATGAACGCAAAAAGGTCGGTGGAGATTCAGGGCTTTTACATGAACTTGATGGAAACGCTCGGAACAGACGGAGAGGTTCCGTCGGCATGGTATAACGTTTATGCATGGGTGGCGCTCGTAAGAGCGGCGGCGTTCTTTGGCAATAAGCAGAAGGAAGAGGGTTATGCTATGCTTGATGTTGCCTTGGAATATTGCGAAATGATTAAGCTGATGAAACGCGGAATGCTTCTTGACGCAGGAAACAAGGAACTTTTTGGCGGCGTGAAATATGAATACAAAAACAGTGTCATCGTGCTTCCCGACGGTTCGAAAGAGCCTGTTGCATACGATTACCGCATGGAATTTGATGCAGAGAATGTCTGGTATGCGCTTACCGCGCCCCGCGGCTGGGAATGGTTCAATTCCGTTCGGGGGGAAGAACGTTTCAAGGAATACATTGAACAGGCAAGAAAAATAGCTGATAAATAAAGTAAGACCGTCGGGAGAGAACGGGTAACACCGCCCTCCCGGCGGTGTTTTTGTTCTGCCATAGGAAATTGCTCAAAACCAACCTCGCCGTTTGCATTGTTTCGATACAAGTGAAACTTGGATAGGCTGAGCACACAGCTTGCAAAGCAAGCCGTTATCCAGCGGGCGTTGCCCGCTTTTTTACATAGGAAATTACGCAAAACGGTCTCACCGTTTGTATCCTTTGGATACAGTTCTAATTACGATAGGCTAAGCACAGTATGCAGGCAAGCCGTTATCCGGCGGGCGTTGTCCGCGTTTTTATCTTTTGAGGCATTCCATGGATCCTTTGGGCTGTATGAAGCAAGGATTGAAAAAATTTGCAAAAAAATGAAAAAATATTCGATTTTTACAAAAATACCTATTGAAATTTGTTGAATTTTATGGTATAATAAAATGTAACTTATCAAGAGTGGCTGAGTGACTGGCACGATGAAGCCCGGCAACCTGTTTTTTCAAGGTGCTAATTCCCGATAGATGAGTGTTTTATGCGGAGTACAAACTCTCTTTCGGGTCAGACGAAAGAGAGTTTTTTGATAAGTTTTTCAATTATATGAAAAAGCCTTACGGCAGACAGGAGTAAAAACAATGGCAGAAAAAAGATATTTTTCCAGTGAATCCGTAACAGAAGGACATCCCGACAAGGTTTGCGACAGAATTTCCGATTCCGTGCTTGATGCCATTCTTGCGCAGGATCCTATGGCGCGTGTTGCTTGCGAAACCTGCGCGACGACGGATTTTGTTATGGTTATGGGTGAAATTACAACAACAGCGCAGATCGATGCAGAAAAGATCGTTCGCAATGCGATTGAGGAAATCGGTTATAATAAAGAAGAATACGGCTTCAATGCTTCCACCTGTACGGTTCTCAACCGTATCCACAAGCAATCTCCCGATATTGCGATGGGTGTTGATAAATGCATCGAAGCAAAGAACGGCGCACAGGAAGATCAATATGATACCGGTGCAGGCGACCAGGGCATGATGTTTGGTTTTGCGACCGATGAAACCGAAAATCTTATGCCTCTTGGTTATGCGATGGCAACCGATATGGCAAAGCAGCTTACAAAAGTGCGCAAGGATGGTACGCTTTCTTATCTCCGTCCCGACGGAAAAACACAGGTTACCGTAGAATATGACGGCGATACACCCGTTCGTTTGGAAAACATTGTCGTTTCTACACAGCATGATGAAGATGTTTCCTTAGAACAGATTCGTGCAGATATCATGGAATATGTTATCAAACCCATTGTTCCCGCAAAATTCATAGATGAAAATACTGAAATTTTTGTTAATCCCACAGGTAGATTTGTTATTGGCGGTCCTCAGGGCGACAGCGGTTTGACGGGACGTAAGATCATCGTTGATACATACGGCGGCTACGGCAGACATGGCGGCGGAGCATTTTCCGGAAAGGATCCGACCAAGGTTGACAGAAGTGCTTGCTACGCAGCGCGTTATCTTGCAAAGAACATTGTTGCGGCAAAGCTTGCAAAAAAATGCGAAGTGCAGATTTCCTATGCCATCGGTGTTGCAAAACCCCTTTGTGTCAATGTCAATACCTTTGGTACGGGTGTGATTGCCGATGAAAGAATTGCGGCGCTTGTTGCGGAAACCGTTGACCTCCGTCCTGCGGCAATCATTGATTATTTCGGACTCCGTAATCCGATTTATGCGCCCCTTTCCGCTTACGGCCATTTCGGCAGAGAAGAACTTGGCGTAAGATGGGAAAAAACCGATATTGCCGAAACACTCCGCGTAAAAGCCGGAAAATAATGAATTATTGACAGTATTCACAAAAAAGCCTCTTTTTCATATGATGGGATATACCCAATGAAAGGGAGGCTTTTTATGAATTGGATGCCGTTACAAACGGTTTGCGCATTTGCTGTTGTAATTGCGCTTATTTATTTGCTTTGTTATTTTTTGTTTTCTCGTTTTGCGCGTGCAGAATTGAAAAAGATCGATGCTTTGCGTGAAGAAAACGCTATTTTACTTTATGTGGAAGCGGAAGCACTGGAATATTATCTGCGAATGGCGATTGCCGTAAGCGGTTGCGAACAGGTGGATATTATTGTGAATATTCCGAAAACAGAGAGCAAAAAAGAGGAAATGAAGGATATTATTTACACCATGCGGCGCAAATATAAAAATATTTATTACAGAATGATTTGAAGGGAGGCGGCGTTTGATGGACAAAGAAAAGGAAAAAGAACTTTTTTCTATCGAAGGCTCGGTGGAAAAGCTGATTTATCAAAATGAAGAGAATGGGTATACGGTGTGCGAACTTTTAACGCCTTCCGAGGAGCTTTTTGTGCTTGTTGGTACTATGCCGTATCTTTGCGAGGGAGAATCCATCGCGGCACTCGGCGATTGGGTAACGCATCCCTCTTTCGGAAAACAGTTTAAAGTTGAATATTATGAAAAGAAACTCCCCGCAACAGCGAATCTGATTTTGAAATATCTTTCTTCAGGAGCAATCAAAGGAATTGGTCCCTCCACTGCCAAAAAAATTGTTTCGCAATACGGGGATGATACGTTAGATGTTCTGGAAAACCATCCGGAATGGCTTGCCGATATTTCGGGAATTTCTCCGCGCAAGGCAAGAGAGATCGGAGAAACTTTTCGCGCGCAATTCGGCATGAGAAACGTCATGATGTTTTGCAGCAATTATCTCAGCCCTGCTACGTCTATGAAAGTGTTTCGAAAGTGGGGTGTGGGCGCGATTGATGTGATCAAGGAAAATCCGTATATGCTTTGCGCAAACATTCCCGGTATCGGATTTGACAAAGCGGATATGATTGCAAGAGATCTCGGTATGCGTGAAAACTGCGCCGAACGCATTGCCGCGGGACTTTCTTTCGTGCTTTCTTATAATATGAATCAGAATGGGCACGTGTATTTGCCGCAGGAAAAACTGATTCCCGCGGCGGTTACGCTTCTCGGTTGTACAGCAGAGGAGGCAGAGGACGAGCTGGAACAGCAAATTTCTTTGCGCAGACTCCGTTCGGTGAAAATCGGCGGAAGAAACTGCGTGTATCTTAGGGAAGCCTTTGAAGCCGAACGATATATTTGTACAAAAATGGATTCACTGGAATTGACCGACCATCTTTCCGATGCGGACAGTCTGCAATTTCTGATCGAAAAAACAGAATTGGAAAATGGGATTCGATATGAAAGTTTGCAGAAAAAAGCCATTACGGAAGCAGTACGCAATTCTGTTTTTATTCTGACGGGCGGCCCCGGCACGGGTAAAACAACGGTTGTCCGCGCGATTTTGCGCATTTTTGAAAGTATGGGATTGGAAATTGCTTTGGCAACACCGACAGGTCGTGCGGCAAAACGTCTGTCCGAAGCTTCGGGCAGGGAAGCGAAGACCATTCACCGTATGCTGGAAATGGATTATAAAGCGGATGAGGGACCTGTATTCCGTAGGGATGAAAACAGTTATCTGGATGAAGACGTTATCATTCTGGACGAGGCTTCCATGATTGATCTGTACTTGATGGAAGCACTTTTGCGCGCTATGCGCCCGGGAACAAGACTCATCATGATCGGCGATGCCAATCAGCTTCCGCCTGTCGGCGCAGGCTGTATTTTTAAGGATATTATTACAAGCGAACGCTTTTCCACGGTTGAACTGACGCATATTTTCCGCCAGGCGAGAGAAAGTCTGATTGTAACCAATGCGCATACGGTCAACCGCGGAGAACACATTGATCTTACAAAAAAAGACGGGGATTTTTTCTTTTTGCCTACGGAGAAGGATGAACAGACAGCAAACGTGATTCAGACACTTTGCAAAACGAGATTGCCTCGCGCATACGGAGTGACGGTTTTTGATGGGATTCAGGTTATTACACCTTCCCGAAAGGGACCGAACGGAACGGAAATGCTGAATATGGCTTTGCAATCGGCAATCAATCCAAGCGCTTACGGAAAAAAAGAAAAGAAATTTCATGACACCGTCTACCGCGAAGGCGACAAGGTCATGCAAAACAAAAACAATTACGATATTCCCTGGAAGAAAAACGGATTGGACGGTTTTGGTATTTATAACGGAGATATCGGTATTATCCGTTCAATTGATCTGACGGGACAAACCATTTCCGTTGATTTTGATGGAAGACTTGCAGAATATGATTTTTCCATGGTGGAGGAGTTGGAACTTGCTTACGCCATTACGGTCCACAAGAGCCAGGGCAGTGAATATCCGATTGTGGTTATTCCCTTGTATCGATATACGCCCAAGCTTCTGACGAGAAATTTATTTTATACGGCAATTACGCGCGCACAGCAAATGGTTGTTCTGGTTGGAAACGGGGAAGTGGCAGATATGATGACGGATAATAACAGACAGACCAAGCGTTATACGGGACTTGGCTATTTTATGACACAGTATGATTGAATTATTAAAAAATCTTTTCTTCGTACGCACATGTCTTGGGTGCGGTACGGCATTGCCCGATGCCGAGGCGGATACGGTTTTTTGCGAGAAATGTTACGCGGAATATCTGAAATTTCGTTCTGAGCGATGCCACCGTTGCAAGAAGATGGAATGTGAGTGTCAGTGTATTCCGGGCAAAATGAAAGAATCTGTTTTATGGTCGGTACACATTCTTCCTTACCGTGAAAATCTTACAAAGCAGATTATCTTTACATTGAAAATGAAAAATTATACGCCGCTGCAACGCTTTATAGCAAAGGATCTTGCTCATTTGATTTTCGACAGAACGAATGGAGATCTTTCGGGTTTTGCGGTTACTTTTGTACCGAGAAAATCAAAAAGTGTTTGTATTTACGGTGTGGATCAAGCCAGGGTATTGGCAGAACTGACAGCATCTTACCTGTATCTTCCCGTGGTGGATCTTTTCAAGCATTCTCATAGTTCAAAAGATCAGAAAACCTTGCGCGGCGCGGAGCGCATGTATAATGCTTTGAAAAGTTACGGCTTGAATGACAAGGTACAGTGTCAAACGGAAAAACTTCTGATTTTTGATGATATCGTTACCACGGGCAGCACGGTGGATATCCTCATCAAGCTTGCAAAATTACACGGATATCGGGAATTTGCCATTGTGAGTCTTGCAACATAGAGGGCGATTTCTTACAAAGTAATTATTGGAAAACCCTAACAGTTTGACCGTCCGCATAAACTGCGGACGGTCAAAAAATATCATAAAAGAAACATTGCCACTTGACTTTCCTTTTCGTATTTGCTATACTGAAAATGAAATAAATAAGGAAGAAAGAGGTTTTCCTATGAAACATTTTGATTCTTTCGGTGTTATGATCGATTGTTCCCGCAATGCTGTTCCGAGCATTCAGGGCTTGAAGCGCTTTTTTGATACGATTTCAAAAATGGGTTATAATTGTGCTATGCTTTATACGGAGGATACGTATGAAGTGAAAGGTGAACCTTGGTTCGGCTATAAGCGCGGCAGATATTCTGTGGAGGAATTGAAGGAGTTGGATCGCTATGCGGCATCCGTTGGCATTGAATTGATTCCCTGCATCCAGACGCTTGCCCATCTGAATGCGATTTTTCGTTGGTCGGAATACAAAAAGATTCTGGATATCGATGATATTCTTCTTCTGGAGGATGAACGTACGGAAGCTTTGATTGAAAATATGTTTGCAACGCTTTCGGAAGCTATCTCATCCCGAAAAATTCATATTGGTATGGATGAGGCGCACAACGTTGGCAGAGGACGTTATCTGGACCGACACGGACTTTGCGACCGTTACGACGTGATTCTCCGCCATCTGAACCGTGTTTGTGAGATTGCAAGAAAATACGGTTATGAGCCGATGATGTGGAACGATATGTTTTTCCGTCTTGCCAAAAAGGGTGAGTATTATGGAGATACGGTTGTTGATTTTTCGAAGGAGATTACGGAAAAAGTCCCCTGTGATTGCACGATGGTTTATTGGGATTATTACAGCAATACCTCAACACGTTACGATGCAATGCTGGAATCCACGAAGAAGCTTTCCGATAAGGTTTGGTTTGCGGGCGGCGCGTGGGTATGGGGCGGATTTGCGCCTCACGTTCGTTACAGCAATATCAGAAACGGTCTTGCTATCCCGGCTTGTATCCGACACGGTGTAAGAAACGCATTCTTTACTATGTGGGGCGATAACGGCGGAGAATGTCCCTATGCTTCCGCGTTGCCTTCTTTGATGTATGCTTCCGCGCTTGCACAGGAACTTTCCGAAGAAGAAATGAAAGCGAAATTCAAGGAAATTACAGGCGAAGATTACGATGCGTTCCGTGAATTGGAGCTTCCCAATTACGTTTACGGAGAAGAAACATCGGTAGGAACGGCAAATTACAGCAAAAACCGTTTGTACGACGATCCCTTCCTTGCTATGCTCAGTGCAAACACTAAGGATGCGGTAGACAGCTCGATCTATGCGGATTACGCGGCTCGTTTGCATGCAAATGCAAAGGCAAGCAATACGGAATATGCTTATTTGTATGAATCCATGGCTTCTCTTTGCGATGTGCTTACCGTTAAATTTTCTTTGGGAATCAGAACGAGAGCGCTTTATGCCGCCAAGGATTGCGCCGGTTTGCACCAACTTGCCGAGGAGGATTATACAAAGGTGCTTGCGCTTCTGGAAATTTTCTACGAAACTTACAGAAAACAATGGTATGCTTTCAATAAGACTTACGGCTTTGAAATTCAGGATGCGCGTCTGGGCGGTCTTATGCGCCGTATTAAAAATTGCAAGGAACGCTTGCTCGCTTACGCCAACGGCGAAATTTCCTCTATCGAAGAATTGGAAGAAGAAATTTTGCCGATCCGCGACGGCAATTTCCCGATCTGGAATCTGACAGTCAGCGCGAATGTGATGTGATTTCCGTTTTCTTTATTAGATTTGTT
Source organism: Clostridia bacterium (assembly GCA_017399025.1). Taxonomy (GTDB): domain Bacteria; phylum Bacillota; class Clostridia; order Oscillospirales; family CAG-272; genus QALR01. The sequence continues at coordinate 9,338 of JAFQEK010000099.1, forward strand.
CGATAACTAAAAATATCCTTTAACGGTCATCCGGAGCAAGCTTCCCAAGTAGTATTACCGACATCGGCAACAGTGCATTTGCGAACTGTACGAGTCTGAAGAATATTGTAATCCCCGAAGGTGTGATGTCCCTTGGATGGTATGCTTTTGCCTACTGCAAAAAACTTACAGACATTGTTTTACCCGAAAGTCTTTCGGAAATCTCTCCCTACACATTTTTCCTCTGCGAAGAATTGGAAAGTATTGTCATTCCTGCCGGGGGCAAAAAAATCGGAGGCGAAGCTTTTGAGGGATGTCCCCGTCTTTGCAACGTAACGATTCCGGATACGGTAACGAAAATCGCGTCCCATGCATTTTATCGCTGTGAAAATCTTGAAAGCATTGAAATTCTTCAAAGTGTAAAAACTCTCGGCTGCGGTATTTTCCGCGAATGTGCAAATCTGAAAAGCATTACTATTTAAGCAAAAAAACAAAAATCGAAGAAAATGCTTTTTCTAATGCACCGCAAGCAGTCATTCATGCTCCTGAAGGAAGTTTTGCAGAAGCATGGGCAAAAGCAAACAACATTCCTTTTACTTGCTTAACATAAATCTTCAAATAAAATTGTCCGCTTTCAACCGAAACTCTTCGGAAGAAAGCGGACAATTTGCGTTCTATTCGGTTTTTTTGACTAAAGGGATTGTACGGAAAAATAACTGCTTTTTGGGCGTGCTGTCATTTTTCAAACAAGCTCTAAACTTCAAAGGTGATCCGCATAGCAGGATGACTGCATAATGGTTATTCCCTGCGGGATAACCGTATTCAACGATATAGCCGTTATCTGGGATATAAACGACATTGTTTTGTGTTTTGTTCGTGATCGGGTGTGCACATCCAATATCCATAATTATCCGTGATATTCATTGTAGATGGTATCTTTCAAACCAACTTTTTGCATTCTTCTGCTTTTTTTGCGCTGTCCTTATAGTCTCCCAAGGCTTCAAAGGCCTTGATAGCTTCCTTATATTTTCCGGAGTTCATCAGAGAAACCGCGTTTTTATAGGCAATGGCATCGTTACATTGTTTGATTTTTGCAACACTGTCTTTATATCCGTTCAACTCTCTGAAAATCGGAATTGCTTTTTCATATCTGCCGTATGCCATGAGCGAAACGGCATCATCGTATTTGCTGTTTTTTTGCATGGGAATGATGACTTGATTCCAAAGAAGGATGGAGGCAATTCCGATACAGATCAAGGAAATCAGAATTTTTGCAATCGTCTTTGCCTTCTGTTTTTTGCGGATTTTTTCTTTAAGTTCTTCGATTCGTTTCCGGCAAAAGTCAGTTTGGCTTTGAGAATCTTTCCAATCCGGGATTTTCAGGAACTGTTCAATGGCTTTTTCCAGATCTTCGATGGTATCGTTGTTCTGGTAGCGGACGGCGGTATGATAAACATCATCCTGCTCAATTTCCAAAATCCGTTTTTTACAGGATTCGATTTGCTGCTGCGCATCGCGCCAATCGGAAATTTTTTGCAATAAAACAATTGCATTATTCAAATCGGGAATTTCGTCCTTTTGCTTGCTTCTTTGCGCATCCTCATAAATTTCGTTTTTCTGCGCGGATTCGATTTCATAAATGCGTTTTTTACAAATTTCGATCTGTTCATTTACATCGCGCCAATCGGGGATTTTTTGGAACCAGAAGAGCGCGGTTTCCAAGCTTTTGGGGGTATCGGCATTTTTATACCGACATGCGGTTTTGTAAACTTCCTGTTTTCGCATGGAATCCACTTTTTCTTCGATTTCCGCAATTCTTTTTTTGCAGGCTTCAATCTGCTTTTGAGAATCACGCCAATCGGGAATTTTTTGGAAAGCAAGAATGGCGTTTTCTAAGCCGGGGATATCATCAAACCGTTGATTCTGGCGCGCTTTTTGATAAATGATATCTTTTCTGGCAGCTTCTGCTTTTTCGAGTGCTTGTTTGCTTAATTCGGAAGCATTTTTGAAATTGCCCAAAGCAGAAAACCTTTTTGCGATTTCTTTATATTCTGTTTCGGTTTCAGCTTTTTTCATGCTTTTTACAATACTTGTGTATTGCGCATCAAGACGAGCAAATTCGTTACGGGATTTGATGGCTTCGATATAACCGCGCAGTTCTTTTTTAAGCGATTCATCGGCAAAGCGCATGATTTTAGGATAGTTTTGGGAATGCTCGAAAGATTCTTTGCAATTTTCGAGATCTTGTTTTCGGCTGACATGCAATTCCGACATCATTTTGAAGAGATAGGCTTCCGCGTTTTCGGAATCCATGTCCAGAACCTTTTCGCAGTATTCATTGGCATTTTCCCATTCACCGTATTCCAAAAACGTGGAAGTACGTTTCAAAAACGATTGAATGGTTGCAGAGAAGTTTAACATTTCCGAAGTAGAAGAAAGGAAAGGCTCCAATTGATCAGCATTGGTAAAGAATGAGATGAGTTTATCAATTCTCGCATCCATAAAGTCCATGCTTTCAAAATCGACACCATTCAGAGTGGTGATATGCGCAATTTCCTGCGGCAAATTGTCGGGGAAAGAAAAACCCTTTGTTAAGACGTGGATAATATTTTTGTTATGATCCAATGCGTGTTTGATTTCCATACGTACCCAGTCATCTTCGTTGACACAGCGTAACAGCGCTTTTGGGGATAAAACCAATATAAAATTGTCGCATTCTTCAATTCTTTCATAAATGCGTGTATCGAATCTGCCGGAACCAAGAGATTCGATGTCATAAAAAACAATAAAACCTTTTGCTACCAATCGATCGTAAAGAAGTCTGGCTAAGACAGCGCCGTCTTCTCTTCGGTAACTGATGAACAGCTTTGGTCTATTCAAAAGTCATCACCTCAACTATTGTTCAGAATTTTCAGATTCCGTAAATGATATATTTTTATTATTATACTACTTATTTTTTATATTTTCAATAGAAAAAATGTTATTTTATAAAATATTTGTAAAAAATCCGGCTTTTTTGAAGAAAAAGCAAGATTTCAGACACATGTTGCTTGGATTCGCTTTTTATTTCATAAAAATATTTTTTGGATATCAATGCCTGCGGCTTGGGCTTGCCTGTGTTGATGTTCTCGTTTAATATGATACAAGATACCGTCTTTCAGAAATTTTGCGCCTGTTTGTCTGAAACGAAACGGGACACCGGCTTCCATACATTGGCGCCGGATATCCAAGACCCAGGCATAATCACAAATTCTCGCATTTTCTCCGGATTCGCCTCCGACAGCAACCGCTTCGATGGAAGAATCAAGATAGGGTGAAAGATCAATCGGAGAGAGCAAAGGCTCGCAAATGATTTGCTTGTGAATGCTCTTTGATTCTTGGAAAATCGGCAACCGTTTTTTTGCCATTTCTTCGTTTTCCACGGTACAGCATATCGTTACGTTGCGATAGCCGTTTCCCCAATCTTTGGGAATACATTCCGAAAAACGATGGATGCGTTTGGTAATGATGAAAAAAGAAAGATCGAAGCGACGGCGGATCATTTCCCAACAATCCGTGCGCCAGGGGTCGGCTTCCTCCAAAAAGAAATCGGAGGTAAAACAGGTATATACATAAGAACCATCGGATTGGAGTTTATATGTATGATCTCGTTTCAATTTTAATGGTAAATCAAAATCGGTATTTTTTCTTACGTCACGGCTGTCGATGGCATATTTGGCATCTCTTCTGTAAACATAGCAATTCAGACACCCGGGACTGATTTTGCGGCAGCCGTGCCAAGGATTCCATTCAGACATGCAAAAGACCATCCCTTTCATTGAATTGTTCTGTGCAGAAACGGTTTTTCATTTCATCCGTACGAAGTTTATCAGCAGCATATGCTCGTCGGAGAAGTTCGGGCGGAATACAGGGATCGTATTTTTCAAAAATCGGACATTCACCCTTTCCGACAAGATCAATGGTCTGAATTTTGTCATTTATGATTTTGCGGCAAATCATGCGGAGCAATTCTTCCGTTTCTCGTTCGCATTTGAAGGTCATATAATAACAGCCGTCGTATTCCAAGCCGTAAATACCGAAATAAGAAGCATTTATCTGCAAATATTTTCGAAGTGTGCGGAAAGAACGTGTTCCGAGCCACGGCAGCAGACATTTCGTGTTTCCACCCAGGGAAATGAGAAGCGTTTTATCCATGCCCGCATTTTGAAAAACGCGGCGAGCGGCAGAAAGCCGTTCTTTGGCATTCGGCTTCAGATAGGGATATTCGGTATCCACGGTTAAAATTTTGAACATCATTTCCAGGACTTTGGTGTGGATTTCACCATAATCTCCGGGCCACGCCACCTGCATTTTTCCGGGAACGGGATGAACGTAAATCAGTTTTCTTGTCAAATCCAATTCTTCCACTTCCCAGACTCTTCCTGCAAGAGCAAAACGGTCTCCTACAGGAGGAGGAGATGAGATCGTACCGATTTCTTCGCTTTCATGTTTTACGGAATAATCTTCGCTATCCTTAAAAACAGCGTAGAATTTGAAGCTTTTCGTCAGTTTTTCTCCGCGCAGACCGAGAATCAGTCCCTTGTTTTCCGTCATTTCCACATATTCGTTTTTAATCATGGAAATGAGAAGCTCGCGGTAATCTTCTTTTTTCACATGAGAAAAAGGAGAGAGTGAAAAAATTTTTTCAGCAAGACGTTTCGGTGTGTTTTCTCCCGAAGAAGCCAGAATACTGAGCGTTTGTTGAAACATCAGACTCAATGGCATTTTCTTTACGGACGGCGGTTCTATAAACTTTTCTTCGATATACAATTGAATGATGGCGATTCCTCGGATCAATTCCCAAGGAATCAATTGCGGAAGCGGCGTATCGGGCAAAGGCTTTTCTTCACGGAACACCATAAAGAGTTCGGAAATTCCTGTTTTTCTTCCGCTTCTGCCGAGTCTTTGCAAAAAACTTGAAACGGTTGTCGGCGCGCCGACATTCAGAATGCGTTCGATTTTTCCGATATCGATACCAAGTTCAAGCGTAACCGTTGCGCAGGCAACGCATTTTTGATCTGCTTTGAGTTTTTGTTCGGCTTCTTCCCGAATGGCGGCGGAAAGATTTCCGTGATGGATATAAAAAATATCCTCATCTCCTCGATTGGCTGCAATTTGTCTTAGTGTTGCGGTAACGTATTCCGTTTCTTCGCGGGAATTGGAAAAGACAATGCTTTTTCGATCTTTTGCGCAATCGTAAATATATTCATAGCCGGCATCGATTGCGATGGCAGATTCGGGATATTCTGCAGGGGAAAGCGCGCGGTTATTGCCGGTATCCTGAATATAAAAATGCTCTGCGGCAAGACGGACACGGTGTTTGGCGGATGGCACAACGGGAACGGCAGTTTTTCGGCCGCTGTTGCCCGTCAGCCAGATTTTTGCTTTTTCGAGATTGCCGATGGTGGCGGAAAGTCCGATTCTGCGCGGATGGTAGCCGATGATTTCAGCAATGCGTTCAAGCTGACAGAGAATCTGATTGCCTCGGTCTGCGCTCATAAGCGTGTGAATCTCGTCAATGATCACGTAACGGAGTCTGCCGAACAAACGGATAATATCGCTGTGTTTGTTCATCAGCATGCTTTCCAAGGATTCGGGAGTGATCTGCAAAACGCCGGAAGGATTTTTCAGAAGTTTATTTTTATGAGAAGCGGCAACGTCTCCGTGCCAATGAAAAACGGGAATGCCGCTGTCGCGGAGCAGAGTATCAATGCGTTCAAACTGGTCGTTGATCAAACTTTTCAGCGGAGCGATATAAAGAACTTCAACCGATTCTCCGAGGCTTCCTTCCATTTCAGTGATGATCGGAAAGAAAACGGCTTCTGTTTTTCCCGAAGCGGTATCGGAGGAAAGAATCAGATTGTCGTTGGTGTCAAAAATAATTTTTGCGGCTTCTATTTGTATGGGGCGAATGGTTTCCCATCCGTTTGCATAAATAAAATCCTGAACGAGAGGGGAAAATCGATAAAAAATTTGAGAAGAATCCATAAAATCTCCTTTCGGAATAAAAATTCCGCCCGTGCCGTTGGGGCGCAGACGGAAAATTTTATTTTTATGTAAGAAATTTCTGCGGGCTCAGGAAGCCTTCGTAACGGTAACGATGAAACCGTTCATGTTATCGCCGGAAATGGTGTAGGTACCTTCGGAAGCAGGGGGAACGGGGATTTCGGTAAGCGTAGCGTTTTCCGTAGCGGGTACGTAATAAACGAGATAATCTGTTTCACCTACGGAAAATTCAAGAGGTGTTTTGTCATAGGAGTGGGAGGTGCGGAGCTTTTCCAGGTATTCTTCAAGACACAGGGAATGCTCCATCATATAGGTTGCGTGGGGAACACCGACATAACGGTAATGCCAGGATTCGTCCAGAATACCGGTGAGCTCGTGCTTGCTTCCGTCATAACGAAGGATGAAGCCGTATTCCGCGCAATGCGCTTCCATCCAGGATTGTTCTTCCGGACGAAGATGAACCGTGCTTTGATCTGCTTTGAAAACCTGAATATCAACCGCATAGCCTGTATGGTGCTCACTTTGCTTGGGCAAAGCAACATAATTTTCTTCTTTTCTGTTTTCATAAAGCTCAGTTTGCTTTTGAATATCGCGGTAACCGCTGGAAATCAGGAGACGGTCTGTGCCTTTCTGTTTTCCGAGTGTTTCGGGATTGGCATCTACAAGCGCGATAAGCATGCTGTCCAGCTGCTCAATGATGTCGGTACGAATACCCAGGTCCAGGGCGCTGAGTACATAGTAACCTTCCTTTTTGTAGCTGTCTCTTTCGGAAAGCTTGGTGAGCTTGGATTTCAAGGTATCGGTCAGTTCATAATCGTTTTTGAAATTTACGAGAATCAGTTCTCCTGCCGCAACGTCAGTATTTGAACGCGGATCGGAAATGTAGGCGTTGTTCCAGGGGAGTGTTGCGGGAGGTTGATTGTTATCGGAAGAAGCGGTGGTTTCATCTTGCGTATTGTTGGCAAGATAGATAATACCTTTTGCAACGAATACAATGAGAGTAACGGCAAGTGCAACAATAACGAGAAGCGCGATGAGTGCAAGCATTCCCTCTTTATTGGGTTTGAATCTTATTTTTCTTCGTCTTTTTTTTGCGGGTTGTGATTGTGTATTTTGCCGAACCGCATTTTTATATTGAGGAGCTTGAGTAGGCTGCGTATTTTTGTTCATAATGGAAACATCCTTTCTTTTATCGGATTGAAGATACTGTACAGTATTTATTATATTATAAAAATCTTCGAAACACAAGAGAATTTTACAAAAAAATTATAAAAATTTACAAACCAATTGTTTTGCATTGTATTGATACAATAATAGAAAAATCTCTTGACAAATTTTAAGAATGCGGTATAATAAAATAAACGACAAATTTCCCCATATCAGGAGAGAAGGGAGGGGAATATGAAAAAAATATCTTTGTTTTTGTCGGTATTTGCGTTGATAACAGTATATTTTTTCGCTTTCCATCCTTTTTCCGTACATGCGACAGAAACGTACTGCACTCATCCCAAAGAGGAATATACGTTTGTGAGTGTCAAAGAAACATCCACCTGTATTTTCAAAGGTGTGGCTGTATATGCTTGTCCAACGTGCGGAAAAGAGGAATTCAGAAGTCTTCCGTTTGCTGAACATACGCCGGGAGAATGGATTGTAAAAACAGATTCCACATGTTCCCGTGTGGGAATCGAGGAATGTTTTTGTGCAGACTGCAACGTGGCTTTTCAGACAAGAGAAATTGAAACAAAACCCCATAATTTTGGAGAATGGGGGATCACAACACCGCCCACTTGCTGTGAGGAAGGTGTGCAGAAACGTATTTGCGAGCGTTGCGGTGCCAGAGAAAGCAAACCCGTTTTACAGACTGATGTACATGTATTCGGAGAATCGGAGATTTTCAGGAATTCTACTTGTTCTGAACACGGTTATCGGAAGAGAACGTGTCTGACCTGCGAAGAAAGTATTTATCTTTCTTTGGCGATGGATGCCGAAGAACATCATTTCGGAGAAGGCGAGATCATCGTTAAGCAATCCTGCCTTTTTGAAGGAAAAATCCGCTATACCTGTGCGGATTGCGGAGAAGTCAAAGAACAGATTCTTCCCGCGAAAGGACATCGCATGACCATTGTCGGAAAAAACGAAGTGGTTTGTTCTTGTGGTTATTCGGAAACCACAGTCAAAAAGTTTGGTAAAATTCAGCAGATTTTTGCCTCTGAAAAAGGAACACTGACCATAGAATCCTTGGCTTTGGCAAACGGAGAATATCATTTTGATTTTTGCGAAATGACGGATGTGCTTACGAATGAATACCGTAAATATTATCCAGGATTTTTCAAAGCGTATCTTTGGAAATTGGAATTTGCGGGAAAACCTTATGAATTGACTTCCAAAATGACGTTTTCCATTCCGATTGACGAAGAATTGGAAGATCATCGGATTAAAATCGCCGTTTTGCGCGAGGGACGCTTTTATTATCTGGAAAATGTCAGGATCAAAAACGGAGAAATTCTGATCAACGGAGAACTTTTATCAGGTGCGGAAGCGATCTTTCTTGAAAAAGGGGAACGGATTACCATGTCTGTTGCTATTCCGATCATCGTAACGGCAGTTACAGTCGTATTGGCAGCGGGCGCAATTTGCCTGATTCTGTTTCGTGCCGGAATTTTCAGAAAAAAATCAAACGGCACAGATGAACCGACTTTGCCGGTGAACCCTCAAGAATAAAAGTCGTTGGCGGTACCGATTCAAAAATCGGCGGGATGGATTTCTCAAGGCAAGCTTCCAACCGGGTTTAGCGTGATTTTCTACGGAACAAAAAAGTGGTTAACGTCCACTTTTTTGTTCCGTTTTTTTTGAAAAAAATGAGATTTCATGTTGATTCCGGAAGAATTTTGGTGTATAATAAATATGTATATGTTTTTTATTATGGCAGATATCATCTGTCATTCTCTGAAATGAACTTTATGAAATGGAAGGTATGAAAATGTCAAATCAAGCAAACCAAACGCCCGATACACGTTATCTTGCGGCGAAGCGCGCTCTTTTTGATCGAAAATACGCTTTTTTGAACGAAAAACAAAGAGAAGCGGTTTATACAACGCAAGGACCTTTGCTTGTGCTTGCCGGCGCAGGTACTGGTAAAACTACGCTGCTCGTAAACCGTATTGCCTATATATTGAAATACGGAAATACTTATTTTTCGGATTTTGTTCCCTATGGGGTTTCCGAGGAAACGCTTGCAGAAATGGAGCAGGCAAAATCCCTGTCTAAGGAAGATTTGGATACATATCTGGATTCCTTCGTTGATCGTTCCTCTTTGGTTGCGCCTTGGAATATTCTTGCAATCACCTTTACCAATAAGGCTGCAAATGAAATGAAAACACGTTTGGAAAAGATTCTGGGCGAAGGCGCAAAGGAAATCTGGTGCGGAACATTTCACTCCATGTGTCTGCGTATGCTCCGCAGATATGCGAAAAATATCGGCTATGAAAGCAATTTTACCATCTACGATACGGATGATGTGAAAAAACTGGTCGGCGAATGTATGAAGCAGGTTGGTGTGGATGAAAAATCCATTTCTCTGCGTACGATCATGAACCGCATCAGCATGGCGAAAAACACGCTGATGACACCGCAGGATTTTGATGCCGAAGTCGGACACGATATGAAATTGCAGCAGATTTCTTCGGTATATACCCTTTACGATCATAAAATGAAGGGCGCTATGGCGATGGATTTTGATGATATCATTATGAACACGGTGCTTTTGCTTCGTGAAAATGCGGATGCACTTGCGCATTATCAGCGTCAGTTCCGTTATATTATGATCGATGAATTTCAGGATACGAACTTCGCGCAGTTTGAGCTTGCGCTTCTGCTTTCCGGCGGTTGGGATAATCTGATGGTTGTCGGCGATGATGACCAGAGCATTTATAAATTCCGCGGCGCGACCATTGAAAATATTTTGCATTTCGATGAAAAGGTGCGCGGTACGAAAATCATCAAATTGGAAGAAAATTACCGTTCTACGGAAAATATTCTGAATGCGGCAAACTCTGTCATCCGCCACAACTTCGGAAGAAGAGGAAAGGAACTCTGGTCCGAAAAAGGTGCGGGCGAAAAGGTTGTGGTCAAGCAGTTTGAAACACAGAACGATGAAGCACGTTATATTGTCAACAAAATTATGGAGCTTGTGATCCGTGAAAAGAAGAAATACGGAGATTTTGCAGTTCTTTACAGAACCAACGCGCAATCCAACGCCATTGAAAGTGTGCTTGCAAGAAGTGCTGTTCCTTACCGTATTGTTGGGGGACACCGTTTCTTTGAACGAAAGGAAATCAAGGATGTTCTGGCTTATCTCAGCGTAGTCAATAATCCGAACGACAATCTCCGTCTGGAACGTATCATCAATGAACCGAAGCGTAAGATCGGAGAAGCTACCATCTCTGCAGTACGCAGAATTTCCGAAGACCGCGGCATTTCCATGTTTGACGTCATGGAAAATGCGGACCGTTATCCGACCGTTTCCAAGGCGTACAGCAAATTTGTTATTTTCGTAGCGCTGATTCGCAGATTGCAGAACATGCAGGGTAAGGAAAAACTTTCCGAGCTTGTCCGCGCGACCATTGAGCTTTCCGGCTATATGGGAATGCTTCGTACACAGGAAGAAAACGGAGAAGGTCCGGAACGCCGTGAAAACGTGGAAGAATTGATTTCCAGCGTTATGGAGTATGAAGAAAAGACGGAAAATCCGTCTTTGCAAGGATTCCTTGAGGAAATTTCGTTGGTAACGGATATTGATAATTATGATAAAACCTCCGAAGCAATCGTTTTGATGACCATTCACAGCGCAAAAGGCTTGGAATTTCCCGTGGTTTTCCTTCCCGGTATGGAAGAAGGTATTTTCCCGAGCCAGCAATCCGCTTTTGCTCCAGATGAATTGGAAGAAGAGCGCCGTCTTGCTTACGTTGCACTGACACGTGCGGAGCAACGAGTTTTCGCGCTTTGTGCAAAAGAAAGACTTCTTTTCGGTAAAACGCAGTATAATCCGGTTTCTCGTTTCCTATCCGAAATATCGGAGGAATACAAGACGGAAGATATTCTGGATCAAAAGCCGAAGGTAAAAACCGAAGTCGGAGAAAGAACAAAAAAATATACGCTTTCCAATGAATTTACCGCTAAATCTTCTCTTTCCAGCGAAGTCGGAAAAACAAAGGTTGTGGAGAGCTTTGTTGCGGGCGACCGCGTCAGCCATTATATGTTCGGTGCAGGTACGGTGCTTTCTGTCCGTGAAATGGGTGCGGACGTTCTTTATGAAGTCGCTTTCGATGTAGCAGGAACAAAGAAGCTGATGGCGACTTACGCCAAGCTTCGTAAAATTTAATAAGTGTTAAAAATGGAATATTGCCCAATTTACCTACGGAAAATTGGGCAATACTTTTTGAAAGGAACTTTGTATGGGATATGCAGCAATTGTGATTGGGGCGGTTATTTTCCTGATGGATTTGTATTTCCTTTTCATTTCATTGAGATTCCGTAAAACGCGATGTGAAAAATGCAAGGGTTATTTGGAGAATACCATTCAATATAAAAATGTCTGGCGCGGTGGAAAAACAGGTAAATTTTATAAGCGTTTTATAGATTATACTTATGTATACCGTGTAAACGGAAAACAGTATTACATTTCGAGCGGAAATCCGGGGGAAAAAGAAAATCCGGCTCGCGTTGTGGATGTAATATATCAAAAGAATCACCCTGAATTTGCATATATAAAAGGGTTGACATTTCCGGATCAACCGGTCGTAGCTGCCATATTGTGCCCACTTTGGATTTTTCTAACGATTTGTGGATTTTTACTGATATGACTGACGGTAATTTGAGGTGAAAAGATGATTAAAGCAGAATTTGGAATTATTGAAAATTTTAATGAAAACGGGGATTATACCGAATATTGTCCCGAAAAATATCATTGCGTTGCCATTGACGATGACCGTTACCTCAACGATTGGTGGAAGGCGCTTTCGCAAATTGACACGTTCAATGTTTATGCAAAAGGTATTTTGCAACCGCAAAAGGCACTTTCCCGCTGGGGAATCACGGTGATTCCGCCGTCTTCCTTGCCTGCGCTTCTGGATATCGTGCTTTCGGATAAAAGATCCAAAAAAGATAAAAGGTTGATTGTGTTTGCCGGATTGATTCATCAGGCAATCACAGAAAATAAATATATGATCCATTACGGCGTTTAACCCTTGAATATGGAAAACAAATTGCCCAACCTCAAAAGAGGTTGGGCAAAATTTTTATTCCATAGGAAATTACGCAAAACCGACCTCGCCGTTTGCATTGTTTCGATACAAGTGAAACTCGGATAGGCGAGCAGTTTGGAGCGGCACTTTGCCGCTTTTTTAACCGATCAAGAAGTTATTTCAAATGAATCTCGCCGTTTTAATCGAGAAACTTCCTGTGGGCGATACCCGCTTAAAGACCGCGTTTGATATAGTGAGTATGAAGAACTTCGTGAGCAACGTGGCTTCCGGGTTTTTCGAGGAATTCGTCGTAAAGCTTCTGAACAGCGAGGTTTTCGTGAGATTTACGGAGTTCCATCTTGCTGTCTGCGTTGTAAAGGATGGAAGCGCGTTTTTCCTTGAGGTTGATCGCTGCTTTGGTAGCTGCGCTCTGAACGGGCTGACCGCCGCCGTTGACACAACCGCCGGGACAAGCCATGATTTCGATGAAATCAACCTTGAGTTCGCCGGATTTTACCTTGTTGAGGAGTTCTTTTGCATTTGCAGTGCCGGAGGCAACAGCAACGCGTACTTCAACATCGCCGAGCTTGTAGGTTGCAGTTTTGATGGGAGCAGTACCGCGGACATCGTTGAATTCAAGCTTTTCAAGCTTTGTACCGAGGATAACTTCAGCAGCTGTACGGAGAGCCGCTTCCATAACACCACCGGTTGCGCCGAAGATCGCGCCTGCACCGGAACCGATATCGAAGGGTTTGTCGAACGCTTCATCATCGAGAGCCTTGTAATTGATACCTGCTTTTTCGATCATGCGGCCGAGTTCGCGTGTGGTGATCGCGTAGTCAACGTCATAAATACCGTCGCCTGCTGCGCTCTGACCGGGACGGCGAACTTCAAATTTCTTCGCTGTGCAGGGAATTGCGGAAACGAATACGATGTCATTGGGGTCAAGACCGCGTTTGCGCGCGTAGTAGGTTTTGTACATTGCGCCAAACATCTGCTGAGGAGATTTGCAGGTGGAAAGATTGTCGGTGAATTCGGGGAAGTAGTGTTCGCAGTATTTGATCCAACCGGGAGAGCAGGATGTGATAAGGGGAAGATTTTTGCCTTCCTTCATTCTGCCGAGGAATTCAGTTGCTTCTTCCATGATAGTAAGGTCAGCGGTGAGGTTCATATCGTAAACACCGTCAAAGCCGAGACGCTTGAGAGCGGCAACCATCTTGCCTTCCGTATCCACACCGGGTTCAATGCCGAAGCATTCGCCGAGCGTTGCACGGATGGAGGGTGCTGTGCAGATGGCAACGTGCTTGGTGGGGTCGTTGATGGCATCCCAGATAGGCTGTGTATCGTCTTTTTCATAGAGTGCGCCAACAGGGCAGGCAACGATACACTGACCGCAGGAGATACAAGTGGAAGCTGCAAGCGGATTTTCGAAAGCAGTACCGATAACGGTGTCAAAACCGCGGTTCAGCGCTTCGATAACACCGATGCCCTGCATCTTTTTACAAGCGGCAACGCAACGGCGGCAAAGAATACATTTGTCGTTATCGCGAACGAGGAAAGCGGTGCTTTCATCTTTTTCGTGCTGAATGTTCTTTCCTGCGAAGCGGGCTTCGTTATCTACGCCGAGATCACGGCAAAGCTTCTGCAATTCACAGCTTCCGCTGCGGATACAGGAGAGACATTCTTTTTTGTGAGTGGAGAGAATGAGTTCAAGGTTTGTCTTTCTGGAAGCCTGAACCTTGGGAGTGTTTGTAAAGATTTCCATACCGTCCGTTACTTCGGTAACGCAGGCAGCCATGAGACCTCTTGCGCCCTTTACTTCAACCAGACAAAGACGGCAAGCACCGATTTCGTTGATATCTTTCAGATAGCAGAGAGTGGGAATATCAATTTTTGCGATTCTGGCAGCGTCGATGATCTTACTGCCCGCGGGAACTTCATATTCGCGTCCGTTTATTTTTACAGTAACCATATCCATGAGTGCTGAGTCCTCCTTAGATTATTTAGGCTTTGGTGATTGCGCCGAACTTACAGCTGGAAATACATACGCCGCACTTGATACACTTGGAGGTATCAATAAAGTGAGGATTCTTAACCGTACCGGAAATTGCGCCGACAGGGCATTTTCTGGAGCAGAGCGTACAGCCTTTACAGAGTTCGGGAACAATCTTGTATTGCATAAGATTCTTACATACGTGAGCGGGACAAGTTTTATCCACAACGTGAGCGATATATTCGTCACGGAAGAATTTCATTGTGGAAAGTACGGGGTTGGGGGCTGTCTGACCGAGCGCGCAAAGAGAAGCGGATTTGATATAATCACTGAGCTCTTCGAGCTTGTCGATGTCTTCAAGCGTACCGTTACCGTCGGTGATCTTTTCGAGTGTTTCAAGAAGACGAACAGTACCTACACGGCAGGGAACGCACTTACCGCAGGATTCGTCAACGGTGAATTCCAGGAAGAATTTTGCGATGTCAACCATACAGTCGTCTTCGTCCATAACGATCAGACCGCCGGAACCCATCATGGAGCCGATCTTGATAAGGTTGTCATAGTCAATGGGAGTATCAATGAGAGAAGCGGGGATACAGCCGCCGGAAGGACCGCCGGTCTGCGCAGCTTTGAACTTTTTGCCGTTCGGAACGCCGCCGCCGATTTCTTCAACAACTTCTCTGAGCGTGGTACCCATGGGGATTTCAACGAGACCTGTGTTGGTGATCTTACCGCCGAGAGCGAATACCTTGGTACCCTTGGAGGTTTCCGTACCCATAGAGGAGAACCATTCGGAGCCTTTGAGAATGATCTGTGCGATATTTGCGAGTGTTTCTACGTTATTGATGATGGTGGGTTTGCCGAAAAGACCCTTTACAGCAGGGAACGGAGGACGGGGACGGGGTTCGCCGCGGTTACCCTCGATAGAGGTGAGAAGAGCGGTTTCTTCACCGCATACGAATGCGCCTGCACCGAGACGGAGAGTGATCTTGAAGTTGAAGTCTGTGCCGAAAATGTTTTGACCGAGAACGCCGTTTTCTTCAGCCTGCTTAATTGCGATCTGCAAACGGTGTACAGCAATCGGATATTCTGCGCGCACGTAGATATAGCCTTCGTCAGCGCCGATGGCATAGCCTGCGATAGCCATTGCTTCAAGAACTGCATGGGGGTCGCCTTCGAGAACGGAACGGTCCATGAATGCGCCGGGGTCGCCTTCGTCAGCGTTACATACAACGTATTTTTTGCCCTGGGGCTGTGCTTCTGCAAATGCCCATTTCTTACCGGTGGGGAAGCCTGCGCCGCCGCGTCCGCGGAGACCGGAATCAAGGATGGTCTGGATAACGTCCTTGGGGGTCATGGTTGTGATAACCTTAGCGAGAGCCTGATAGCCGTCACGAGCTATGTATTCGTTGATGCATTCGGGATCGATAACACCGCAGTTACGCAGAGCAACACGCTGCTGTTTTGCGTAGAAGGGAGTCTGATCGAGCGCGAGAATTTCGTCACCCTTTACGGTTTCGCTGTAAAGGAGCTTACGAACGGGATTACCCTTTACGAGATGCTCGGTTACGATTTCGTGCATATCCTCGGGAGTAACCTTACTGTAGAAGGTACCTTCGGGATAAACGATCATGATCGGACCGAGCGCGCAAAGACCGAAGCAGCCTGTGGTAACGACCTTGATTTCATCTTCGATGCCGGCTTTCTTCAATTCCTTGATGAGCGTATCGCGTACGTCCATGGAATGGGAGGAGGTACAACCGGTACCGCCGCAGATCAGAACGTTTTTGCGGATGCCGTCTCCCGCGTCAACAACATGGCCGTGGCCGAGACGCATGGCAACCGTGGGAGCATATTTATTTCTCAATTCTTTCAATTGTTCAATGTTGGTGATCATATCTTCGGGTTTCCTTTCCTCTTATTTTGTATCAAAGATATTTCTTGATGATGCCCTCAACGTCTGCGGGAGTGATTCTGCCGTAAACGTCACCGTTGACAGTCATAACGGGAGCAAGACCGCATGCGCCGATACAACGGGTTGCA
>JAFQEK010000100.1 GCA_017399025.1 Clostridia bacterium
AAATGGCACTTGAACGTCTGAATGAAAAGAACGTCGTGGAATTGGACGAAGAACGCAAGGCAGCAATGGTTTCCAATCTTCTCGTGGTTCTCTGCGGCAATCACGATGCACAGCCTGTTGTTAATTCCGGAAGCTTATATTAAAAATTAAAGGGTTCAGTCGAGCAATATGGAAGAGAATCGCAAAAAACAAGTTCCCTTGCGCCTCTCCCCTCAATTATATGCGGATATCGCAAAATGGGCAGAAGATGATTTCCGTTCCATCAACGGTCAGATCGAATATCTTCTCTCCGAATGTGTCCGACGGCGCAAACAAAAAGGAAAACATTATATTCCGAAAAACAGCAATTCCGAAAAGGAATCAAACAGTTCGGAATCGGAAAATTCATAAAAATCCGTTTTCAAAAGAGTTTCGGTTATGCCGAGGCTCTTTTTCTCTATTAGAAAATGGCGCAAATAAGCCTCGCCTTTTGACGGAGATAATTTCGAATTATAGGATTATTTCAAAAAATTCAAAAATACATAAAACCTTTTTCATTTTTTTACGAGTTATTTTAAGAGTTACTAAATCACTTTTAAATAATGAAAAAGGAGATATAACATGAACTTTTGGCAAAACTTACTTAAAATTTTAAACTCACAAATGGAAACTCCTCAGGCTTGGGGATGGTTTCACCTGCTTTTCTGGGGACTTTCGATTCTTTTTGCCGTTTTACTTTGTGTTTTTCACAAAAAAGAAAGTCCTGACCGCGTAAGAAAAGTCGTATTCTCCGTCGCCATCACCGTCATCATTCTGGAAATTTACAAACAAATCAATTATTCTTTTTCTTATGAAAACGGAATTACCTTTGACTATCAATGGTATGCTTTTCCGTGGCAATTCTGCTCCACTCCGATGTATGTCGGACTGTTGGCAGGAATTTTCAAAAAAGGAAAATTTCACGATGCGCTCTGCGCTTTTCTGGCAACCTACGCCATGTTCGCGGGACTTTGTGTGATGATTTATCCAAATGATATTTACACAACCACCATCGGTATCAATATTCAGACTTCTATTTGCCACGGTTCCATGATTTCAGTTGCTATCTATCTGCTTTACAGCGGTCATGTCAAACTTCAGCACAAAACCATTCTCAAAGCCATGTCCGTTTTCGCCTGCGCGATGGGAATTGCCATGCTCTTAAATGAAATTACTTACCGTTGCGGTCTGGAAGAAACCTTCAATATGTTCTACATCAGCCCTCATCATCCGCCTCATCTCCCTGTTTATTCCTCCATTCAAGCTGTCGTCCCCTTCCCGTTGTGCACGGTCATCTATTTTGCAGCGTTCTCGCTCGTTGCTTATCTGATTCTGCTCGCAGCGATGGGCATAAAAAAAATCGCTCTTTTCATTCAATCTAAAAGTCAAAAGAATTCCGCAAGCAAGAAACTCGAAGTTTTGCCTGCGGAAGAGCAAAACGTATAATCAAAATCTTCCCCGAACAACGAAATCACCGATGTTTTGGGGAGGATTTTTCATTTTCCAAAAAATTGAGCAAGACAGAATAATCCCTTCTATTGAATATGTCCCTTCATAAAACATCAATCTCCTTTCTTGCTCTTACGCTTGATTTCACGGCCATTTTATGATATACTGAAAAAAACTTTTCAGGAGACTGATATGGCACGTTTTATTTTATTAAAAGATCAATTTTATATTAAAAATCCAAAGATTTTCATATTTGAAAAAGACAGTCTTTCCATTGAAGATCAAATAAAAACTGATGGGAATCTCATTTCTGTCTCCCGAACCGTTCAAAACAAGGGAAAAACAGAAATTTCTTTCATTCCCTGCATTTCCGTACAAACGGAAAATACCGTAGACGGATGGTTCATCCCGTCAGTCAGTTATTCGGGAAATCATTTCGGAACCGGTATGGATCCCAAAGGTTTGCTTTTCGAAAACGAACCTTGGATTTTCCCCTCCGATCACATGGGAATACCGGGATGTTCCGTTGTCATGGGTGAAAACGGTTGTTCCGCTCTCTTCTTATCGAACCAGGATATCCAAAGTGCCTGTTCGTTGGAAATAAAAAGAAACACTGTCATCCAACGCGTATTTTTCACGTACATTGAATATCCCAAAGCATATCTTGAAAAATTCCGCTACGGCAATGCCGTTCTGAATACCGTTACGCTTGCACCTGAAGAAGCAATGACTTTCCATGCAAATTTGTTTCTTTGCGAAAACAAGGGAATATTCGGATACCGTCCCTTCATCGAATTTTTATTAACGAAATGGGCAAGACCGTCTGTTTCACGGGATAAACCCGAAATTTATGACTACTCCATGTCTTTTCTGCACCGTCTTGTGGAGCATATCGGCGAAAATACGCTGACGAATATGGGTTTTTTGCCGAATCCGCAGAAAAAGAATCCCAATACGCCTTATTCGGAATTTGTTTACCGCAGAAACGGACGTTACGAATGCGGATGGTGCGGGCAAAATATTTCCAATGCCTTTTTGCTTCTCTTTAACGAAGCCGAAAAACAAAACTTTACACTTACTCAAAAAACACCGATTGCACCCTTTGATCTTGCTTTTGCCATCAAAGGAACTTTTGACACAGAAAGCCAAGATTTTCTCGATGCAGTTTCTATTTTGAATACGTGGCAGAAATACCGGTTTCCGAGCGGACTCTTCCCTGTTCTGATGGACGATGTATTGCATGGAAAAACGGAGTTTGCTCTCGATCTCTGCAATCTCGGTTGGTTGGTTTATCAATATCTAAATTGTTATGTTCTTCTCAAAAATGGCGGTACGGAACGCCGCGATTATCTGGAATCCGCACGCGGTGTTCTGGATGCGCTTTTGCATTATCCTTCTCTTGGAAAAGGTTTTCCGCAAACCGTCAATGAAAAAGGTGAAATTCTATGCGATCTCGGCATGGCAGGCGGCATGATGACCGTTGCTGCCCTGCAGATGTATCGCATTACCGCCGAGGAAAAATATCTTGCTGCAGGAAAAGATTCGTTCGATTTTTATTATGACGCATATCTTGCGAAAAATGCAGCAGCAGGCGGTGCGTTGGATACCTATTGCATCGACAAAGAAAGCGCCGGTCCGATCTTGCGTGCGGCGCTCATGCTTGAACGTTTGACGGCAGATGCCGAATATCTGAAAAAAGCCGAAAATATTGCCTGCTATCTGCAAACATGGATGTTTTATTATGACATCCCTTTCCCGGAAGGAACCGATGCGCAAAGACTCGGCTTCACAACCTTCGGTGCAACTGCCGTTTCAACGCAACATCACCATCTCGATTGCTGGGCAAGCTTTTACATTCCCGATTTCCGTTATCTCGCCGAACAAACGGGACATAACGTATGGAAACTTGCATCGCAAGCCTTGCGTGAATATACATTCGGCGGCATCAGCGACGGAAAAACCGAGTTACACGGTTTTCTCCGTCCCGCGGGCGCGCAAAACGAAGCAATTTTTCAAAGCGATTGGAGTTTTGACGGAAAACACAAAAAGGGAGAATTCAATGACTGGCTCGTCAGCTGGGTCAATGCTTTCCGCCTGATGGATATCAATCATTTGAAACTGCAAAAACACCAAAACGTGTCCAACAAAAATAAATTTCCTTTTTCTCCATAATTTGTTTTCCGATTTTTTTGTATACCACTTGACAGAATAACGAAAATGATGTATTATAATATTAGCAAAGTTTTTACTTTAAGGTTATCTGTTTTGGGTTACCGTGCTATATGCAGAATCGGATTTTGGTTCGGTTCTGCCTTAAAAATATATAAGGAGGATAAAAAATCATGACAAAAGGCCAGTTGATCGTTATCGCTTCCGCTGCTGCTGTTGTTGCTACCGCTACTACTCTCACAGTAATCGCTATCAACAAGAAGAAAGCTGCTACTAAAGCTGCTGAAGCAGTTGAAGAAATCGCTGAAGAAGCTACCGAAGAGGTTGCTGAAGAAGTAGTTGAAGAAGCTACAGAAGAAGTTGCTGAATAATTTGTAATTTCGAATAAAAAAAGTGGGTGTACCCCGCTTTTTTTATTCTATAGGAAATTGCTCAAAATCGACTTCGCCGTTTGCATAGCTTGCATACGAGAAAAACTTGGAAAGGGGCAACTTGCCGCTTTTTATTTTCTATAGGTTAAAAATGCTCCCGATAGATTTTTAATGGTCTGTCGGGAGTTACGCTATATTTTATTTTTTCATACGATATTCTTCAACCATATCGCAAAGATGGCGTCCAAGGTCTGCCATATATTTGACGATAACGGGAACAAAGGATTCGTCCATGGTTTTCGGAATCAGTTCTCCCATCAGCTCGTATGTGAAATCACCCGTATAATCAATCTCGCCGAGCGCTTTGGTTACCTCGTGCCAATTGATTTTTCCGAGATACGGAAGCGTATGCTGATCCATGCGGTAATTATTATCATGGACATGAAGCGCCTGCAAGCGTTCATGTCCGAGCGCACGGATAAAATCCCATGCCTCGTCATCACCGTAAGGCAGACCTACGTGGCCGATATCCAGACAAGCAACCATATATTCGCTGTCCAAAGTATCAACATAACGGATAAAATCGGGAATCGTCGCGCAGGTATCAAAGGAAATATGCCCGCGCAGGAGTTCCCTCTGAAACATATTTTCAACACCGACTTTGATATTGTATTCCTTACAAATCGGAATCAGAGAACGGTAAAATTTCATATTTTTTTCATAAATTTCATCCTCGTGTCCTTTGTAAACAAAATGGTGCAGAGGATGTACGACCGCAACCTTTGCGCCAAGTATGGCAGAAATTTCAATCGAACGGCGGATAGCCGGGAAAATAAATTCTTCACAGACAGTCGGATCATTCCAACCGGAAAACGCAAACGGCGCGTGCGTTTGCGTGATGGGAAAACCCTTTTCATCCGCAATTTTCCTGTATTCCAACGCTTTTTTCACGTATTCTTTTTCATCATTGAAAATATCGTTCGGCTTTTCCATGCACTGCAAACTGTAATCCATGGAATCAAAACCCGCCGTTTTACAAATATCTATCGCGCCTTCCAAGCCAAAACGGTTCGCAAGATCAATTCCGTTCATCGCAAGTTTCATCATGATTCCTCCATAAATATCTGGATTTTTTCATCTTGCAGATTGGCAAGATGCTTTTTATAACGATCCAGCTGTTTTTGATTTTTAATCACCACGGTTTTCTTTCCATATTGCGAAATTACGTCCGCATACCGTTTTCTTGCCCTTTTGCTCCGCCCTTCCCAGAGAATCCATTTGATAAATTCAAAATCGAATTTTTCATTACAACCCTCTGCCATATCGGGGCGGGTTGTATTTTTATACTTGCGGTATCTGCGATGCGCGCGGTACAGGCAGTCAAATCGGTTGAACAATAAAAGAATGATCACATCCGCTTCCGCCAGACGCCGTTCATGGCAAAGCTTCGAATAATTTCCGTCAATAACCCAGGATGTATGCGTATCCATAAATTCCTCGGTCATTCTTCTTTTTTCTTTTTCATCGCGAACCTTCCAGCCTGGTAAAAACTGTACGGCATCAAAATGAAAAACATCCATACCATACATTTGCGCAAATTCTCTTGCCAACGTGGATTTGCCCGAACCGCTGTATCCCATAATAGCTATTTTCATCACGTATCCTCACTGAAATTCAGTTTTTTCGCGTTTGGAAAACCGCTTCACACAAGGCAAAGCGGTTTGTAAGCTTAAATTATTTTTTGTCAATTCTCATTGCTTACTTATGCGGAATTCAAAAATATTTATTTTCTCGGTTCCGTGCAAAGAGCAATCAGATCATCCAATTTCGCGGTTGCCATACAAACAACGGTATCACTTGCGCCGTAATAGATGCGAACCGTACCGTCATCCTCCAAAATGGCGCCGCAGGGGAACAATACGTTCGTACGGAAGCCTTCCACAGTCTCCCAATGTCCTTCGGGAACGATCAAGGGCTGCTTGGACATACCGACCACCTTGGACGGATCTTCCAAATCCAAGAGCGCAATACCGATGGTATAACGCTTGGTCCATTTTGCTTCCCAACCGTTTTTGCCTCTGGAAAGATCGCGGTCAACCGCGTGGAAAATCATCAGCCAACCCTTGTCTGTTTTCAAGGGAGCCGCGCCGGGACCGATCTTATCGTTGCAGAAAGGAACGTCTTCCACACCCATAACCAAACGGGATTTGCCCCAGTAAACGAGGTCGGGAGATTCGGAAAGCCAAATATCGAAAACGTCGCCGCCGCGCGAATATACGGGCATGGGGCGTTCCAGGCGAACGTAGTTTCCTCCTATCTTTTCGGGGAACAGAACCATGTTTCTGTTTTCGGGAACGGAAATGGATTTTACGTCAAAATTCTTGAGATCTTTTGTGGTTGCCATACCGCCGCATACGCCGTGCTTGGTATCAACGGCAAAGCAAATGCAATATTCTCCGTCAATCTCCGTGATTCGGGGGTCATAAACGCGTTTGATCTCATCATCTTCCATGGCGAAGCAAGGTTCGGGATCAACTTCAAAATGGATACCGTCATCGGAATAAGCAACGCCCATATTGGTGCCTTCCAATTTCTGCTTTTCGTAATCGCCGTAGTCGTTGCGGAAAATCATGATATATTTTCCGTTCTCCTTTTTCAAAACGCCCGCGTTAAAGGTCAGAGCCGCTTTATAAGGAACGTCTTTATACGTCAGAACGGGTTCAGGGTATCTTACAATACAGGGAGCGGTCTTGAAAATTGATTCATCAATCGGTCTGAATTCTCTTGGCATGATTTGTACCTCCGTTTTTTATTATACATGAATTGACACGTGAAATTGCTCGCAAGCTTTTCTCTGCCGTGCGAACAATCTCCTGCGGGTATTTCCCACTTATTGTATTCAAATTTTATCATATATTACAAAAAAATGCAAGTGTTTTTCATATTTTTCAGCAATTTTACGTTTTTTACTCAGAATTTTTATTTATGACCACGCTTCCGATTGCGACAAATCTTTTCATTGACAAAAACTGCGATATTTGATACAATAGGTACAAATAAAATTTGTAAAAGGAGTTCGTTTATGTCATATTTTATCATTACAGACGGTGTTCTGGAAAAATATACAGGTATGGACAGCGACGTTACAATCCCCGCCAATGTAAAAACGATCGGTGCAAGAGCTTTTTACCGTTGCAAATATTTACTGAGCGTAACCGTTCCCATGGGCGTAACAAGCATCGGTGACGAAGCTTTCCGCGGATGTAACAATTTGCAAAGCATTACGATCCCGGAGAGTGTAACGTTGATCGCAGAATTGGCATTCGCAGGATGCTCAAATTTGCAAAATATCACGATTCCATCCAACGTACGCATTGGTGATTGCGCCTTTTCCGGCTGCCGAGGTCTTGCCGATCAAAACAAAATGATCATCCTAAACAATACACTGCTTGAATATTTGGGCAGAAAAGCTTCGGCTGCAATCCCCGACGGTGTAACAGCAATCGGCAATGGGGTATTCTCCGGTTGTACAAGCTTGCAAGAAATTACCCTTCCCGAAAGTATAACAAAAATCGGAGAACGCGCATTTGTTCAGTGCCGAAATTTACGCAATATTATCATCCCCGGAAAAGTAACCTCCGTTGGACACTCTGCGTTTGCATATTGCGAAAATTTACAAAGTATTACGATTTCGGAAGGCGTAACCGAGATCAGCAATGTCATGTTCGCATGTTGCGAACATTTGCAAAGCGTTACGATTCCCGACAGTGTAACGAGAATCGGATATGCTGCATTCGGCGGTTGCGTAAATTTGCAGACCATTTCCATCGGTAGCGGTATACAAAGCATTGACAATCAGGCATTTTCCAAAGAAATGAACGTACGAAAATGGGTACTGGCGCCGAATTCAGAGGATGAAACGCAATGCAAAATGCTTTTGGAGCGATTCGGAACCAAAAATCTTGCGCTTTCCTTTTTATCGGATACCATGGAAACCAACGAAATCATACTGAAAAGTTTGAAAACGCGCGTAACAAATAAAAAATTTCGTGAAAAATTCGTACCGATACTAATCGAACAAAATGAATCGGCAGCGTTTGTGAAATTGCTTTCGCTCGTCAAAAAGATGCCTGCGGAAGAAATCGACGTTTATATCAAAAAAGCCGAAAATTCGCCGGAAATGCGTTTGTCGCTTCTGGAATACAAAAATCAGCTCTACCCTGCGGAAATCCTTGAAAAAATGGTGGAAATCCAAACGGAAAAGGATTTCGGTTTGCGCGAAAAAACGCTTGCGGACTACAAAAAAGATTTCAAGATTGTCAAAGACGGAGATTTTTATAAGATCACCGGATACAAGAGCGAAAATGAAAGCATAACCATTCCATCAGCCATCAGAGGAATTCCCGTAAGAATTACAGATGAGGCTTTTTTCGGCTGCAATCAGCTCCGTGATGTTTATATTGAAAACGGGATTACGGATATCGGTTCCCGTGTATTTGCAAACTGCAAAAATTTGCAGAGTGTTACCCTGCCCGAAACGGTAACAGCCATCGGGGAAGAGATGTTCCTCGATTGCAAAAGCCTGGTGGAAATCTTCTTCCCCGAAAGCATTACAAATATCGAAAGCGCAGCATTCCGCGGCTGTGAAAGTCTGCAAAATATGATAATTCCGAAGGGCGTGACACATATTGCAGACCGTTCATTCTCTGATTGTAAAAATTTGCAGAGCATTGAGATTCCTGAAAGTATCTCAAGCATTGGAAAATCGGCTTTTTCAGGATGCGAAAGCCTGCAAAGCATTACGATTCCCGAAAGCGTAACCAAAATAGGCATAAGCGCATTCTCCCGCTGTAAAAAGCTGCAAAGAATAACTCTTCCGAAAAATATCACCGATATCGGATTTGAAATGTTTTCTTTCTGCTTGAATTTGCAAAATATCATACTTCCCGAAGGTGTGACAAAAATCGGAACCAGCGCATTTTCCTGCTGCAAAGCCTTGCAAAGCATTACGGTTCCCGAAAGCGTAACGGAAATCGAAGCTTTTGCATTTTCAGCCTGCGAAAATCTGCAAAGTATAATTCTCCCCCATAATCTGACCAAAATGGGAGTTCAAGTATTCAAGAACTGTACGAGCTTACAAAGCATTGCCATTCCCGAACATATGACAGATATCAGCGCAAGCGCATTTTCCGGTTGTAAAAATTTAAGGAGTATCATCGTTCCCGAAACAATACTCAGCATTGGCGACAATGCATTCTCCGTTTGTGAAAACCTGGAGAGTATTACAATTCACGGTAATATAACGGAGATCCCTGTTTTCACATTTGCGAATTGTACGAATTTACAGAATATTACAATTCCCGAAACCGTAACTAAAATTGCTTTTGCAGCATTCTCGGACTGCAAAAATCTGCAAAGCATCACGATTCCCAAAAGCGTAACGTTTATCGGAGATTCGGCTTTTAAAGGCTGTGAAAACCTGACCATCTCTTGCCCTAAGGGCAGTTATGCGCAGAAATACGCGAAAAAGAACGGAATTCCTTTCAAGCTCATATAATTTTTTAATTACAGTGCTATTTTCGGATGGATAAGGAGATTTTATAATGAAATGCGTAAATTACGTGGACCCGAGGATCGGGACGGTTGGCGATGAAAAGAAAACGAGCATTCACGGAGGAGGAAAAACACACCCCGGTGCTTGCTATCCCTTCGGAATGGTTCAGCTTTCCCCCGACACTACGACAAGCGGAGATAACGGAACGGGATACAATTATTGCCACAGCACGATAGAGGGATTCAGCTTCAATCATATGAGCGGTATCGGTTGGTACGGCGATCTCGGAAATTTACAGATCATGCCGATCACGGGAAAAACAGATTTGAGAAGCGGAAGCAACGCTGAGGTTCCCTTCCGAAACGGAAAACTCGGTTGGAAATCGCCGTTTTCCCATGAGAACGAAACGGCTCGCGCAGGATATTATTCAGTCATGCTGGACAGATACGGTATTTTTTGCGAAGCAACGGTTTCCCTCCATACGGGAATGCTCCGTTTCACCTATCCCGAACATACGGAAAGCGCTCTGATTTTCAATTTTTCCCGAAGAATTGCAGGAAGAGCAAAATTTCAGCACGTAAAGATGGAAGGCAATTATATTTGCGGTTCGATCGTATGCGACCATACACTCGGCGGTTTCGGCAGAGGCAGAGGAAAGATTGATTATACGCTTTTCTTCTGTCTGGAGCTTTCGAAGCCCTGTCATAGCGCGCGATTTTTTGAAAACGAAACCTTTCTTGATGAAAGTCTGACGGAAGCCGAGGGTGAGGACCTGCATTTGCTCGTTCGCTTTTCCACAAAGAATGAGGAAAAAATTCTGGTTCGTTGCGGTATTTCCTACGTGGATGCCAAGGGTGCAAAAAACAATCTGCAATCGGAATGTCCCCGTTTCGATTTTGAAAATCTGTATCAAAAAACAGAATCCGCGTGGGAACGTGCGCTTTCCCACGTTCTGATCGACGGCAGCGACGAAACGGATAAAACGATTTTTTACACCTGCCTGTATCATACTATGCTTGACCCTCGAACTGCCGTAGACGTTGACGGCAGATACGCGGATGAAAGAAGAGAAATTCATTACGCGGAGGATACGCACAGAACGATGTTCAGCGGATGGGACGTTTACCGAAGCGAATTTCCGCTTTTGTGTATTCTGAAGCCCCATGTTGTCAATGAAACAATCCGTTCGCTTCTTCGGATTGCTCTCTCTCGCAACAGTTCCTTCCCGAAATGGGAGCTGATGGGAATTGATTCGGACTGCATGGTCGGTGATTCCGGTCTTTTGGTAATGGCAGACGCCTGGCTGAAGGGGATACGGGATTTTGATATCAAAAAAGCGTACGAAATCGCTTTTGCTTCGGCAAGCGTAAAGAAAACGCTTTTCGGCAAACCGTTTCAAAGCGTTCGGCCCGACTGCGTTCAATACAAAGAAAACGCCTACGTCCCGGAAGAATTAAGCGAGACGCTGGAATTTTTGTTGGCGGATTACGCTTTGGCACAGCTTGCACTTGCGCTGAAAAAGCACGAGGATTATCAATTTTTAATGGCAAGAGTGAACCGTTACAAGGAAAATTACCGTGAAGATTTCGGCTTTATGTGCCCGAGAGACGAAAACGGTAATTTTACGAATGTAAAAGATCTGTATGATACGAAAGGCTGCGTGGAAAGCAATCTTTATCAGCAATCTTGGTTCGTTCCATACGATATTCCGGGGTTGGAAAAACTTTTCGGCAAAGAACGAATGCGCAACCTTTTGGAAAATCTTTTTGAAAAAGCCGATTTTTCTGCGCTTTGGAATGAAAATTATAACCATTCCAATGAGCCTTGCCATAATCTCACGCATTACTTCAACACCATGGAACTGCCCGAACGCACACAATATTGGACAAGACGCGTACAAAAAGAAGCTTACCGTACAGGCGCTTTCGGATTCTGCGGAAACGAAGACGTCGGTCAGCTTTCTGCATGGTACGTGCTTTCCGCACTCGGTTTTGCGCAGGTTTGCATAGGCAATGCGAAATACGATATCAATACCCCATTGTTCAGAAAAGCGGTGATTCGTTTGGACGAACGCTATCACGCCTGCACGGTTTCCGATACGCTAACGGTTGTTTGCGACAAAGAACCGTTGGAATATCCTTATATTGAAAGCATTTCTCTGAACGGTAAAAAGTTAGACAGAAATTATCTTACCTATGAAGAAATCACAAGCGGCGGTATTTTACAATTTTTCCTGAAACAGTCTTAAAAAAGCGGCAAAGTGCCTATCCAAGCTGCTCGCCTATCCAAGTTTCGCTCGTATCGAAACAATGCAAACGGCGAGGTCGATTTTGCACAATTTCCTATATGTTAAAAAAGTAAGATAACTTTAACATTTTGTGGGAAACGACTACAATTTTTGGCTTTTCCAGGCTTGACAAACACACGAAATTTGAAATTAGAATGCGGTTTTCTATTCATATTTCTGTTTTGTAATTTAAACCGCAAAATTTAATAATGGAAAGTTCCCTGCAATAACACAAAAGTAATATAATGGAAGAAAAAATGAACAAAAAAACAGTATTATCCGTTTTGCTTTGCGGTGCACTGCTCAGCACGGCAACCTCATGTAATCGTAGCAATGCTATTTATTCGAACAATTCAACCGATTCTCAGTTTTTCGAAGAAAATACCTCTGCGCATACACAACAAATTGAAAATATTAACAATAAAATTACGGATGTCAATACTTCTTCATCTCAAAACAAATCAATGTCCGCAATTTTGAATGATATTTTACAGAAACAATACACATGGAGTGAATTTAACGCTATATATCCCAAATACGAAATAACGGCACAAAGTCCGATAGCTATGAATGTAGTTGTTCCGGAATTTGAAAATGTGATTTTTGTTTTTTCAGGAGATTTGAACGATAATATTTCAGAATATAAAATGGCGTCTGCCAATGCCGGCGGAGATGTTTTATTACCTGAACATTTTGGAAAAACATTTGACCAAATTCTATCAGAAGAAGCCGACTCTGCAAGCTTTGAACCGTCTGATGAAATCATACAACACTTATACAAATACGAAACCATTTATATCTATAGGGAGGATTTTTATTACTACATACGCGGCTTCAGACACGGAACTAAATTAACCTCGGATCACATCGCTATGTTTCGTTATGACGAAAGTCATCCGCGCCCCTGGTAACAATTGTATATTCAAATCGGTTAGAAGGCGGTAATTAACCGCCGACATCCCATACCACCGTGCGTACCGATCGGTACACGGCGGTTCAATCATAAATCATGAAGAACACATTAGGTTAAAAAAGCGGGCAACGCCCGCTGGATAACGGCTTGCTTTGCAAGCTGTGTGCTCAGCCTATCGCAGGTTTTCTTGCAGCTCAGCAACGCAAACGGCGAGGTCGGTTTTGCGCAATTTCCTATGGCATAAAAAATTCCGACAGATTTTCACGGTCTGTCGGAATTTTTTATTTTATATTATAATGTTTCCAATAATTCAAGGCCTTTTGCAAGCATACGCATGACGTGGAATGGTCCTTTATAGGTGTGTCCTTTGCAGGGAGGTTCCGTGGGTTTGCCGTCACGGCGCAGATATCCGAACCATTCGCCGTATTTCCGATCGGAAAAATGTTCAAACGCATAAGAGCATACTTGTTCGAAGATATCAAAATATTTTTGCTCCCCCGTTGCTTTGAAAAGCATGAGAGAGGCAATCACTGCTTCGTTGTGAGGCCACCAAAGCTTCATATCGTGCTCGTACGCTTCCACGGGTTTTCCCAGAACGTCCTTGAAATAGAGCAATCCGCCATATTCCTTGTCCCAACCGAACGCAAACGCATCATCAAAAATCGTTTTTGCAAGAGAAATCATTTCGGAATCGTTTTTTCTCACACCTTCTTCCAGAAGGAACCATGCGCATTCGATATCGTGTCCGGGATTGATGACACGGCAGGGGGAGGAGGCCAGAAGAACGCTGTTATCATCGGCATTGATATTTTCAAAGGTTGCGTGAAATTCGGGTTTATGGAAGTGTTTGATCTCCTCCGCAAGCAATGCCATCTGCTCCGTATAATATTCAAAATTTTCGGGATCTGCATTTCGCATGACGGAAGCAACGTTGAAAAGAATCATCGGCTCCGCAAGCGTTTTCATATTGCGCGTTTCACTGTTGCTTTTCGGCGTGATTTTGAAAGGATCGGAAGC
>JAFQEK010000101.1 GCA_017399025.1 Clostridia bacterium
AAATACTGCCTGGATACACTCGGACTTCTCGAAGACTGTACGTTCCGTTTCTCTCAGTGGGATCCCAACCGTACCGATAAATATGAAGGCACCCCCGAACAGTGGAACGAAGCGCAGGAAATCATGGGCAGATTGCTTGACGAAAACGGCATCAAATATGAAATCGGTATTGACGAAGCCGCATTCTACGGTCCTAAGCTCGATATTCAGTGCAAGAACGTATTCGGCAAAGAAGATACCATCGTAACCATCCAGATTGATATGCTTCTCGCAAAGAAATTCGGTATGGAATACGTAGATTCCAATAATCAGCTTGTCAATCCTTATATCATCCACCGTACTTCCATGGGCTGCTATGAACGTACCCTCGCGCTCCTTATTGAAAAATACGCAGGCGCGCTCCCGCTCTGGATGTCTCCCACACAGACAAAGGTTATCACCATCACCGACCGCGTCAACGAATACGCGGCAAAAGTCAACGATATGCTCAAAGCGGCAGGTATCCGTTCCGAGCTTGATGCAAGAGCAGAAAGCGCAAATTACAAAATCCGCGGCGCACAGCTGGAAAAGATTCCGTATATGCTCGTCATCGGTGATAAAGAAGTTGAAACAGGAACCGTTTCCGTCCGTACACGCGACGGTAAGAACCTCGGCGCAATCGCTGTGGAAGACTTCGTTGCAAAAGCCGTTATGGAAAACGCAACCAAAGCAAGATGAATCAAACCAAACCTTTCGGTACAGGCGCGAAATTCTATAATATGACGATGGTTGTCCGCAAGGACGGCAAGGTTCTGACTTTGGACAGAATCAAAACCGATTGGCCCGGTCTTACGTTTCCGGGCGGTAAGGTAGAAAAAGGCGAGAGCTTCACAGCCTCGGCAATCAGAGAAATCAAAGAGGAAACGGGACTTTCCGTTTCCTCTCTTGTTCCTTGCGGTGCCGTTCATTGGGCAGATCAAACCACAGGACACCGTTATATTGAATTTCTATATAAAACAACGGATTTCCATGGCGAAATCCTTTCGGGGACATCGGAGGGACGCGTTTTTTGGGAAGACCCCGAAACGCTTCGTACATCCGACCGCCTCTCCCCGAATTTCGATCTCTATCTCCCGCTGTTTCTCGATGGCGGATATTCCGAACTGTTTTTTGAATGGGACGGTGTTTCATGGGAAGGCATTCCCCAATATTTTTCTTACCGTTGAAACCTTTCATCTTACGCAAGCCCGATGAAGAACAGAACGGATCAGCGGACGGATTGATTAAACCATCGTTTCTTTTCTTAAAACAAAGATATTCAAGAGCCCTCCCCTTTGGGGCAAAGCGGCAAAACGTGACGGAAGAGGTACTGTAAACAATCCTTGATCTTTCCATCGAACGCACGTTATGTCAAATGCGTATCTTTTTGATCTGCTCCGCATAATACTGCACGAGCTCAAATTTCGTTCCGGGCATCAGGCGATGGTCGGGGCACGGCAAAAATCCGCCGAGCGCGGCGAGACGCTGCATACGCGCAATCTCGGCATCGACAGCCGCACGGTCTTTACGGAGTGCGGTTTTATCCATGCCGCCGACACCGAGCATGCCTTTGCCGAATTTGGCTCTTGCAGGCGCAAACTGATCGCCCCAAGTGCCGACCTCGATGGGAAACATCGTATTGACACCGGTTTCAAACCACGTCGGCAGGAGCTTTTCCGTCACGCCGTCGCAGTCGAGGGAAATGATGTCAATGCCGTATTTGCGGCAGAGGTCATTGCGTTTTTTATAATGCTTTGCGCAAAGCTCGCGGAACATATCCGGAGAGAGCAAAGGCCCGTTTTTGAAGCAGATATCCTCCCAATAATGGGCGAAATCAAATTTCGCGCCCGTTTCCAAAATTGCTTTCGCACACTCGTACTGCATATCGGCGTAAGTATCAACGATATCGGCAAAAAGCGCCTCATCTTCGTCATAGAGCAGATAACTCATGCCGAGAACGGAAACCATATTTCGGATATCTCCCAGCACGCTGCCGAGGTGCAAGCCGACGGGAACATCCATCGGGCGTGTTTCGTTAAAATGTCTGAAATATTCCAGATCGACACGATCGGGAGAAAATTGCATTTTCGGCAGATAGAGTGTTTCGAAAGCTTCCCTGTCCTTGAGCAGATAATCGTCCTCGGAGGGAATGGACGCAATCCCCGGCTTGCTCCGCTCAATGAGTCCTTGGCTGGTCAGCAAGCGTCTTGTCCCATCGGGAAAGATCTCCAGAACCTGCGGTTTGAATACGGGCATAAGTCCGTTTCTTGCCGAAACGGTATGATACCAATTGAAGTCCCATCCGATCAGACGGTCAAGCTCTCTGTCCTTTTCGTTACCATCATCGTGGTTTTGCAGTATTTCTTTCGGAATATGCCCTTGAGCTGCCCATTCTTCCAGCAGCTCGTGCCAATAACCGAAATGTACGGCGGGAAATCGGTCAAACGGCTTCCCGTGTAAAATATTCATGGCGCGCTCTCTGTTTGTCATTTCATTTCTCCGTTCTCCGCCGAAACGGCGGATTTTTTCGTTTTTCATTATAGCATATTTGTTTTGGAATGTCAATTTTTTAACATGTGCTCGATGGAAAAATCAATGAAGGTTACATAAAAATATGAACCCGTGTGTTCTTGGAACACACGGGAAAATGATTATTTTTTACAGCCGCAGCCGGGATCGGGATCCCCTTTCAGCTCGCAAAGGGACGGGGGATAAAATTCATTGACGGGGAACGCCATATGTTTGAACATTTTGCAAGGATCATCGGAAGAGGGAGAAATACATTCTTTTTCGGGAACCGTATATTCCGTACCGTGAACAAGATACTGGGCAGGACGTTCAATACGGACAACGGAAAAGAAACCGAGCGAAACCGTCAGAATTTTGTCGTGATTGTCGCAGCAGATTCTGCCGTCCAGACAGTTGCAAACGATTTCGGGGAGATCTTCCGTATGAATATGACAGCGCGGACGAAGCTCACAAGCTTCCAGAATACGGGTATCGAGCACAATGGGATCAACAACCTCAAAAACAGCGGTCGGCATATTGGTACCGGGCGATTCCGTATGATGGCAACCGCAGAAATTACCGGAAGAAAGCTCGCTCTTGAAAATATTCACATTGCCTTCGCCGCCGTAAAGAATTACTTTTTTCTCAATCACGGCAATACCGTCCGTTTCCTGCGGTCTGCCCAGACAAACACAGATTTCTGCCGTGATTTTGATATACATGGTAATGGAAATCTGATAAAAACCGCGGTTAAAGGGAACGGGATCAACGTGAATATCGGCGCAAAGAATTTTTGCGCATTTGGTGCGGACGGCGGAAGCGCGTTCCAAAAGCTCGCCGCCGATGTCGGAAAGATAAACGGGTACGTTTTCAAAACAATCTTTATCGCGGCAGCTGTCCAGAATCCGATTGGTATCAATATATACCGAATCCCTGCCGCCGCAATAAGGAGAAGTATTTCTGATATCAGACATAAAGATCTGTCATCCTTTCATAAACAGCATTCGGAGAGAGTCTTTCAAAAAGTCCTCTCGCTATATCGTATGCGTTTAAGAAAAAAATGTGAATCATGGGGATTTTCATTCTTAAAAAACTGCAAAGAGTTGTAACCTTCACGCGGGTTCGATGGAAAGATCAATGATTGATTTCAATTCATCTACCAATATTTTCAAAACATTTACGTTTCGTCAAAAGAAGAAAATGCCTGCGCGAGCTGTTCTTCGGTAAAACCGCAGAGCCAAAAGAGATCGGAAAGCGCACCGTGAGGAACAAAATCGCAAACGGCATGAATTTTTATATTTCGATTCTGTATCAAAGCGGCTGTTTTCTGCGCAAAACCGCCCTGTTCAAAACCTTCTTCGAGCAGATAAATCCGTTTCGCATGTCCGAGCAGGGCAAGCAATTCGGGTGCAGGGATGGGAAATACACGTATCAATTTGACAAGCGCAATGTTTTTACCCGTCCGCGCAATGGCGGCGGCAGCATTGGCGGTCAGTCTGCCTGCTGTAATCACAACCGTTTCGGCAGTTTCAATGTTTTCGCTGTAAGTAAAAAGATTGCCGCAGGAAAGCATGGAAAACGGCAAAGGATACGATTCGTATTTGCCTTTCGGATAACGGATTACGGAAATTTTTTCATTTGCCAAGCCTTCGGAAAAAGCATGTTCCAGTTCTGCGTAGGTTTCGGGCATGAGGATTTCCGTTCCGGGAACGGAAGAAAAGAGCGCGTAATCAAAAATACCCTGATGGGTAATACCATCGCCCGCAACCAAGCCGGCGCGGTCAATGGCAAGCAGGAGAGGGAGCTTTTGTATGGCAATATCATGGGAAATCTGATCGTAAACGCGTTGGGCAAAGGTGGAGTACAAAAAAACAGCAGGCTTCATATCGTTTGCGGCAAGTCCGCCCGCAAAGGTGATCGCATGTTCTTCTGCGATACCGACGTCAAAAAAGCGGTCGGGATACGCTTTGGAAAACGCCGAAAGTCCCGTACCCTCGCACATGGCGGCGGTAATGGCGCAGACGGAGGTATCTTCTTTTGCTTTTGCGCAAAGGATTTCACCTGCTTTGAAAGAATACGTATCCGAGGAGGGTGCAGCGAAGCCTTTTTGCAGGTCAAAAGGACCGACTGCGTGATATTTGTCGGGTTCGGCTTCGGAAAAAGCATAACCAATCCCTTTCTTGGTTACCATATGGACAATACAGCAGGTGTGTTTGCTTTTGGCTTCTTCCAGAACGATATCCATTTTTTCAAAATTATGACCGTCCACAGGACCGAGATAAATCAAACCCAAGTCCTCAAAAATATTATTTTTGACAAAAAAGCGTTTGGTGGCATCTTTGAGCTTTTTGGAGCCGATCAGAAGCGGATTGCCGACCAAAGGAATTTTTTTCATGATTTTTTCGGTGTGTTTTTTCAGTCGGTAATACCGTTTGCTCGTCCGTATGCCGGAAAGATACTCGTGTAAGCCGCCGATATTACGGGAAATCGACATATCGTTATCATTCAGAATGATAATCAGATTCAACGGTCTGCCGGCGCAATTATTGAGCGCCTCGTAAATCATACCGTTTGTCAGAGAACCGTCGCCGACAACGGCAACCGTATAATGTTCATTTCCTTTCAGACGGTTTGCCTGCGCAATCCCAAGCGCGGCGGAAACAGAAGAACCGCTGTGTCCTTCCGTCAATATGTCATGTTCGCTTTCTTCTCTGTTGGTGAAACCCGAAATGCCGTCTTTTTTTCGGAGTGTGGAAAATTTTTCATATCTGCCTGTCAGTAATTTGTGTGCATAACACTGATGGCTGACATCAAAAATGATCTTATCATCGGGCGAATGAAAATTTTTGTGAATCGCAATCACCGCTTCCGTCATTCCCAGATTGGAAGCAAGATGACCGCCGTTTCGGGAAACGGTTTGCAATACGGTCTGTCGGATTTCTGCCGAGAGGCTTTTCAATTCCTCTTCGGAAAGCGTTCTGAGATCCAAAGGAGATCGGATGTTTTCAAGCATGTTTTTTCATCCCCTTTCGGTAGTTTTTTCTGCGGTATCGTAAGTATTCATACGTCAATATCCCGCGTTTGTTTTATTTTATCATAGGAAAAAAGGAAAGTCAACAGTATTTACTTTTTACACAGGGCAACAGCATTTACTTTTTCATCATTTATTTTAAAAAGCGGCGAATCGCCGCTGATGGTTGCTTGCCTATCTGAGTGTTGTTTGTATTCCGGCAATGCAAAACGGCAAGGTTGATTTTGCGCAATTTCCTATGACATAAAAATAGCAGGGGGAATCTTCACATTTTGGCGCTTGCGCCATAATGTACATACCTGCGTCTCGATTTTTACAAGTTCATCTTCGCCGGAAGTGCAAAGTCTGCCAAAGGCGGTCGAGCTGCCCAATCTCGCCAACTTCTTTTTTGTAAACAGAAATTCGATGGAATCATAGTTTTTGTAAAATGAGTCTTAAAAAGTAAATGCTGTTGCCCTGCTTTTTACAGCAGGGTTTTTGAATGCGTAAACAAAAATTGATCTTTGCTTTTTCAAATTACAAGCAATCCTCGTTATGTCTGATATATCTTGCAGGCGCAGGCAAATCCATCAGGTCCTCATAGGATTCGGATTCTTCGGCGCACAAAGGAATGACGGGTGTATAACCCGTACAATCTCCGGGAGATTCGGGACGGGTGTGATAGAAAATATTTTCCAGATGGCTGTTTCTTGTGTCGGTGTGTGTTTCGGGGCGTATATTTTTTCTTTGTTTTTTATTTTCGTTTTTCATACAAAATATCCTTTCCTGATCATTGGGAACACAAAACCCGCGTTCTCTTTCGTTAGTTTTTCCAACGTATGAAAAAACATACGAAGAAAATAAAACGAAAAATAAAATAAAAATTTTTTGAATATCTATTGCAATTTGAAAAAAATGTGATATAATAAGTAAAGTGAGATATGAAATCAGGCCATACCAGCCGGGGAGATAGCGGTGCCCTGCACCTGCAATCCGCTACAGCAGGGGTGGTTTCCTCTTATGAGGGTTGGTTTTGTGTGGTCTGCACCGTGTCAACCTTGTGATGACGGGTGGGTCTTGTGCAATTGGTGGCTGTGAACCATGTCAGGCGGGGAACCGAGCAGCATTAAGCAGTTTAACTGATGTGCCACGAGGCAGCCTGCCCCGAGCAAGGCATACGGCGGCGCATGGAAAGTCCATCTCGAATTTGGGGTGTATGGTCTGATTTTGTATCTCGCTTTTTTTTGCTGAAAGTTATCAATGAAGCTCTGCTTTCTTTCAGCATGTCCGAACATACGCTGAATCTTTGCGGAGGTATTATTTTATGTATCAAGCACTTTACAGAAAATGGCGCCCTGCCTTTTTTGATGACGTAGTCGGGCAGGAACACATCACTTCCATATTGAAAAGCGAAGTGGAAAACGGAAAGCTTTCCCATGCGTATCTGTTCTGCGGTCCCCGCGGAACGGGTAAAACCACTTGCGCTAAAATCATTGCCAAAGCCGCAAACTGTCTTTCTCCCGTAAACGGAAATCCCTGCGGCAAATGCGAAGCCTGTACGTCCGTCGATGCCGGTACGGCAACCGATGTTGTGGAAATGGACGCCGCAAGCAATAACGGCGTTGATCATATCCGCGAATTGCGCGACGGCGTGGTGTATACCCCGGCAGAGCTGCGTTTTCGTGTGTATATCATCGATGAAGTTCATATGCTTTCCGTTGCGGCTTTCAATGCGCTTCTGAAAACATTGGAAGAACCGCCCAAACACGTTATTTTTATTTTGGCAACCACAGAACTTCATAAAATTCCCGCAACCGTACTTTCGCGCTGTCAGCGTTTTGATTTTCACAGAGTTTCCATGGAAGCCATCGTCGCCAGACTGCAAACCGTCTGCAAGGGTGAAAATCTGACTGCCGATGAAGGCGCTTTGCAATTGATCGCAAGACTTTCCCAGGGCGGTATGCGCGACTCTCTCAATATGTTGGAATATTGCGCGGGCGACGGTGAAGCCATCACCGAAGAAAAAGCGGAACGTCTGCTCGGTGCGGCTTCCCGTACCTTGCTTGCAAAGCTTTCCGATGCCGCCGCAAACGGCAATACGTCTTCCGCGCTTGCCGTAATCGAAGAAATTCATCTTTCTTCCCGTGATATCGCCGTGTTCTGGCGTGAACTGATTTCGTTCGGCAGAGATATGCTTATCGCAATCAGTACCCGTATGCGCAATATCAAGGATTCGCTTCTGCGCGAATGCGCCGAAAAGTATTCTTTGCCAAGACTCTTGTATACCTTGAAAATCTGGATGGATGCGGAATCTGATATGCAAAAAAATCCGTCGGGTGCACGTTTGTATGCCGAAATGGCAATGATCCGCTCCTGTGATCTTGCCCTTTCCGACGATGCGGAAGCGCTTCTCGCAAGAATTGCCGCGTTGGAGGATAAATTGGCAACGGGCAATTTCACAGCACCGAAAAACGCCGCGCAAAAGGTTTCCGAACAGATAAAGGAACCCGAACCGATTTCCGAATCCGTACCGCCTCCCTTTGAAGAAGAGCCTTTTCCTCTGCCGCCTCCCGAAGAA
>JAFQEK010000102.1 GCA_017399025.1 Clostridia bacterium
AGAGAGGAGATTTTTACCTGTTCATTCATGGCAATAGCCTCTTTCGCAGATCACACGGGCAATGCCGTGCGCATATTCCTTGCATTTCTCCTCGCTTTCACATTCGACCAGGATGCGGATCACGGATTCCGTTCCGCTCTTGCGCAGAAGCACTCTCCCTTTGCCGCCGATTAAGGCTTCCGTTCTCTGAACCTCTTTGCGTACATGCGGGTCGGCAACTGTGGCATCTTTATCCGTTACTTTGATATTTTCCACATACTGCGGATAAAGCAAAACGGAGGCAGAGAGCCTTGAAAGAGAGATTTTTCGGTCGCAGATTTCTTCCGTAAGCATGAGCGCGGTTAAAATACCGTCTCCTGTGGTTGCGTATTTTTTCATAATGATATGGCCCGATTGCTCACCTCCGAGCGCATAACCGTTTTTAATCATACATTCGTAAACAAAACGGTCTCCGACAGGTGTTTGCACACAGCGGATTCCTTCCCGTTCCAGGCTTGTGAACAGTCCGCTGTTGGACATGACCGTTGCCGCCACGGTGTTATTTTCCAGCATACCGCTCTCGCGGAAACGTTTGGCGAGAATATAAAGGATGCTATCTCCGTCCACGATATTTCCGTTTTCATCCACGGCAATGCAACGGTCGCCGTCTCCGTCAAAAGCAAATCCGAGATCAAGATTTTTTTCTTTTACCAGACGGCAAAGCCGATCCGTATTCGTGGAACCGCATCCGAGGTTGATGTTCACGCCGTTCGGCTCTGCGCCAATGGTTTCCACCTGTGCGCCCAGCGCGCCGAATACAGCCTGCGCAATCAGATGGGAAGCACCGTTCGCAAGGTCCAATCCGATGCGCAAATGCTTATAGGAATGGGAAGCAAGTGCGATCAGATAAGCAATATAACGGTTTCTTCCTGCGGAATTATCCACGATGCGTCCGATTTTTTCACGTTGTTTCAAGGGAATGTCTTCTTCCTCTATCCCCAATGCGTGCAGATCACTGTCCAGATAAGCTTCAATCAGAGAAAGTATTTCATCATCCGATTTCTCTCCGTTGCGGTTGATGATTTTGATGCCATTGTCAAAATAAGGATTGTGAGAAGCGGTGATCATGATTCCGCAATCAAAAGCTTCTCGTTTTGCGACGTAAGAAACGCTCGGCGTTGTGGTTACGTGGAGCATATACGCATCTGCACCCGAAGCGGCAAGCCCTGCCGCGATGGAATATTCAAGCATATAGCTTGAACGGCGCGTATCCTTGCCGATTACGACCTTAGGTCTGTAATCCGGATCCATACAGCCGTAAAGCGAAGAAGAATAGTACCATCCGAGAAATCTGCCTATTTTATAGGCATGCATGGAAGTGAGTGTTACATTCGCTTCGCCACGAAAGCCGTCCGTGCCGAAATATTTGTTTTTACGATGTTCCGTAAGTAGGACCTCCTTTTGAATTGAATTTTGAGAAAGATACCGGAAAAATCAAATTTCGGTATCATAATTTTAATTATTCCGAAAACGGTTTTTTTATGATAAAATGGCATATTCATGTCAATGAAAATTTATTTTTCAATATTTTAAAAGTAAATGCCGTTGCCTGCAAATGTAAAATATTTCGGTTGACAAAAGAAACGGTATTTGATACAATAGATACGTAGAAAAGTATAAAAGGAGCCTGTTATGTCAGATTTTATCATTGTAAAAGGCGTTTTGAAAGAATATAACGGTCCGGGCGGGGAAGTCGTAATTCCAGATGGTGTAATATATATCGGCGAGAAAGCTTTTTCCGGTTACAGGAGCTTACAGCGCATTGCGATTCCCGAAAGCGTAAGGGGCATCGGTAAATGGGCATTTCAGGATTGCATGGGATTACGGAGCATAACGATTCCCGAAAGTGTAACCGATATCGGTGAAGGTGCATTTCGTTATTGTGCAAATTTGCAAAATATTACGATTCCGAACGGGATCACGGATATCAGCCGCGAGACGTTCTGCTATTGTACAAATTTGAAAAACGTGATTCTCCCCAAGAATCTGAAAAGAATCGGTATCGCTGCTTTTCGGTGGTGTTCAAGATTGGACAATATCACCATTCCGAACGAAGTCATCCATATCGGGGAGAGCGCGTTTAATGATTGCATGGATTTGCAAAGCATCGCAATTCCGAAAGGTGTAACAAACATCAGAAATTTTACGTTCGACGGCTGTGAGAATCTGCAAAGCGTTTCACTTCCCAACGGCATAACATGTATCGGAGCTTCTGCATTCCGAGGTTGTAAAAGTTTGAGGAAATTTTCGATTTCCCAAAACGTAACAAATATCGGGGACGAAGCATTTCTCGGCTGCCGAGGGTTGGCGGACAAAAACAAAATGGTAATTCTCGGTAATACGGTATTCGACTTTTTCGGACGGAAAAATGAAATTTCCATTCCCGAAGGCGTAGAGCGGATCGGCAGTTCTGCGTTCGAAAATAGGAAAAGTTTACAGAGTATTCTGATTCCGGACGGTGTAACTGAGATTTGTGATTGGGCATTTCGCTATTGTTCGAATTTGCAGAGGATCACGATTCCGAATAGTATAAAAAGAATTGGAAACTATGTATTTCCCGAAAAAATGAAGCTCCGCCAATGCGTACTCGCGCCCGATTCGGAAGACGGAGAACAATGTAAAATGATTTTATCCGCAATCGGAATCAAAAATCTTGAACTTCCGTTTTTATTGGATACATTGGAAACCAATGCCACTATCCTGAAGCATCTGAAAAGCAGGGTGGCGATAAAAAAATCCCGTGAGGGACTGATACCGTTGCTGATTGAAAAAAACGAATCGGCGGCACTTGTAAAATTGCTTTCTCTCGTCAAAAAAATGCCCGTGGAAGAACTTGACGGCTATATTGAAAAATCGGAGTATTCCCCCGAAATCCGA
The DNA here is from genome assembly GCA_017399025.1 of Clostridia bacterium. GTDB lineage: Bacteria > Bacillota > Clostridia > Oscillospirales > CAG-272 > QALR01. Next base: position 2,917 of record JAFQEK010000102.1, read on the forward strand.
ACGATACTAATGGAATATAAAAATCGGCTCTATCCTGCGGAAATTCTTGAAAAGATGGAAGAAATACAGATGGAAAAGGATTTCGGTTTGCGGGAAAAAACGCTTGCGGATTACAGAAAAGATTTCAAGATCGTCAAAGAAGGAGATTTTTATAAAATAACGGGATACAAAAGCGAGAATGAAAGCGTTTCGATTCCGGCTTGGATCAAGAAAATACCGGTTTATATTGCGGAGCGCGCCTTTACCGGTTGTGAAAAGCTTTCGTGCGTTTATATTGAAAACGGTCTGACGCGCATTGGAGATTGCGCATTCCGTAATTGCATGAATCTCAAAGAAATTACAATTCCGGGGAGTGTGGCGGATATTGGCAATGGCGCGTTTGCCGGTTGCGAAAATTTACAAATGCTACATTACAACGGAACAAAAATGCAATGGAAATCCATCACAAAAGAAGATATTTGGCGCAAGGGATTTGTTTTCAGAACCGTTATTTGCGCTGACGGCGAAATTTCTCTTTCATTTTCATAAAATATCAGGAGGTAAACCCATGAACACAGCGTATTATAAAGAATTATTCCGTGAAGAACTGCTGAAATCCTGCGTGCCGTTTTGGTTGGAAAACGGCATTGACCGAGAGTACGGCGGTATTCTGAATTGCCTTGATCGAGAGGGAAGTGTCTATTCGGAGGACAAAAGCGTTTGGATGCAAGGTCGCGCGGGATGGATGTTCTCTTATATTTATAACCGCATCGAAAAAAAGAAAGAATATCTGGAACTTGCGAAAAGCTGTATTGATTTTGCCCGCCGTTTTTGCATTGACAGCGATGGAAGAATGTTTTTCACCGTTACGAGAGACGGCAAGCCTTTACGTAAACGCCGTTATTGGTTCAGCGAAACCTTTTATATCATGGCAAACGCGGAATATTCTCTGGCAAGCGGTGAAAAAGAGTATCTGGAAACA
>JAFQEK010000103.1 GCA_017399025.1 Clostridia bacterium
GGACATCGCTGCAAGCCACATATAAAGTTACAGATCATTATACATATTCGATCGGCAGAGGTGATGGACGAGGCAACGGTGTGCAGGATATTCAGGAAATTCTCGTGCAGACCGATGCTCTTGCGGTCAGCGAATATAACAGGCTGTTGAATATCGCTCAGCGAGAGATTGCGTATATCAATAATAATTCTGATTATTTCAATGAAGAGGCATTTACAGAGCCGATTGCGGACTTAGAAGCGGTATATGCGAAAGCTTCCGCCATGACGGTGAACGAGAATATTCCGCGCGCGCATTTGATTAAAATTCTCAAAGAATTGGAAAACGTTACGTATCCGTTCTTGAGTTATATCGGTGAACATTGAGGACTGACCGAAAAGGGAAGTCCTCTTTTCTGTTTCGAAAAAGTTTTTTCTGTAAAACAAGCCATAATATCCATATTTTTTATAAAAAAATCTAAAAATTTCACATTTCCGACAAGATTTTCAAAAGCCATTGACTTGTTTGCTTTCGTTTGTTATAATCTTTATAACCATATTTTTTGTAGGAGGTTTTTATGGATAAAATTATTACACTCGTATATCTTGCGTTTATTTTGGTCATGTCTTTGATTGCCGTTGTTCTTTATGCTTCCGATAAGAAAAAAGCAAAACGCGGCGCATGGCGTACACCCGAAGCGGTTTTGCTTGGATTCGGCTTTTTTGGCGGGGCAATCGGCGCGCTTCTCGCAATGAAGGGCTTTCGCCACAAAACCAAGCATTGGTATTTCTGGGTTGTGAATCTTCTCGGCCTTGCTTGGCAGATCGCGCTTCCTGTACTTGCTTATTTGTTCTTGTTCTGAGAAAGCGGTGTCCTGATTACGGAGAGCTCTCTGTAATCAGGGAATTTTCATTTGTGAAAAACTGAAAATAAAGAAAAAAGAAAGGATTTCAATATGGATTTTACCAATATATTGGCATTGATCGGCGGTGTGGCGCTGTTCCTTTTCGGTATGAGCGTCATGGGCGATGCGCTGGAAAAAAGCGCAGGCTCTAAGCTTTCTTCGCTGTTGGATAAATTGACATCCAACCCCTTGAAAGGCTTTGCACTCGGTGCTGCTGTAACGGCAATCATCCAAAGCTCTTCGGCAACTACCGTTATGATGGTCGGTTTTGTAAACTCCGGCGTCATGACGCTTGCCAATGTCATTCCGATTATTATGGGAGCCAATGTCGGAACTACCATCACGGCATGGATTCTCAGCCTTTCGGGTATCAGCGGTGACAGCTTCCTGCTGACTATGCTCAAACCCACCTCGTTTACACCGATTCTTGCAGTAATCGGTATCATTTTCTATCTTTTCCTCAAGGATTCCAAGAAAAAAGATATCGGTTTGATTTTACTCGGCTTTTCCGTTCTGATTTTCGGTATGGACTATATGACTTCGGCGGTCAAACCTCTCGCAGACGTTCCCGAATTTCAGGAAATCATGTTGCTGTTCAGCAATCCCATCCTCGGTCTTCTGGCGGGTGCGGTTCTGACGGCAATCGTTCAGAGCTCTTCGGCTTCCATCGGTATTCTGCAAGCACTTTCCGCAACGGGAAGAGTTACGTTCGGAACGGCGTTCCCGATCATTCTCGGTCAGAATATCGGCACCTGTGTAACGGCGATCATTTCTTCCGTTGGCGCAAATAAAAATGCAAAACGTGTTTCCATGGTGCATCTTTGCTTCAATATCATCGGTGCAACGCTTGTGATGATCCTTTTCTATACGCTCCATTGGATTATCGGCTTTGCGTTTGTAGATTCTCTCGTTGACCATACAGCCATTGCTTTGATTCATACGTTTTTCAACGTGTTCTGTACAATTGCTCTCCTGCCGTTCTGCAAACAGTTTGAAAAATTGGCTTGTCTGCTTGTCAAGGACAAAAAGGGCGGAGATGAAAAATTTGCGCTCCTTGACGAGCGTCTTCTGATGACACCGAGCATTGCTTTGGAGCGTTGCCGTCAGGTTGCTGTAAATATGGCGGATATCTCTTTCCGTTCCGTCAAAAAAGCCTTGACCTTACTCGATCATTATGATAAAAAGCTTTTTGAAGAAATTCAGAAAGAAGAAGATACCGTGGATATTTATGAAGACGAAATCGGTTCGTATCTCATGAAAATCACGAATAAGGACCTTTCCGAAAAAGATAGCTCTGAAGTAACAAAGCTGTTCCATATGATCGGAAATCTGGAACGATTGTCCGACCATGCGGTCAATCTTGCGGAATCCGCGCAGGAAATGCACGAAAAGAAACTGGAATTTTCGTCTGTTGCGAAAAAAGACCTTGCTGTCATGATCACAGCTGTTCATGAGGTTATGGATAACGCTCTGATGTCATTTTTGTATAATGACGTTCAGGTAGCTGTCCGCGTGGAGCCTTTGGAAGAAGTAATTGACGACTTGCAAATCGCGCTCCGTTCCGGACATATTGAACGTCTGCGCAATGGTGAATGTACGATAGAGCTCGGATTTATTCTTTCCGATCTCCTGACCAATCTGGAACGTATCGCAGACCACTGCTCCAATATTGCAGGCTGTGTCATTGAAATTGCCAATAACAGCCTCGGTATGCATAGCTATACCGAAGGACTCCGCAGAGGCAACGAAGTCTATGACCGCTATTTCGAGGATTATTCCAAGAAATATCGTTTGGATGTATAAACTTGACTTGACTAAGAATTTGAAAACCCGACAGAACTAAAATCTGTCGGGTTTTGCGATTAGCATATCTTTTATTCCATGGGAAATTACTCAAAACAAACCTCGCCGTTTTGCATTGTCTAAATACAGATGAAACTTGGATAGGCGAGCAACCATCAGCGGCGATTCGCCGCTTTTTATTATATTTATTCTTAGGTTGACGACATTGCCCCGGGGTGGGAGCCTTTAATTTAGTTTGCTTTTCTGATGTAAATTCCTGTTTATCTTAGCATTTTTCATTGAACTCACGTTTTTTTAAGAAGAAGAGACAGCAGAGAAGGATCACGGGGAAAACAATTGCGCAGAGAATCCCTTTCTGGAGATCCCCGTCAAATACCGCAGCCATAAAACCCGCAAGGGAAGGACCTGAGGAACAGCCGAGGTCGCCCGAAAGCGCAAGAAGCGCAAACATAGTCGTACCGCCGAATTTTACGCTTTCCGTTGCGAGAGAAAACGTACCAGGCCAGAAAATGCCAACAGAAAAACCGCAAAGAATACAGCCGATCAAAGCAATGATCGGATCGGGGGAAAGACCGATCAGCAAATAACTGCCTATGCAAAGTACGGAACAGAACATGGTGGCATATTTCATGGAAATTTTTTCGCTGAATTTTGCGTAAAGCACACGGGCAAGCCCCATGGTAACGGCAAAGCCGCAAGCGCCTAAAAGATCGCCTGTGGTTTTATCTACCTGCAAAGCGCTTTCAGCAAAAGAAGATGCCCACTGTGCAACCGCAAGCTCGGAAGCGCCCGCGCAAACCATCATCAGAAGCATGAGCCAGAATACTTTCTGAGAAAAAAGCTTTTTGTAATTGGGACGGTCGTTTTCTTCTTCTCCGATCGGATAAAGCGGAACGGAAGCGAAGAAAAAGATGTTCAGAAAAGGAATCAGCGCAAACAGGCAGGCGAGCACTTTCCAGTCATCCGTACCGAAAAGAACGAAAAATCCCGTACTGAGCAATACCGTAGCAACAACGCCCCAACAATAGAAAGAATGGAGCAGACTCATAATGCCCGCTTTATTTTTGGACGGACAGGATTCCACGATGGGACTGACGAGTACTTCCAGGAGACCGCCGCCCACCGCGTAAATCATGGTGGAAATCAGAAGCCCCGTGAAGCTGTCAATCAGCTCGGGCAGAAAAGCCATGCTGCATAAACCGAATGCGCAACAGATGTGCGCAAGCAGAATCGCTTTTCGATAACCGATTTTTTGTACGTATCGGGAAGAAATCAGATCTGTTGCCAATTGTGTAACGAAATTGAATGTGATCAAAAGAGTAATTTTTTCCAAGGGGATCGCGTACGTTTCGCTGAATGTCAAAAAAAGAAGCGGAGCGAAATTCACGATGATTGCCTGGGAAATATAGCCGATAAAACACGCGGCAATCGTGTGTTTGTGATTGAGTTTTGTCATAATGTATACTGCCTTTCTGAGGTGTTCAACAATTTTATATCATAATCGGAAAGGAAAGTCAAGCGTTTGAGGGGATTTCTGTGAAAAAAGACATATAAAAGGGATTTTATGGGTATAATGTGCGTTCGATGAAAAATGAGTAAATAAATAACGTGAGTTCGATGAAAAATAGAACGGTAAACGGGAATTTAGCGGAATCATTCTCTTGTCTTTCGCATAAATGAAAATTTACTGGCTTCCTATTTTGAAAAATCCGAAAAATCAAAAGATTTTTGAGAAAATCCATTGACTTTTACTCCACAAGATGATATCATAATGATATCAAAACTGTTTGTGAAAGGAAAATTCTATGCTTCAGATTGAAAATTTAACAAAAACCTATAAAGGAAGCGGAAAAGGTGTCAGAAATCTTACGCTTTCACTGTCTGCAGGCGATATTTATGGTTTTATCGGCCATAACGGCGCGGGCAAAACCACTACGCTCAGATGCATTGCGGGAATTCTGGATTTCAAGGAAGGAAAGATTCTTGTTGACGGTCATTGTGTTAAGGAAGAAGATTTGCTTTGCAAATCCATGATCGCGTATATTCCCGACAATCCCGATCTGCCCGAATATCTTACGGGAATCCAATATCTGAATTTCATTTCGGATATTTACGGACTTTCCAAAGAAACGCGCATGGAGAAAATCAAAAAATATGCGGAGCTTTTTGAAATTACGGATGCGCTCGGCGATCTGATTTCCTCTTATTCCCACGGTATGAAGCAAAAGCTTGCTCTTGTTTCTGCGTGGATCCGCAATCCCAAGCTTATGCTTCTGGATGAACCTTTCGTCGGTCTGGATCCGAAAGCTTCCATCATTCTGAAAGATCTCATGCGCGAGCTTTGCAAGAACGGCGGTGCTGTATTCTTTTCCACGCACGTTCTGGATGTTGCGGAAAAGCTTTGCAACCGTATTGCCGTTATCAAAGGCGGCGAATTGATCGCTGCGGGCGACATCGGAACGCTCACGCACGGAGAATCCTTGGAGAATGTCTTCATGGAAATGCTGAAATGGGAAGAATAAGGTGATGATATGTGGAAATCCGTCAGACTTTTAACTTGGCTTTCACTTTGTAATTTATTCGGCTTCAACGAAGCGCGTTACGAAAAGATAAAAAGAAACGGAGCAGATTGATCACCGTCGGTATTGCGTATGTGATTCTTGGCGCCATGCTCGTTTTTTACGTCGGAATTTTGACCTACGGTTTTATTACGCTGGGACTGGGAGAAATACTTCCTTTGTATTTAGGTGTGATTATTGCGCTGATAACCTTTATGTTTACAGTATTCCGCGCAGGCTCGGATCTTTTCAGTACCAGACGGTATGAAATGCTCGCGCCTCTCCCGGTTCCTTCCTCAGCGATCGTGATCAGCCGCTTCCTTACGGTTTATATCACGGATCTGATCATCAGTCTTGTATCCACGGTTACCGTTATGGTTGTTTGTGCGTTTACGCTCTCGCTTTCTCCTGTGTTTTATATCTTGATGTTCCTCGGCGCATGGATTCTCCCTCTTTTGCCCATGACTGCTTCTATGATCGTCGGAACGGGTATTTATGCCGTTACTGCGCGCATGAAACGCAAAAATATCATGCAGATTATTTTTTCGCTGACGTTTTTCGTGCTGTATTTCTCCTTTTTGCAATCCATGGATGGAGAAACGGAAGAAATCATAAACGGACTTGCGGGCATGATGGATTCCTTAAAACGGCTGTATCCTCCCGCCGCATGGTTTTCCGATGGCGTAAACGGAAACATCGGCGCATATCTCTTGTTCGTCGGTATTTCGTTTGCCATGTTCTTTGCATTTGCGTTTGCCGTAGGAAGATATTATAAACAAATTTGTACGGGATTGACTGCAAGCGGCGGAAAAAGAAACTATATCATGCGCGAGCAAAAGAAAAGCTCGGCGTTCAGCGCGTGCTTCTTCCGTGAACGCAAGAGATATTTTTCTTCTTCGGTTTATGTGATGAATACCGCCATCGGATATATTATGACGGTTTTCCTGGTGGCAATGCTCTCGTTTAGCGAATCGGCTGTTTTGTTTGAACAATTACCTTCTGCGTTTACTTCAAAGCTTGCTCCGTTTATCCTTGCTTTTATGTGCAATATGTCTCCAAGCACAAGCAGCGCGTTTTCTATGGAAGGAAAACATTTTTGGCTGACACAGACGCTTCCCGTCCGTGTGCGGGATTTGGTCAATGCCAAGATTGCGGTGAGTCTTATGATTGCCGTACCGAGCGTGCTGATTTCCTCGTCTGTTCTTGCATTTGTGATCCGTCCTGCGGGATTGGATATCTTTTGGCTTTTCTTCGTTCCCGTAATTTATGCGGTGTTCGGAGCGGTTTTCGGTCTTTTTGTCAATATGAAAATGCCGATGATGCATTGGGATCATGAAGCTCAGCCCGTAAAACAGGGAAAAGCGGTTCTCGTTATGATGCTTTGCGGTTTTGCATCTGCATGTATTCCCGTTTTTCCGTTGTTTATTTTCAGCGGAATTGCTGCGCATATTCTGATGGCTTTGATTTGCGCCGTTCTTTGCTTGCTGATCTTTTTGATATACCGTAAGCTTTGTGCGCTTCGTCTGACTGCGCTTGCGGAAGACTGATCCGTATAACGAGAGTTCGATTAAAACAAAATATATAAAGGAGGCAATCCCAATGAAAATCATTCCCATCGGCACTCCCGAGATTGTCATGAGCAATCCCATGAGTAAACACAATTATTTCGGTTGGCCGACCGTTGCCCGTCTGCAAAACGGAAAAATTGCCGTTGCAGCTTCGGGTTTTCGCCGCCGCCACGTGTGTCCTTTCGGCAAGGCTGTCATTTCGTACAGTGAAAACGAAGGAAAAACCTATACCCTGCCTGCGCCCGTAATCGATACGGTTCTGGATGACAGAGATGCCGGTATCGTTCCTTTCGGAGAAACGGGTGTGATCTTTACTTCTTTCAACAATACCGTAGAATTCCAGAGAAAAAGCAAACGGCCTTTCGATGTTGCTTATCTGGATCTGATCAGACCGGAAGAGGAAGAAGAAGCACTCGGTTCCACATTCCGGATCAGTCATGACTGCGGTGTTACGTTCGGCCCTTTGCACAAATGTCCCGTAACTTCTCCTCATGGTCCTCTCGTGCTTGCAGACGGAAGCTTGCTTTGGGTGGGAAGAACATTCAGTCCGAGCAATATCCACAGAAAGGGTATCGACGGCATTCACGCTTATAAAATCAATATGGACGGTACGACGGAATTTGTGGGAAAAGTTCCCTCCATTATGGAAGGCGATGTGGAACCGCTTCTGTGCGAACCTCACGCAATTCTGTTGAAAGACGGAAGAATCCTGACTCATATCCGTGCGCATGCAGCCGGAACTGATATTTTCACAACTTATCAGAGCGAATCTTCCGACGGAGGTAAAACTTGGACGGTTCCCGTTCGTATTCTGGACCGTTCAGGCGGTGCGCCCGCGCATTTGATGTACCATTCTTCGGGCGTTCTGATCTCGGTTTACGGTTACCGTAACGAACCGTACGGTGTACGCGCTATGTTTAGTTTTGACGAAGGCAAAACATGGGATACCGATCATGATATTTATATCAATGGCGTGGGACCCGATCTTGGATATCCTTCTACCGTTGAACTGAAAGACGGGACGCTTCTGACCGTTTTCTATGCGCGTCCGTTTGAAGAATCTCCTGCCATTGTTATGCAGCAGAGATGGACCTTTACAACGGAAGAATAACTTTTGCGAATATATTTTTTATCACACCCCGAAGATGGTATGCCTTTCGGGGTGTTTTTTGTATTTGAAAACCCGCGGTTAGACCGCGGGTTCGGTGAAGGCTATGCCTATGAGTCTTGAAAATAAAAACTCCTTTTGATATAATTGAAATGCGGCTACCAACTGCAAAACAAAATCAAAAGGAGGACATTCAAAA
>JAFQEK010000104.1 GCA_017399025.1 Clostridia bacterium
CCTGATGATTCGGACTATTCCAAGGGCATCGTTCACCGCAACTGGAGCCTGATGGGCGACATCAACCAAAAGGGCCTGCGGGAGCAGGATGCGCCCGTCGCGCTGGATGAACTGAATGACGAGCAGAAGGCGCTGATCAAGCAGGCGGAGCAAATTTACGGGTTCCAGGTCAAATAACCGCATCAGCAAATAGGAAGGCATTTGTATTAAAAATCAGAAGAAGCCTTCAAAGAAAAACCGCACCTTGACACAAGTTGCAGTTTTTTATCATGGCAATATCAAAAGCATGGAGGAAGTATATGACATTCGCGGAACTCGATACCACGGTTCAAGAAGGAATCGTTAATTTGCTCCATAAACACATTGCCGCAACTGCCGATATTCTGAAGCAAGATCGTTGTTTGATTCCTATGCTGATGATTCCTGACTCAAATCAGATTGTCAGTCTGCAATCAAGAGATGGCTCTGTCGATGTTGATAGGGCGTACGCTGCTGTCGTTGGAAAATTGAAAAACGAGGCTTTTACATATGCTTTGTTTTCTTATAGCACACGAATTGGATTGGCGGCAGGCGGCGAAACGGATGCTTTGAAAACTTATATTTTTACACAAAATGGAATAGAGGTCTCCTTTTATACGCCTTTTACGGTCAAAGGGCTTTTCAAAAAAACGATTAATGTTGAAAAGTCGATTTTGGCAGAAATAAAAGAACATATTTTTGATTGAACCTTGTATCAAAATTACAGTCATTAACCAAACAAAAACCGCAAGTCCGATACAAAGGGATTGCGGTTTTTGTGTTTTTGTGATATAATATTTTCAGAAAAACGAAAAAGGATTTAGAGCAGGGACGTACTGCATATATGGGCATGATGGATACTATTGTCAATGATTCGAAGCGAAAGAAGGATAGTGATGATACTTAAATTTGAAGACTACACTATTGATGTATACGAAGAAAAAATGAAAATGCTTGCGGAGAAAAAGTCCCTCTGCGGATGTCCGACTTGCTGCGCTTTCAGAGAATATATGCACACCTTTTCCGACGATGTAAAAAAGCGTTTTAATGAGCTCGGACTTGACTTGGAAGATCCCGATGAAGTGTATGACTTTGGGAAAGATGAAAAAGGAAAAACGACTTACGTCGGATGGTGGAATATTTATGGAAAAATAATAAAAAGCAGTGAAAAGCCTTGTCGCATATCCGATAACCTTGAAGTAACATTTTGCGATAATGCGCTGTATGCTCCAAAATGGTTTTGGGATTCTCCCTGCGTCCAAATGAGAGCGGTTATACGTGGATCTGATTTGAAACGGTTGGGCAAGGATTATTGGAGAGATACAGATGCTTTAGGCGTAAGCAGAAACACATTCAGATATCACATAGATGAAGAGATGTGTTCCACGCTGAAAGATTTGGTTGGAGGGGAACTCATCGGACTTGATGTCGGTTCTATGCTTGTGGATAACAGACGGGCGAAATCTCACAAAGTCAACATCTATATAAAACGTCCGGATGAATCGGATTTGTGTATGGTTTCTCTTACGGCAGATCGGGATACAGACACTTGTTTCGACGGAATAGATAGAATGGTATTTACTGCGAATATTTCTAAAGCCGAGATGGAATTTGCTGCGTGTGAAACATTACCTTACCCTCATGGAAAAATCCAGAAGATCAAAATTTTCGAGAGTACAATTATGGGAGAAAGGGACCGAGTGATATATGATTCTCATCTTCTTATTGAAATGGAAACCGGAGAGAAAATGATCTTTCGCATTGAACCCGACGGTGAGGAGGTATTGACGGTATTTGCCGAGGTTGAGGATAGCGATATTGAAAAATATCTTCGCGTTTCGGACATTTGGTTTGTACATCCCACTCCGATCTTTGATGATAGAAATGAAATCATCGGACTGAGATCTTTTTATCAAACTGAAACGAAAGTGCGAGTATGAGAGTCCTATGATTTTATCCAAGCCGCAGGCTTGGCATGGAATCACGCGCAGCGTGTATGGCATCCGCGAAGCAGTATGGCATCATGCGTAGCATGCATTTCTGCGGCTTGATTCCATACACCCTTCGGGATGATTCCATACCGCAATAAATTGCGGATTCCATACGCTCGCAAGCGAGCGATTACATACACGGCTTGCGCCGTGATTTGGTTGCGATATAGAAAAAACGGTACCTCACGATACCGTTTTTTCTATTTTCGCCTTCCTTCTCAATCTCTCGAGGATCAGCTTAAGCTTCGGGGTATTATATCTCAAAGCCAAGGTCGGCAGGATGTTCAGATACACGTTCACGATCGCAACGGGGAGGGCTACCGTGAAGACGGGAATACCCGAAAGCGTCAGCATTGCAAGAAAGCCTGCGGGGTAGGACAGCCTGTGCGTCAGCACGCCTTTGTTGCATTCGATGATGAATCTTTCGATATATTCGGGGTTCGAGGGGTCGGTGCAGTGCTTTTTGCTGAAGCCGCCGAGTCCGCCGAGCTCCCAGACCTTGTCCTTCCAGAACTTCACGCGCAGCTTCTTATAAAGCTTCTTTTCGGCTTCCGACACGTGGTAGAGCAGGTTATCCGCGCCGAACCACTTGTTCGGCATTTTGTTTATCAGGAACGCAAGTGAGCCGTCGATGGCGAACTGCAGGGCGGTGCACCAGATCACGGAGATCACCACGTAATACCAAGCCGCGGTGCCGAAGGCGAGATTGAACGCGGCGATCACGAGCATCGCGATCCCGATCGTTGTCAGATAGAGCTTCATTCTTCGGAATATACCAGAGGCTTGCCGTAGAAATCCTCGTAGACCTTCACCCACGCCTCGTAGTTTTCGTTCTTCATCTTCGTTTTTGCCTCGGCGGGCGAAAGCTAAG
>JAFQEK010000015.1 GCA_017399025.1 Clostridia bacterium
AGAGAAAAAAGGCGTGCGAGAAGATTGGCGTTTATTGCAAAATGGGATCCTTTCCGTTTCCGATATGTCCGAATTTTCCATAATTTGATTTTTTATCTTTTGTTTATTACGGCTGTGAAAGCAAGTGCAAGCTCCGTATCGGTTGACGATCCTGATTCCATGGTTATCAGCGGCGCTTCGGCACTTGCCATGCTGATTTCATATATTTTTCTTGCGGGTGTTTTCGTTCTTTATGATCCGACTGCACGCAGACGCTTTTGTCACGAGCCTCCGAAGGAAACAGGTGTATTTTCCGAGTGGAAATATGCGCTCCTTTCGTATGAGTTTTTATCAAAAATTGCTGTGCTTACGGTTTTGCCTTCATTTTTGGGAACGAAATATTTTATCTATCCGCTTTGCGCTTTTTTCGGAAAAAGCGATTTTTCACATTGGGAGATTTACGGACTTTATCTTTTGACGGTTCTTCCGATTATGGCGTTTATAGATTTGTTTATGCGAGTGAGAACGAGAAGATACTGGCGTACCTTGGACGAGGAAGAAGCTATCGGCAAGCGTTTTGATATCGTGTCTGTTATATGGCTTAGTATTGTAATTATTTTCGGACTTGGATTCGTTGCGGGTTTTTATTTTGCCGCGATTATTCTGCTGATCGAGATTTTACTTATGCCCGGCGTTTTACTGTCGATTTTCGGCATTATTCTGTTGATTTTTTTGCTCCATTATATCCGCGCATTTCGGATTCGGGCAAGTTTTTTGAGAAGATTGAAAAAAGTATGCAGGGAAGAGGGCGCAGAGCTTTCGTCGATTTCCCGACCGTACCGTTCGCTTTTTGAAAGAAGAAATACGGGATATCATTTTACAGTCAAGCTTGATGGGCAGATTTACGCCTGTAAAATGATCGGCTCGGTTTTTAAAAACGCTCCCATGGTTTTTTGTGATGCTGAAACGGGATATTTCCATTTCGGTATTCAGTTCCGAAAGCATCGTTTCGTATTGTTCAGAGATTGGTTTACACATCGCATGGAAGCACCGAATGCAGACAGAAAAATTCTGATCGTAACACCGGCGCCGCGCTTTATGAAGGCGATTCAGATGTATACGGTGTTTTCTTCGGAAAATACGGCTTTCGTGACGGAGGGTAAGCACGAACGTCCGTTGGATAATGCTTCCGCGGTATACGATGCCACGGTTTTCTCGGGCGGTGGCTTCATTAACGCAGTCAAAAGAAAATGTCTGGATAAAAGAGAACAAAATTGATTTTTAAGCCGGGAGATTTTACACCCGGCTTTTCAATTCTCCGTGAAATATTTTGTTTGAAATATTTATAAAATTTTTGCAACTTTTTTTGGTTTTTTCCGATATATAGATATAGACAGTTTCTGAAAATCATTTGGAATCTGATTGAAATTCAAAGAAATGGAGGAAAAAATGGAAGATTGTGAGATTGTGACTTTATTTTGGCACCGTGATGAAAGCGCAATTGAAGAAACATCGAAGAAATACGGAAATTATTGTTACAGTATAGCGTATCGGATCCTTTCCAATCATGAGGATTCCGAAGAAAGTGTTAACGATACTTATCTCGATGCCTGGCATTCCATTCCTCCGCATAGACCCTCTGTTCTGGGTGTGTTTCTTGGGAAAATCACACGGCGCATTGCCATAGACAAATGGCGTGCCAACCATGCGGAAAAACGCGGATTCGGTGAAACAGCACTCGTTTTGGATGAATTGCAAGAGTGCATTGCCAACGAAGGCGATATTGAAACTGAAATGGAACAAAAACTTTTGGTGCAAACGGTTCGTTTGTTTATAAAAACTTTATCCGAAACGGAAAGAAAGGTTTTTGTCAGTCGGTATTTTTATATGGAATCCGTTGAAAACATATGCTTGAAATTTAGCTTTTCGGAAAGTAAGGTAAAGTCCATGCTTTTCAGACTCAGAGAAAAATTACGCGTTTATTTGTCGAAGGAGGGATTTTGATGACGGTAGATGATCTTTTGGATGCCATCGGAGAAATTGATGAGGCGGATATGGAAATCGAAGAAAGTAAGCCGAAACGCAGAAAAATCATGTGGACGGGAATCGGTTCGCTGGCTGCTTGTTTTTTGCTGTTTCTGTTCCTTCCTTGGGGATTTTTGCGTCAAAACATGCTAAACGATAAAGAGGTCAATTATGCTCCGAAGGATTATACGAGTTTTTCTGTTTATTATGCAGACGGAGATTCTCTTTCACAGTTCATGTATGAAATTCACGGCGGATATGAAGAAATGTTTTTTGCATGGAAAAATCAGAATGGCATAGGCAATGAGGTTGAACTCAAAAATTTTGTTCTGGAATCGACTACGGGAAACAACTCCGATCAAGGAGAAAACAAGCCGAATGGCGGATATTTTCTTCGTGTTACGGTTTCTTCTGCTTTTTCAGAATATTTGAAGAAAGATTCCAAAGGTCTTTTGACGGAAGCCTTGAAAAAAACGGTTGCTTCCTATGTCGGTGTTCCCGTTTGTGATATGGAATGGATTTTCACGGAATAAGGTGCTTTGAAAGGAGAGGGGTTTTTTATGAAGAAAAAGAAAATATATATCATTGTTTCTGTCTGCATTTTTGTTTGTTCAGTGCTCTCCTTGTTGGTTGCGGCATCTTTGCACTACGGTTACAGCGAAGGCCGCGTTTTGATCGCCGATGACGGTGCGTATTTCCTTGTTCTGGACGACCATTCTCCGATTCGAATGACAGACAACTCTCAAAGAGGAGGATTATTCCATGAATTGCAATCTGGAGATCGTATCGGCGTGATTCACGGAGGTATTCAGGAATCTTATCCGGGGAATACGTCGGTGTACTATATTCGCTTTCTGGAAAAAGGAACCGTGGAAGATATTTTTTCCGATGTCATTCATACATTGACAGAGCTTGGCTGGCGGTTTCATAAATAAATATAAAACAAAAAACCGTCTTTTCAGGACGGTTTTTCATTGCATAGGAATTTACTCAAAACAAACCTCGCCGTTTTGCATTGTTTCGATACAAGCAAATTTTGGATAGGCGAGCACACAGCTTGCAAAGCAAGCCGTTATCCAGTGGGCGTAGCCCGCTTTTTTATTCCATAGGAAATTACGCAAAATGAGCCTTGCCGTTTTGCATTGCTTGAATACAGATGAAATTTGAATAGGCAAGCAACCATCAGCGGCGATTCGCCGCTTTTTTATTTGGATTTGAAACGGAATTATTCTTCCGTTTTTTCCTGTAAAAGTGCTTTTTTCTGTTTACGCAAAGCACTTTTCAGTTCTGCTTTTGTAATGCATCTGGAGAGACCGAGAGAAACACCGAGACCGAGTGCGAAAAAGAGAAGACCCATAGCAGATGTTGTCAAGGTAACCTCAATATTATCGGAATTCAGTGTGGCCCAAATTTCCTTTGCTTTATTTTTGATGGCAGTACCGTCAAATTTGGGGAATTTTTTGCAGTTGTTTTCCATGATTGAATACCAAACCTTTCTATATGATTTTTATATGTTTATATTTTGAGTTTAGAGTACATAACAATAGTATGATAGTTTTTTCTTTTTTTATACTCTCTTAAAAATGAGAGATATTTTTCGGTATTTGTTATTTATCGGATTCTTCGGAAGCACGTTTTTTGGCTATTGCCATCCGCTTCTTTTGGTTTTTGAAAATCAGAATACCGAATGCGGAGAGTGCAATGAGTGTTGATCCGATAAAGATCGGATGCGTTACGACCTTTTCCAATGCAAGCATAAGACTTCCACCGGTGCTTTGGCGGATATTGGATTTTGCGATCAGCGGTGCGGTTCCGATGGGAATACCGTCCAGAAGAATGGTAACGAAGCCGACACAATCACCTTTTTGAACGGGTGCATCTAATTTTTCATAATACAGCTGTTCGGAAAGGGTGATTTTGGAAAGATCCGTATCTTTATCCAAAAATGCATAAACGGATTTATAGGGAACCACGAGAACGTGTGCAACATCTTTTCCCGCGCGTACGGGCATTTCGCAGATGATCTGCGAACGGTCCAGAATTTTACGTTCCGCAAAGTTTCCGCTTGACCAGGAAAGCAGATTTTTAACATCGCCGTATCCGCCGATCGTTCCGCCGGCATCCTTTTTTGAGCCGAATGCGACACAAACGTAAGCGTAATTGCCGTGGGAAGCCGCACAGACAAGCTGAGCTCCCTCTTCATTGGAATAACCTGCGGAAATTCCTTCGGCGTAGCGGTAATAATATTCGCTTTTTGGGGTTAGAAAAGAATTTCGGGTATAAACGGTGACTGCCGGGTGGAGATTGGTTTGGGCAACCGTATGAAAACGCTTGGAAGAAATTTCCATAAAAAGATCGTTTTCATAAGCGTATGCTGCGATTCGTGCGGTATCATAAGCCGTCGTATAGCCGGAAGAGGAAAGTCCCGTTGCATTGAAATAACAAGTATCAAAAGCACCGATCTCTTCCGCTTTCCGATTCATCATATCCGTGAAATTTTTCATGTTTCCGCCGATGGCAAGCGCAAGTGTATTGGCGGCATCGTTCATGCCTGCGATGAGTGTTGCATGAATCAAATCAAGAACGGAGATTTCTTCGTTTTCTTTTAAGCTTAGGACAGCACTTCCTTCCAAACCGCGTAAAGCTGCGTAGGGAACGGTAACAAGTGTATCCAGACGGTTTTCGAAATATTCCAGCGCAAGAAGCGCAGTCATGATTTTGGCGGTGCTTCCGGGAGAAAATTTTTCACGGTGATTTTTTCGGAAAACACTGACACCCAGATCAATATTATATACAACAATACTTTCGGAAGAGAGTGTATCTTCCTTTTCATAATCTTTCGCATGGACGGTAAGAGGAGAAAGAATCAAAATCAAAGAAAAAATTGAAAGCAGAAGTGCAAGTTTACGTTTCATAGAGGGTATGTTCCTTTTCTGCCTGAAAATAAAGAGCGGCGCTTTGCATATCCAGTTCCACAGCGGATTTCAGCGTCTGCACATCTGAAAAATGTCGTTCCGGTCTTAAAAATCCGTAAAATTCCGTAGTTATGGTTTTTCCGTAAAGATCACCGTGATAATCGAAAACGAAAGTTTCGCAATTGGCAGAAACGGTGTTTTCTACAGTTGGACGAACACCGACATTGGCGACACCGCAATAAACGTTTCCGTCAATGCGTACGCGGACAGCGTAAACACCGAATTTTGGTATGGTACGTCCTTTTTGGAATTTTTGATTTGCCGTGGGAAATCCGAGCGTTCTGCCGAGTCTTTTGCCGTGAACGACTTCGGCGGTCAGGGAATAGGGACGGCCCATCATGGCAAGCGCACGTTCCGGATTGCCGACGGCGAGTGCTTCACGGATTTCGGAAGAACTGACGGTTTGTTCCCGAAAGCGGTAAGGCGGGCAGACCGCTATGGTTCCTCCCAACGCTTCAAAAGACTTTTTCAAGGATTCCGTATTTCCCCGTGCATCTTTTCCGTATCGGAAATTAAAACCGCATACCGCGCGTCGCACCTGACAGCGGCGGAATAAAAGATCTTCCGCAAAGTTACTCGGAGAGATAGAGGAAATCTCATCGAAATCCGCAAGAATCAGAAGATCAATACCGAGTTTCCGAAAGAGGGGATACCGTTCTTTCGGCAACATCAGAAGAGAAGAACCGTTTTTGATATGGGAAGCGGGGATGGAAAAGGTGAAAATTGCGCTTTTGGTAATTTCCTCCCTTTTTTCGGCGGCAAGAGAAAGGAGCTTTTGATGACCTTTATGAACACCGTCGAAATTTCCAATTGCACAGGAAAGACGGTCATCGGGGGAAAGAAAATATTCTTTTTCGCTTTGTAAATCCAAAATTTTTATCATATCTTCAGATGAAATCCTTTTTTAAACGGAAATCGCCGCCGAGGAATTGACGGGAGGAGAAAATTCAAATGCGCGGGATGTACCGTAATTTTTTGCTGTAATACTCGCTGGCGGAAAGTATGCGATCCGCAGGAGAATCTTTTTCAAGAAAAATGTGCTCTAAAGAGGTGCAATGCTCAAACGCATTGCGCGGTAAATGTTCGAGAGCCAAAGGGATATGGATGCTTTTCAGCTTGGTACAGCCGAAAAATGCCTGATCTCCGATGCGTTCAATGCCATCGGGCAAAAGGATGTCACGGAGTCCGGTGCAACCGTAGAAAGCGCGGCTTTCAATTTCTCTGAGCGATGGGGAAAGCTCTGCACAGTACAGATATTTACATTCAAAAAATGCGTTTCTTCCGATTTTTTTGACAGAATCGCCCATAAAAAGCTTGGTCAGATGGTTGCAGTAGGAAAAAGCGTTCGGCTCGAGTATTTCCACACCGTCCGCAATACGTACTTCTTCCAGAAAAGGGCATTGTACAAAAGCGCGTGCGCCCACCGCACGAACGGGTAATCCTAAAATTTCACTCGGAATTTCAATTCTGGGTAAAAGCGAATTTTTGTATCCGGTAATGACAATTTCATTTCGGATTTTTTGAAATTTGAACGGAATGTGCCGGGATTGCCATGTTTCCCGAATCAAAACAGAAGTATCTTTGAAGAAATCACTGAGTGCAAGGAAATATTCTTTGATATTTTTCATTGATTTTATACTTCTTTCCGTAAATTTTTTGGTGAAACTGATAATTTACCATTATCAGTATATCACGAAGTCCCCATTCCGTCAATAAAAATATAATGAAAAATAAAATTTTTGAATATCTTTTTCAACTTCGGAAAATTTCTCAAAATGGACATTCGAGCTTTTCATGATTTTGATATATAAAACAATAATAGATGAGCAGTTTCAGATAGATATTACCCGTATTCTTCGTAAAAGGAGTTTTGATAAAAATCTTGACATCATATCATTTCTGTGTTACCATAAACACAGGAAAAGTCCGCTTTATTATGCGGAAAATTAAAAATTCAATTACGGAAAGGAAAGTCTGCCATGACTTCGAGAAATGCATATCCCCGTCCCGAGCTTGTCCGTCCGGAATGGATCAATCTCTGCGGAGAGTGGGAATTCGAATTTGATTTCGGAAAATCCGGTAAACCGAGAGGTGTTCAGAACAAAGAACAATTGGAACAAAAAATCACCGTTCCTTTTTGTCCCGAAAGCGAGCGTTCCGGTATTGGATATCGGGATTTTATTCCTGCTTGTTGGTACAGAAAAACAATCAGTGTTCCGCACGGTGAGCATGAGCGTGTGCTTCTCCATTTCGAAGCTGCTTGCCATAAAACGGAAGTTTTCATCAACGGCGTTTCCGTTGGTAAGCACAGCGGAAGCTATACCCCTTTTTCCTTTGATATCACAAACGCTTTAACGGAAGGCGAAAATTCCCTTTCCGTATACTGTCAGTCCGATGTTGCGGGAGACGGTGCGCAAGCAAGCGGTAAGCAATCAGCCCGTTATCATTCCTTCGGTTGCTATTATACGCGTTCCACAGGGATTTACGCGCCTGTCTGGATGGAAGTCGTTCCCTCCGCATATCTGAAAAATGTCCGTATGGATCCTGATGTTGACAACGAAAAATTGGATCTGACCCTGACATTCCCCGAAATCGGTATGAAATCCGTGGAATTGACCGCTTTTCTAAACGGAAAAGAAGTCGGAAAAACAACCGCAAAAACAACGCTTGCAACGCTGAGAATTTCTATTTCCTTGAATGAACTTTCGCTTTGGTCTCTTGAAACTCCCACACTTTATGATCTTGTGATCAAGACATCCGATGAAAACGGTACGGATACCGTCAACTCCTATTTCGGTATGCGCAAGATTGACCTTGACGGAAGATGTTTGCGCATCAACGGTAAGCGAGTATTCCAACGTCTGGTATTGGATCAGGGATATTATAAAGACTGTGTTTATACTGCACCCGATGACGATGCCTTTGCCAAGGATATTTTGCTGTCCAAACGTCTTGGCTTTAACGGAGCGCGTCTCCATGAGCGTGTGTTCGAACGCAGATTCCTCTATGAAGCAGACCGTCTTGGATATTTGGTTTGGGGCGAATATGCAAACTGGGGATTTGACGTTTCCGATGCGGGTAATCTGAAATATTATCTTTCCGAATGGTCCGAAGCAATGGAACGTGATTACAACCATCCGGCGCTCATCGGTTGGTGTCCTTTTAACGAAACCTGGGATGTAAACGGCAGAGAACAGGATAACGGTTTGATCCGCGCCATTTACGAGTTTACCAAAACCATCGACCCCGTCCGCCCTTGCATTGATACCAGCGGTAATTATCATGTGGTTACGGATATTTATGATATTCACGACTACAATCAAAATGTTGACGTTTATCGCAAACGCTATGCGGAAATCACGGAAACGGAAATCTTTGAAAATTACGGCAAACGTCAGAAATATAACGGTAAGCCTTATTTCATCAGCGAATATGGGGGCATCAAATGGGCTTCTCAAATTGAAAACTCTACTACAAGCTGGGGGTACGGCAATTCTCCGAAAACCGTGGAAGAATACGTGGAACGCTATACGGGTCTGACCGAAGTACTTCTCAGCACCCCCAAGGTCTGCGGTCTTTGCTATACACAGCTCTATGATGTGGAACAGGAACAAAACGGTATTTACTATTTCGACCGTTCCCCGAAATTTACCGAAGAAGTCATGGACAAGCTTGCCGCTGTCATGAAACAGGAAGCCGCCATCGAAAAAGAGAGCTGATCTGTGGAAAACATTTTCCACGCCTGTATTTGACTGAAATCCACAGTTTGTGGAAACGGATGTGGAAAAAACGAAAGAAACTGTTTGGTTTTTCCGCAAAGCATGTGGAAAACTATGTTGAAAAGTGGATTATTCAAATTTTTCCATATAAAAAATAGATTTTCCCATTCTTTCCACTCTTTTTTGTGGAAAACCTTGTGGGAAATGTGGTAAGTTTTATTATCTGAACTTTTACAAAAGAGAGTCTTTACAAAAATTTGTATCGACTCTCTTATTTTGTTCCCCAATATCGCGGCTTATTTGAAAATATTAATAAAAATTGGGAACATTCTTGCATAAAATGAAATTCAAATAGAGTTAAAATTTGGTTACTATATACAGAAATTTTTGGTGTTTTTGTTGTGTTTACATAAAATATCAAAATTTTATTAAAAAATTGGACAAATATGTATATTTATGATATAATAGTAAATATAGCAAATAAAAACGGAGGTAAATAATATGGAAACCGTAAAGCAAGAGAATCTGAAAACGGACGTACCGAAGGATAAGAAAAAAAGTTCCAAGGATTCTGCTTGGCTCAAACCTCGGCATAAAGCCGTCAGAAACCTTGTTTCTCTCGTTTTGTGTCCATATTCCGCACATAAATATGGAATCAAAGTGGATAAATTCAAGGAACAGAATGGCAGACAGTATCTGATTCTGTTCAATCATCAAACCGCGTTTGACCAATTTTTCGTTGGAGAAGCCTTTAAGGGGCCGATTTATTATCTTGCCAGCGAAGATATTTTTTCAAAGGGGTGGGTTTCTTCTCTGATCCGCTATCTGGTTGCGCCCATTCCCATCAAAAAGCAAACTTCCGATATCCGCGCAATCAAAAACTGTTTGCGCGTTGCCAAGGAAGGCGGAACGATTGCCCTTGCCCCGGAAGGAAACCGTACATACAGCGGAAAAACGGAATTTATGCTGCCAACCATTGCGTTTCTTGCGAAAAAACTGGGACTTCCGATCGCGCTTTTCCGCATTGAAGGCGGATACGGTGTTCATCCCCGTTGGAGCGATGCCGTACGCAAAGGCTCCATGCGTGCATATGTTTCCAAGGTTATAGAACCTGAAGAATATCAAAAAATGTCTACGGACGAGCTTTTCCGCGTGATCAAGGAAGGTCTTTATGTCAACGAAGCGAACGCGGAACATGAATTTCTGCACGATAAACGTGCGGAATATCTGGAACGCGCCGTCTATGTTTGTCCCGACTGCGGTCTCTCAACCTTTGAATCGAACGGCAATGAAATCGAATGCATGCGTTGCCACAAAAAAATTTCCTATGAACCCACAACGGAGCTGAAAGGTGTCGGTTTTGAATTTCCGTTCCGTTTCGTCAACGATTGGTACGAATATCAGCAAGATTTCGTCCGCGGATTGGACCTTTCTTTCTATACACAAACACCGATGTACCGTGAAAAAGCAGGTCTTTCAGAAGTTATTGTCTATAAAGATAAGATTCGTTTGCGCGAGGAAGCGGAAATCTGTCTGTATGGCGATCGCATTGTCATTGACGAAGGAAAAGAAAACGAGCTTTGTTTCCCGTTTTCGGATACACCTGCTGTTACCGTACTCGGCAAAAACAAATTGAATATTTATTCCGATGGAAAAATCTATCAGCTTAAAGGAAGCAAACGCTTCAACGCGCTGAAATACGTTAATATCTTCCATCATTTCAAAAATACGGAAAAAGGAGATCCTCATGGAGAATTTTTGGGATTATAAAGTTTGGGGCTTTATCAATCTGATTGCAGTTCTTTTGCTCAGTCTGATGGCTGCCAACGCTTTGAAAAAAACGATCAAGGTTTTGGAAAAATCCTTGATTCCGACCTCCGTGCTCGGAGGAACTATTCTGCTTGTAATTGCAGGCTTTTACGACCTGATCACCAAAACACCTTTATTTGAAACCAGATTTTTTGGAACTAACGGCTATGAAACCTTGGAAATTATCACCTATCACACTTTGGCGCTTGGCTTTATTGCTTCCACCTTCAAAAGCACAAGAGGTAAACTGACGCCCAAACGCGCTTCGGAAATTTTCGATACCGGTCTTACCACCGTTTCCACTTATCTTTTACAGGGGTTCGTTGGTATGGGTATTACTATCGTCGCTGCTTTCATTATAGAAGATTTCTTTTCCGCTTCCGGTCTTTTGGTTGCATTCGGTTTCGGACAGGGTACGGGACAAGCCATGAACTACGGAAATATTTATGAAACCGAATATGGCTTTACGGGAGGAAAAACCTTTGGACTGACAATTGCTGCGCTTGGATTTCTATGTGCAAGCTTTGGCGGTGTTATCCATTTGCAAATGCTCAAAAGAAAGAAGAAGAGAGTCATTGGCAACGGTTCGGACGGGGAAGATTTTTCCATGGAAGAAATTCAAACCAAGAATGAAATTCCCATGCAGGGAAGTATGGATAAAATGACGGTTGAGGTCGCACTTGTGATGATCACTTATCTGTTGACCTATTTGATTATTTTTTGGCTTGGAAACTTTTTACCCGGTATGAAATCCGTTATTTACGGCTTTAACTTTCTCATTGGTGTGCTTTCTGCTATGCTGATCAAACAAATTTTGAAGCTTTTGAAAAAATATTCTTTCTCAAAAAAAGAATACATCAACGATTTTCTGATGACCCGTGTAAGCAACTTTTTCTTCGACCTGATGGTTGTTGCGGGAATTGCTGCCATCCGTTTGGGCATACTGAAAAACTATTGGGGTATTATGATCATCCTTGCTGTTGCAGGTTTGATTGTAACGTATTGGTATAATCGTTTCGTAAGCAAGATGCTGTTCCGTGAATACAGAGAAGAACAATTTCTCATGATGTTTGGTATGCTGATGGGAACCGCAAGTACGGGAACCATTCTTCTCCGTGAAATTGATGGAGAATTCAAAACTCCGGCGGCAGACAATATGGTATATCAGAACTTCCCAGCTATCGCTTTCGGCTTTCCGCTGATGATCCTTGCCACCCTTGCACCAAAAGAACCGATCCTGACCTTTATCATTCTGATTGCATTCTATCTTGTTCTGAATTTGATCCTTTTCAGGAGCTATATTTTCAAAAGAAGAAAAAAGAAATAAAATTCTGTTTTTGCACGAATACATTACGGAAAGGATTTTGCCATGAAAATCAATACATCTTCTTTATTGATCCATCCTGAAGAATTGAGTCGAAAATGGATTGAACGCTGTGTGGCTCTGAAAATTCCGACACTTGCGCTCCATCCTGTCGGCGGTTTCCGTTCTCCGCTTACCATGAAAGCCATGCTGGACTGTCTGGAAACACCGGAATATCGCGCTTTGATCGATGAAGCTGTGGAAAAAGGTTTGCAGATTGAATATGAAATGCATGCCGCACGGTATTTTTTGCCTGCTTCGGAATTTGAAAAGCACCCCGAATGGTTCCGTATGGATAAAGAAGGCAACCGCACACCCAAAATCAACTGCTGCGCTTCCAATGAAGAAGCTCTTGATTTTATTGCAAAGCGCGCAGCGGAAACGGTCAAAAAATTATACCGTTCCTCTCATAGATATTTTTTCTGGCTTGACGATGCACCCGATGCCGCCTGCCGCTGTCCTAAGTGCGCAGAGCTTTCCGCTGCGGATCAACAGCTGATTATCATGAACCGTATGCTGGAAGAAATCAAAAAGGTTGATCCCGAAGCCGAGCTTGCTTACCTTGCTTATTACAGCACGCTTACTCCGCCCGAAAAAATCCGTCCTGCAGAAGGTATTTTCCTGGAATATGCGCCCATTGACCGCGATCACCATACCCCGCTGTCCTGTGTGGATAACGAAAAAAACAATAGTCAGAATCAACATATCAAAGAGCTTTTGCAATTTTTCGGTTCAGTTAACGCAAAAGTTCTGGATTATTGGCTGGACAATTCTCTTTTTTCCGATTGGAAAAAACCGCCCAAAGTCTTTTTACCGGATAGTCGTGTCATTCATGCAGACTTTGATTATTATGCCGATCTCGGGTTCCGGGACATTTCCTGCTTTGCATGTTATCTCGGAGAAGATTATGAAGCACTTTACGGAGAACCTGATATCAGCTCCTTTGCCGAAGCGTATCATCGTTTGAATAAACTTTAATAAAAAATTACCGAACACGGACCCGTGTTCGGTAATTTTTTATTCTATAGGAAATTGCTCAAAACCAACCTCACTGTTTTGCATTATTTAGATGTAAATGAAGCTTGGATATGCGAGCACCTACTTTTGTATACAGATCAATTGTTTATATCCGTATCGTCTGAAGTCAATTCTTTCAGGCTTGCAGCAAGACCTGCCAAGGATTGAATTTCGCTCGGAATAATAATTTTGGTTGCCTTTCCGTCAGCGGCTTTTTCAAACGCTTCCAGGCTCTTGATGGCAATCACTTTATCGGAAGGAGCAGCATCATTGATCAGTTTGATACCTGCGGCGGTCGCTTCCTGAACTTTGAGGATTGCTTCCGCTTCGCCTTCCGCTTCACGGATACGGGATTCCTTCTGTGCTTCCGCAAGAAGAATCTGTTTCTGCTTTTGTGCTTCCGCATCCAGAATCATTGCCTGCTTTTTACCTTCCGCAACAAGAACGGTGGAGTTCTTTTCACCCTCTGCGCGGAGAATCAATTCACGGCGTTCGCGTTCTGCTTTCATCTGTTTTTCCATTGCATCCTGAATTTCACGGGGAGGCATGATGTTTTTCAATTCCACGCGGTTGACTTTGATTCCCCAAGGGTCGGTTGCTTCATCCAGAATCGAGCGCATTTTGGTATTGATAATATCACGGGAAGTCAAAGTGCTGTCCAGTTCAAGATCGCCGATGATATTACGAAGTGTGGTTGCCGTCAGATTTTCAATGGCAGACATCGGAGATTGTACCCCATAAGAATACATTTTACAGTCCGTAATCTGGAAAAAGATAACGGTATCGATCTGCATTTTTACATTGTCTTTTGTAATAACAGGCTGGGGAGGAAAATCGGCAACCTGTTCCATCAGACTGATTTTTTTTGCAATTCTGTCAATAAACGGAAGTTTGAAATGAAGTCCTGTCGTCCATGTAGCGTGATATGCCCCCAGTCTTTCAATGACATAAGCATTCGCTTGGGGGACGATTTTGATGCAGGACACAACAAGAATAACAATGAGAGCAGCAAGAGCAAGAAGAATAAAAATAATCGCATCATCCATAATCAGAATTTCCTTTCTTATAAAAATTTAATTTTTCTTTTCACAGATCAGTTTCACACCTTCAATGGAAAGCACACGGACAACCTCGCCTTCGGTATAGGTAACAGACTCATCCGAAGAACGCGCCGACCAAATCTGTCCGCGTACCTTAACCTGCCCCTTTGCTTCCAGATTATTGATCGGTTCCAAAACAACTGCATCCGAACCAAGCAGAGAATCTGCATTGGTGGCAACAGGTTTGACACCGAAGCATTTTCTGAACAAAGGCTTGATAAAAATCATCAAAAGCAGGAAGGTAATGAAAAAAACGACCAATTGAATCCAAAGCTGTACCTCGCAAAGCGCCAGAATCATGGAAATACAAGCAGAGGGTACAAACCAGATGGAAACCAACGTGACAGTAGAAGCTTCTGCAATGATTGCCAGAACAATCACACCGAGCCATACATAAGCCATCGTTTGCACATAAATCATCCTTTCCGAAATCCATAAAAGATTTCATATACAGTATATCATAAAATCTTGTTTTTGTAAATAGAAATGCAGGAAAAACGTACTGTTTTCTTCATTGCAACGGATCATAAAAAAATTTTATAAATTTTTCAAAAAAATTGTAACTTTTTTTGCGTTTTTTAAATTGTATTATATAGAATCTGCCGCTGGAGGTGTTTTTTATGAAAAAGCTTAAAGAAAATCCGTGTTAGCATAGATATAGTATATTGTCAAGAAAATCTCCCTAATGTATAAAAATATATGATTTTTATTGACAAATGATTTATTTTATGGAATTTTATTAATAAAAAACTTAACAATGGAGGAAAATTCAAATGAAAAAAATAATTACTGTTTTTTTAGCAATCTGCATGTGTCTTTCCGTTATGACCGCCTGCTCGCTCTTTCAATTTAAACCGGAAAACGCAAAAGAGCTTTGGGACAAGATCAATGAAACCATGGAAAAACTGGATTCCTATGAAGCCGATGGCACGGGAACATTTTCTTTCCATATGAAGGACATTCCTTTTTCCAAAGATATTACCACAGAATTTACGACAAAAACTATCGTTTCGGGTACGAACGGGAAAGATTTTTACTATTATTCTGCTTCTGATTTTACCATCAAAACAGGTCTGCTTAAAACCGAAACCATCAAAACCATTGAAGCTTTTCACGATGGAAAAATGTTTGTTTCGTCGGAAAACAACGGCAGCAGTGCCGCAAATAACCAAAAATTGTATTCTTCGTTGAGTGCAGAAGAATACATGGCTTACCGTGAAAATCAATATGAGGACGTTGATGATATTGATTTTACCGATTGTTCCAATACAACTTTTACGCATAACGAAGATGAAACATGGTCTTTGCTCTACTCCGGTTATTCCCCAAAATCCATGGCTCAGATCATTGATTCATTCGGTTTGGACAATGAAGTGTTTGATTTCGATATTCAGGATATGGAAGTCAATATTCAGGTAGATAAAAAATTCAGAATCAAAGAAATCAAGATCAAATTCATTTTTGATGAAGCAGACGCAGAAACCGCACCGGTTTTTGAAGTAGCCGTTCAATATTCCAATTATAACGAAGCAACCCTGATCACCAATACCATCAATCCCAATAATTATAAGGAAATTGCGGATTGCAGACTGCTTTCCGGTTTTGAAGATATGATCAAAAAATTGGAAGAAGACAAAGACGGTTCTTTCGTTTTAGAAATAGAACAAACAAGCTTTATTCCCTACAACAATAAAACGGAAAGCTATACCGAAACCAATCATGTTACTTACGGTGAAAAAGACGGTCAGTATTTTTATAATATTACATCAAATAGTACGAACTACGATAATCTGAAAATTTCCTATGCAAACGGAATGCAGACCTTTGAGATTTTGGGTGTAAAACAAACGCAGGAACAATCGGAAGACGAAGCAAAAATCACTATCAACGATTTAATTAATACTGCAAAGTACAGTGCACGTTACGTTTCTGATATCAAAAAATTGGAAGACGGTGTGTATGAGGTTCAATGCGATGATCCTGATGAATCTGCTTATAGAAACCTGTATGCAAACTATGGCGGCACACTTTTGGCGCTTCAGCAAACATTGAAAATTACCGTAAAGGATGGCAACATCGTTAAAATCGAAAATGAAACATCGGCAAAAGGAAATGTAAAACTTTCAGGCCCCTATGTTGAAATGCAGTTCACTCTCGTTTCCACAAATACTTTCAATCCGTAAACAAGACTTGAATTTTTGAATGCTCCTAAATATCCCAATCAAGGTATTTGAGACAGCTCTTTGTTTCATGGGTGAATGATTAATCAACTTTTGCAGTATCCAATTTTTTAATGCCGCTGTTTTGACATGCGTTAGGATGGCGGCAGTTTTCTTTTTAAAAAATTTCAATTCTTCCGCAATAAGCGTTGATTTTTTCTGTTATTATTGTTATAATAAAAAGTACAGGCATGATTTTATGCATGACCTATCAATTGAATAAGGCTGGAATTGCTATGAATTTTGATATTTTTAATAGACAAAAAATTGCTGAAGGCGTATTTTTCAATGCCGTTTCGGAAACCAAATTCAAATCTAATTTGATTTCCGTGCGTTTCGTTGTACCGTTGTGTGAAGATACCGCGGCAAAAAACGCGCTTCTTTTTCCCGTTTTGATGAGGGGAAGCAAACATTTTCCCGATATCGGCGCCATTCGCCGTGAGGAAGAATCCGTTTATGATACGGATATTTCTGACGGTGTTTATAAAAGAGGCGACACACAGATTCTGGAAATGAGAATGAGAGTTCTGGATAACCGTTTTTCCATTGACGGTATGGATATCACCGCACGCGCGGTGCATCTTCTTTCTGATGTTTTGTTTGCGCCCGTAACGGAAAACGGTGTTTTCCTTGAAGAATATGTGGAAAGTGAAAAACAAATGCTCATTGATGACATCCGTGCGCAGATCAATGATAAACGCCGTTATGCTATGCAAAGACTTGCGGAAGAAATGTTTTCCGATGATGTTTTCGGTTTGAGCGAATTGGGTACGGCGGAAAGTGTAAGCGCAATTACGCCCGAAGCGCTTACCGAACAGTATCACGCGCTTCTTTTCCATGCGCGTGTTGAAATTTTTGCTGTGGGGAACTTTGATTTTGATGTGCTCAGAGATATTTTTGCAGGCTGTTTTTCCTCTTTGGAAAGAACGGAGATTGAAAAGACGGAAACCGAGGCTTTGCATCATGCGAGAGAAACCGTAAAAACCGTTTATGAGAGACAAAATATTTCTCAGGGAAAGCTTTCTCTCGGTTTTTATACGGGTATGACTGTTCGTGATCCTGATTATACCGCCATGCAGCTTTTGAATATCATTTACGGTGCAGGCGTTACAAGTAAGCTCTTTTTGAACGTGCGAGAAAAACTCAGTCTTTGTTATTACTGCGGTTCAGGCGAAAACGGTCAAAAAGGCTTTATGACCGTTCATTCGGGTATTGAGTTCAAAAATGAGAAGAAAGCTGCAGACGAAATTCTTGCGCAATTGGAGGAGATCAAAAAAGGAAATATCTCCGAAAATGAACTGCGCGATGCCAAGCTTGCGCTGATTGATTCGGCAGAACGCATTGCGGATAGCGTGGGTAATATGCTGAACTGGTATTTTTCCTGCGTGATGAACGAAAAGATGATTACACCGGAGGAAAAATGCGAAGCGATCCGCGCCGTCAAGACGGAGGATATCGTGAGAATCGCACAGGATATCCGTCTTGATACCTATTATTTCCTTTGTGCAAAGGAGGAAACCATCTGATGTCGGAAAATCAAATTATTCAAAAAACCAATGAATTCGGAGAAACTTATTTTTATACTAAGCATAAAAGCGGATTGGATATTTATGTCATTCCCAAGGATTTCGCTACGAATTATGCTGTTTTCGCAACCAGATACGGTGCGATTGACAATTGCTTCAAAACCGAGGATGAAGAAAATTTCCATGAAGTGCCCGATGGAATCGCGCATTATCTGGAGCATAAAATGTTTGAGAATGAGGATGGAACGGATACTTTTTCCCGTTTTGCAAAATACGGAGCAAGCGCAAATGCCTATACTTCGGCAACCATGACGGCGTATCTGTTTTCCTGTACCAATCATTTGAAAGAAAATCTGGAAATTTTGCTGGATTATGTCTCTAAACCTTATTTCACGTCCGAAAATGTGGAAAAGGAACGCGGTATTATCGCGCAGGAAATCAAAATGTACGAGGATAATCCCGGCAGCGCGATTTATTATAATCTTTTGCAGGCGATGTATGAGAAACACCAGACCCGTGTGGATGTTGCGGGCACGGTGGAATCCATTGCAAAAATTACCCCCGAACTGCTTTACGATTGTTACAATACTTTCTATAATTTTGCCAATATGACACTTTGCGTTTCTGGCAGAACGGATATGCAGACGGTGCTCTCCATTGCGGATAGAATTTTGCCCGAACGCGAACCCAAAACGGTTTGCCGCCATTATCACGAAGAAAAACCTGAGGTTTTTCAGCCGCGTGTAACGAAAAAATTTGAAATTTCCCGTCCGATGTTCCTGCTCGGCGTAAAGGACATGGATATTTCCGAGGATGCCGAAATCCGTATGAAAAAGCGGGTGGCGATGAGCATTCTGACGGATATGCTGTTCGGACCGACTTCCGCTTTTGCCATTGATGTATACGAAAGTGGATTGGTCAACGGCTTTGAAGCTTCTTATGATCATTCCTTTGACAGCTCTCGTATTTTCCTTGAAGGTGAAACGGACGCCCCCGAAACATTTTACACGAACTTTCTTGCTTATTTGGATGAAATCCGCGAAAAGGGACTTTGCGAGGAGGATTTCAACCGTATTAAGAGAGCGACCTACGCATCGTATATCAAGGTATTTGATTCCACAAAGCTTGCCCGTGAATTTACGCATATGATTCACGATGCGTGTGATCCTTTCGCATTCGGGGAAGCGATTAAAAATGCATCCTTTGGCGAAGTGAAAACGCTTTTCGGCAAACTTTTCAAGGAAGAATATTACGCCATGAGCGTAGTCATGCCTTTGGATGCGGAAGAAGACGGAAAGGATGATGAAAACGAATGAACCAATCAACCATTTCTTTTCCCGGACTCGGTATTGACGAATTTGTGATGGACGGTACGGCGATCTCTTTCCGGATCGGCGATATGCCGATCACGATCATGTGGTACGGCATCATCATTTGTATTGGTATTTTTGCGGCATTTGGATATTTTGTTTACCGGGCAAAGCAACAACATTTGATTTTTGACGATATGGTGGATATTGCGCTCGTTACCGTTATCACGGCGGTTTGCGGAGCCAGACTGTATTTTGTTGTTTTTTACGGCGGATATCTGGAAACGGACGGAACTTTTATTGAAAACGTTCTCGGAACACTTTATAATATTATTGCTGTTTGGAACGGCGGTCTTGCCATTTACGGCGGTATCATTTTCGGATTCTTTGCTGTGATCTTTATGTCAAGACGGAAAAAGATTGCATTCTTCAAACTTGCGGATATGGCAGCACCTGCTGTTATGCTGGGTCAGTTGATCGGCAGATGGGGCAATTTCTGTAACGGTGAAGCATTTGGAAGCGAAACCACGCTTCCCTGGAGAATGGGACTTTCCAATTCTCAGACGGGATACCGTATGATCTACGTGCATCCCACATTTTTCTATGAGTCTCTTTGGAATCTGATTGGATTCATTCTGATCAATATTTTCTATCGGAAACGCAGATACAACGGTGAAATTTTGCTTTGGTATTTTTCCTGGTACGGACTCGGCAGAGCTTTCATTGAATTGCTTCGCACAGATTCCCTGATGATCGGCAGCATCCGCGTTTC
Organism: Clostridia bacterium; assembly: GCA_017399025.1. GTDB lineage: Bacteria > Bacillota > Clostridia > Oscillospirales > CAG-272 > QALR01. The sequence goes on from JAFQEK010000015.1 coordinate 19,815, forward strand.
GTCTTTGCTCTCCTTCCTGTTGTTTCTTGTTTTGTTCCCCTCGGCGCTCTTTTTGCACAAGGCACAAAAGAAATATACGAAAGAAGGTCTTTTGCCGGAAGGCGAAATTTCGGATATCAAAACCATTCTCACAATTTTTATAAAAAAGAAGAAAGCTTCCTCAAAAGCGCAGTCTGCGGCAGAGCATGCGCAAACGGAAGCCACAGCAGAAAATAACGATGTAAAAGCATCGGAAAATAAAGAAAATCATGCGGACCTTTCCGCAGAATCGGAGGAAACGGAAAATGGCACAAATTATTGACGGTAAAAAAATTTCGGCAACCATTCGCGCAGAAATCGCGGAAGAAGTAAAAGCAATGAAGGCAGAGGGAATTTTCCCCGGTCTTGCGGTTATCATCGTTGGCGAAAATCCCGCATCCCAGGTTTATGTACGCAACAAGGGTAAGGCTTGCGAAGAAGTCGGTATTTATTCCGAAATCATCGAAATGCCCGAAGAAACTACGGAAGAAACGCTTCTTGCGAAAATTGATGAATTGAATGGCAGAAAAGAAATCAGCGGTATCCTGGTTCAGCTGCCTCTTCCCAAACATATCAATGAAGCATCTGTCATCGCGGCAATTTCTCCCGACAAAGATGTCGATGCGTTCAGCGAAGTTAACGTCGGCAAAATCATGATCGGCAACCATCGTTTTCTTCCCTGTACGCCTGCAGGTGTTATGGAATTGATCACGCGCTCGGGTATTGCAATCGAAGGCAAAAACGCAGTTGTGATCGGCAGAAGCAATATCGTCGGCAAACCGCAGGCAATGCTTCTTCTCCATGCAAACGCAACGGTTACCATTTGTCATTCCCGTACAAAAAATCTTGCTGAAATCTGCCGCACGGCTGATATTCTCGTCGTTGCAATCGGTAAAGCGGATTTTGTGACAGCGGATATGGTAAAACCGGGTGCAGTTGTTATTGACGTCGGTATGAACCGCAAAGCAAACGGCAAGCTTACGGGTGACGTAGATTATGCAGGCGTTTCCGAAGTTGCGGGTTATATCACCCCTGTTCCCGGCGGCGTAGGTCCGATGACTATCACCATGCTTCTTAAAAATACGCTTACTGCGGCAAGAGAACAACACGCATAATAAAACAATCGTTCAGCCATGGACACCGTTCGGGAATCCATGGCTTTTCTTTTGTCAATCATGCAATTTTTATTGACAAATTTTGTTGAATATGTTATAATCAACCCAAAGATGTTGTAATCACAACATCTTTGGGTTGAAAAATATGAAACACGCGAATATATTTGTCCATTATCAGGAATCCTCATAAAGTAAAATTTATCCTATAAAAAGAAAAGAGAATATTTATGGCAAAAATTTTAATCATTGGCGGCGGTGTTGCCGGTTTGTCTGCAGGAATTTATGCGCAATTGCTTGGGCATCAGGCGGTTGTTTGCGAAAAACATTTTGTTGCGGGCGGAAATCTTTGCGGTTGGGACCGTGGAGAATATCATATTGACAATTGCATTCATTGGTTGACAGGAACAAACCCCGTAACAAAAACTTACAAAATGTGGGAAGAACTCGGAGCACTCGGCGGTATTGAAATTTTTGAAGGAGAGTCGCTTTTTACTTGTGAATACGAGGGAAAAAGACTTTCTTTATACAGCGATCTTGATAAAATGAAAAACGAGATGCTTGCCGTTTCTCCCGAGGACCGATCAGAAATTCTTTCTTTTATTCGTGCGGTTGCGTTTTTACAGGGCTTTTGCGGCATTGCCGGAACAAATCATAACGAAAAAATATCGCCTTTTCGAGCGGTAGCTGCTATCCCTTGTCTGGCAAAATATTACAGACTGACCACAGGAACGCTTTCCGAACGTTTTTCTCATTCGCTTTTGCGTTTCTTTTTTCGATCTTTCTGGGGAGATGATTTTAGTGCGCTTGCTTTGATTTTTGTTTGCGCCCATTTCTGCGGAGCAAACGGCGGCATTCCCGAAGGAAGCTCATGCGCGATGGCAGAGCGTATGGTTGATCGTTTCCAATCGCTTGGCGGGGAATTGCTCGTCAGAAAAGAGGCAGTCAGAATATGCCATAAAGACGGAAAAGCAACGGCGGTTTCTTTTGCGGACGGCAGTTCCGTTCAGGCTGATTACTTTATTTTAACGCCTGATCCCGCTTCTGTTTTCGGAAAACTTGTCGATCTACCCATGCCGAGACAATTGGAAAATTTTTATACCGATTCTGCGTTCAAGCGTTTTTCAAGTTATCAATGCGCTTTTTCCTGTTCTCTTTCCGAATTGCCGTTCAGGGGTGATATCATTTTCAAAATTCCCGAAGAATGCCGTTCGTTCCTTTGTACCGACCAATTGATTGTGCGAGAGTTTGCTCACGAGAAAAGTTTTTCTCCCGAAGGAAAAAATATTTTGCAGACGTTAACTTTTGTTTTCGAAGAAGATGCTTGGAATTTTATCCTGCTTCGTGAAAATGACAGAGAAGCTTATCATCAAAAGAAAAAAGAAATTGAAAATATGCTTTTGCAATTGATCGAGAATCAATTTCCGCAAATGAAAGGCACATTGAAATGTCTGGATATGTGGACACCTGCAACATACCGACGCTTTACGGGAAGCGAGATTGGATCTTTTATGAGTTTTGCTTTACCCTCCAAAGCTTTACCCTTGCGTGTGAGTAACCGAATCAGCGGTCTTTCCAATGTCATTCTTGCTACGCAATGGCAACAATCACCCGGTGGTTTGCCGATTGCGGCAGAAGTCGGGAAAAAAGCCGCTGAAACCGTAGACAAGGAAGAACACAAACGAAAAAGAAAATAAAGACAGTAATTGGGGATGAATGATTATGAGAAAAATTAAAATTGTTTCGGATTCCGCCTCCGATCTTACAGAATTGAAATATGCAGATTTTGCATACGCGCCCATGAAGCTTATTACCGACCGTAAAGAATTTGTTGATGACGATTCTCTGAATGTCAAGGAATCGGTGGATTTTTTCAGCGAATATAAGGGGAAATCCCAAACCTCCTGTCCGAATACGGGCGATTGGATCAAAGCCTTTGGCGATGCGGATGATATTATCTGCGTAACCATTACAAGCGGACTTTCGGGAAGCTATAATACCGCCTGCGCTGCAAAAAAAATTTATGAAGACGAAAATGAAGGAAAACGCGTTTTTGTAGTGGATTCTTTGTCCGCAGGACCTGAAATCACATTGCTTGTCAAAAAATTGGAAGAATGTGTTGCAAGCGGTATGGAATATGAAGAAATCTGCCGTAAAATTATGGACTATAGGGATCGCACAGGTTTGCTTTTTATTTTGAAATCCCTGAAAAATTTTGCCAATAACGGCAGAGTTTCGCCTGCTTTGGCAAGAATCGTGGAATTTCTCGGTATTTGCATCATCGGACGGGCAAGTGAAAAGGGAACACTGGAGCCATTGCATAAATGCCGAGGCGAAGCGCGCGCTCTGTCTGCCGTGGCAAACGATATGGAAGAATACGGTGTATCTTTCGGAAAAATCAGTATTGCTCATTGTGAAAATGAAGTGGGTGCGCTCCGATTGAAAACGATTTTACAGGCAAAATTCAAAAATGCGCAAATTGAAATTCATAAACTTCGCGGTCTTTGCAGCTTTTATGCGGAAAAAGGCGGCATTTTGATCGGATTTGAAAAAAATGATTTCCCTGTCTTTCCAATGCCAAAATTATAAATTTTTGGACACTTGACAAAATTTGTCCATTGAAAACGCAATTACTCTCGTGTTATAATAATTATGTATTATAAGATAAAAAGAAAGGGAGCAATTGTATCATGACTTACATTTTATACAACACGCATGCGGGAAATCAGCATGTGGAAGAGGAATTGGAATCTTTGATCTCTTCTTTTCAGGGCGATGCCGTAAAAAAAGATGTTACAACCATTGATTATACGACTTTTATCCCTGCGCTGACAGAAGAAGACACGATTATCCTTTGCGGAGGCGACGGCACGCTCAATCATTTTGTAAACGATACGGATGGTATTGATATCCGTTGTGATGTTTTGTATTATCCTGCGGGCTCCGGTAATGATTTTGCCCACGATATCGGCTGTACGGCACACGATAAACCTGTTCCCGTGAAACAGCATTTTGAAAATCTCCCTCTTGTTGAGGTGAAGGGAAAAACTTACCGTTTTCTCAATAACGTAGGGTTTGGTATTGATGGATATTGCTGTGAAGTTGGCGATATGCTCAAAGAAAAATCCGATAAACCTGTGAATTATACCTCTATTGCCATCAAAGGTCTTCTTTTCCACTATCATCCCACGAATGCAACCGTCATGGTTGACGGAAAAAAATACGAATATAAAAAAGTCTGGCTCGCACCGACCATGAAAGGCAGATATTACGGCGGCGGTATGATTGCAACACCTGCACAGAATCGTAACCATCCCGATCATGAGCTCAGTATTATGATCTTTCACGGTTCGAGCAAATTACAGACTTTGATGATATTTCCCTCTATTTTTAAAGGCGAGCATATCAAAAAAGAAAAATACGTAACGATTCATACGGGTCATGAAATTGCGGTTACCTTTGACCGTCCGACCGCATTGCAGATCGACGGCGAAACCATTCTCGGCGTAACGGAATATCGTGCAACATCCAAAGTGCCCGCAAAAATATCTTAAATCAATCAGCGATTTCTTAAAAATTTCCAAAAGATAACCGATGAGCAAAGAAATATTCTTTCTCATCGGTTATCTTTTTCAAACTATAAGAATTTGCAGAGAATTAACCTTTCCGGTTTGCTTTTCTTTCCTTGAACCAAAGGATGATATATTTTCGGTAAAAACATCCGAGATATACCACGATCAGCGGCAAACTTAAAAACATATACCAATAGGGATAAGGAATGATATTATAGAACAATTGCAATACGGGATTTTCGGGTTTGATGGAGTACATGTAATTAACCTGAATCAGATTTCCCTCGTAATTAAGAATTTGATTGCTGAGAAAATAATCGTTCAAAGCAACATTGATGAAATGAATGATCGTATAGGCAACGAGAGTGATGAGCAATGTGGAACCGATGCACTTTACATCCCTTTTGACAAGTCGAAGACTGAACATCAAAATCGGGATACCGATTTCCAGTAAATGAGGGAAAAAGTAAAATACGAACGTCCAACTGAAAATTTCAAAATTTGCCTGCGCGGTATTGACAACCAAAGCGAGAAGCGCGCCGAGTCCCCAGAATAAAAGCAGGTTATTCAAAATTTTGCTTCTCATCCAGACTGCGAACGGCAAAACCATCGCTGTCAGAGAACAAAGATGAAAAGGCAGGTATTCCAAGGGAGAATCCCACATAAGAAGATTGTAAACGATAGCTCCGATTCCCGCAAAGGAAAGAATTCCCAAAATAATAGTCTGCGTTTTTTGTGAGCATTTTTTAAGCAGAAAATACAGACCGATGATAAGACCAATACCCAAGACCAAAGATGTGATATGAACTACGCCAAAACTTCCCCAAGTCATAAGATTACCTCTTTTCTGTATCTTTAAATTTTATGACAATATTATATCATATTCTTTTTATTTTGACAACAGTTTTTTATAAATTATCAAAGTTTACCGTCTGGTCAGAATTTTACGTGCTTCAAAAGCCATTTTGCGACACCGTCCTCTTCATTGCTGTCGATGATTCCGGTTGCGATCGCTTTGAGTTCTTCTTCTGCATTGGAGACTGCGTAACATGCATCGGAAACTCGGAACATCGGAATATCGTTTTTTCCGTCTCCGAAGCAAACAACGTTGTCGCAGAAAAGCATTTCCTTTAATGTCAGTACTGCATTGGCTTTTGTTGCGCCTCTCGGATGTATTTCCAACCATAAATCACCGCTGTACATATCGCGGTAGAGAACGGAAGGATATATTTCTCGGAAATGCTCATAAGCGGGACGGAGATTTTCTGCCTCGCCAATACAGGTAATGTGGAAAATTTCACCGCAATAGAGAGCATCTGCATGAAGAACAGGGTTTTTTCGGATGTCATTTTGATGCGATCGGATAAAATTTTCCATTCCCGTGGTTTCTTTACCTTGTATGTAAGAAAATTTTTCTATTTCATTGATAAAAGCGTTAACGATGGGATAGATACGGTTTTTTATCAAAAAGTTCAGAATCTCTTGAACTTCCATTTCATGGAAAAGATAAGAAAGCAGTTTTTTTCCTGTTCCCGTTTCCAGAATAAACGAACCATTAAATACAATCACGGGTAATTTTTCGGGCAATCCTTTTGTCAATTGGCTTGCGGTCAGATAAGAACGGGCAGTTGCATAAGAAAAGAGCATGCCTTTTTCGGTCAGATTTCGTATCGTATTTGCCGTAAAAAGGGAAACCGTTTGATCGTTTCGTAAAAGTGTTCCGTCCAAATCTGTGATATATAGAGTTCTTTTTCTCATATATTATTTTAATTTTTTCAGTTTGGATTTGTGCGCAATGACAAACAATTGCATATCTTCCGTCAATTTTTCCTTAGGATCAATATTGACGGTTACTTTTTCGTTCTGATTGATTGCAACAATATTGAGGGAATATTTTTTGCGCAAATCCAATTCGATCAGCGATTTTCCGCACCATTCCGGTCTGACATCCAATTCCACGAGCGCAATGTCTCCCGATAATTCGAACATATCAATAAAGCCGGAACTCAGAAGATTTTTGGCAAGTCGCGTTCCTGAATCCTGTTCCGGAAAAACAACCTTATCCGCGCCGACTTTGAGCAAAATTCTTCGGTTCATTTCCGTTGCGCATTTGACAATGACATTTTTTACACCGAGTTCTTTGCAAAGCATGACGGCAAGAATACTTTCTTCCAAATGATTAGCCATTGCGATTACCACGACATCCACATTGGCGATGCCTAACTGTTCCATGACTGCCGCATCCGTGATATCCGCACATCGACAATTTGGAATTTCTGCGCTGGCTGCATTGACCGCCGATTCGTTTTTATCAACAGCCAGAACATCTGCACCGCTGTTAATAAGCTCTATGGCAACGGAATAACCGTACCTTCCCAATCCGAATATGGCATAGGATTTCTTTTGAAAATTCATAACGACCTCCTGTTATCCGACGGTAATATTTTCCGTTGGATTTTTTATGATATTTACCGTTTCTTTTTTGATATTGAAAGCAATGGCAAGCGATATAGGACCAACTCTTCCGAAATACATGGTGGCAATAATGATCAATTTTCCGGGAATATTCAAAAATGGTGTTAAATTTCTCGAAAGTCCTACGGTTGCCGTTGCACTTACTGTTTCATAAAGGATATCCAATGCCGAAGCGTTTGTTACCATTGAAAGTAACAGTGCAGAAGCAAATACGATAAAAGAAAATGTAACAAAAACCGCAACTGTTTTATATAAGGTTTCTTTGGCGAGATTTCTGCCGAAGAGAGAGACTTCTTTTCTGTTTCGAATGGTGGTGAACGCCGTTGCAAGCAAGACGGCGAAGGTTACGGTTTTGATGCCTCCTGCCGTTCCTACGGGGGAACCGCCGATCAACATCAGAATCAGACAAACGAGAGAAGAACTTGTGGTCAGGTTTTCCTGTGCAACGGTGGCAAATCCTGCCGTTCTCAGTGTGACCGATTGAAAAAATGAAATTTGTAATTTGTCAAAAAAAGACATGTTTCCCAATGTCAATGGGTTATTGTATTCCAATGTAAGAATCAGCAGAGCCCCAAAAAGAATCAGAGCCATCGTTGTTGCAAGAACGATTTTGCTGTGCAGAGTCAATCGGCGAAAACAGCTGAATTTTTGTTTTTTAAAATCCTTGCATACGCGGAAAACATCCCACCACACAATGAAACCCAAACCGCCCAAAATGATAAGAACAGATGTTACGGTATTGATCATGGGGTTGGTTGCGTAATTGCAAAGACTGTTTTCAGCAATGATATCAATGCCTGCGTTACAAAATGCCGAAACAGAATTGAAAATGGAAATCCAGATGCCCTTTGTTCCGAATTCGGGAATAAAAACCGTCATATAGAAAAGTGCGCCGATGCCTTCTGCCAGCAATGTTCCGAAAATTACTTTTTTGACGAAACGAACCAGTCCCGACATCGTATTCAGATTGAAGGCATCCTGAATCAATTGACGGTCTTTCATACCAATTCGTTTATGCATAGCAACCATTACTCCTGTCAGAACGGTAATGGTTCCGAGACCGCCGATCTGAATCAGAATCAGAATGACAGCCTGTCCGAAAAGACTCCATGTTGTTACGGTTGGAAGTGTAACCAGACCGGTTACACAAGTTGCCGTTGTTGCGGTAAACAAGGCATCGATATAAGCAACGGGTTCTCTGTTTTGCGTGCTGATAGGAAGAGAAAGCAGCAAACTTCCTGTTAAAATAACCAATAAAAAACTAAAAAGTATAATATGCGTTGTGGAAATTCTGAAAAAATTTCTTTTTGACATAGACTCATCCCTTTTAAAAATCTTTATCCATATTATAGCATATAGGAGGAATTCTTGCAATGGTTTCAGTGTAGTTTTTTAGAGCAACAGCATTTACTTTTTAACAAAATTATCATGAATCTTTCGCTTTGCCCGGTTTTATGATTCAACTTTCTCAGAAAGAATCTTTGACGGATTACCGTCAAAGGAGGCAAGCTTGTGCAGATTTTAATTTTGAACCGAATTTGTTTCGTAATGCACAGACGAAATGTCTTGTTGCAAAAAAGAGATATGATGGAATATTGTTCCCAGCATATCTCTTTTATTGATTGAAAAATTTTAATCAAAGCAGAAGTATTTTTTACGGAGCTTATTCATTCTGCCGGAAATGCGGCGCAGATCTTCGCCTGCTTCTTCATCTCCGCAAGCATATTCTTTCATCAGCCGGCCTTCTTCAAAGCAAAGTTCATCATGAATGGGAAGATAATGTTCGTAAAGGAACCAGCAATATTTCATCATACGCAGGGTACCGAGTACTTCCACATGATTTTTGATATCCTGAATGGCAACATTGTAGAAACTCTTAACCGCGCTGACGATTTCATCTCGGGTATTTTCATAAGCAAGAACCATGGAACGTGCGGAATGCCAATCGCCGTTGTAGGGGGTGGAACCGTGGGTATCGGTATTGCCGACGATCGGAATTTGAATGCCCTGCGCGCGGAAATCGTGATATTTCTGAACCTGATAGCCGTTTTGTTGGAAATAAGTCAAGCCGCCGAAGACTTCAAATGCATCAAATGGATGGGTTTTGAACATGTAATCCGTAAAATCTTCGGGAACCTGATATACATTGCTGATCCAGTAAGGATGCGCAAAAATGCCGAGACCGTTTGCTTTTTTGATGTGATTGCAGATCCAGACACAGGAAGCATAGGGAAATTTTTCCACGTTTTCCGGAATATCAAGAGTTTCCGCAAGCGCATTGACCTCTGCCCGGTATTCTTCCTCTGTCATGACATCGGGGCAAATACCCGTGAGGGAACGCCAATCAGGATCGGCACCCTTATTAATGTATTGAAGGGAACAGTCCAAAAGACCGTTTACGCTGTAATTACCGCCGAAATTAACGATATGGATATCGTTTCCGGGGAGATGAATCTCTTCTCCCGGATAAAATTTCACATCGAGATTCAGGGGTTCATAGAATCTTTTTGTTTCCAATGAGGGATAATATTTTCTGTGGTCGGTGATTGCCATGAAGTCATATCCGGCTTTTCGATAGTTTGCCGCCACGATAAAGGGATGTTCTTTGCCATCGGAGCGGGTGGAGTGCATATGCATATCACCGATATAGGGATATCTGCCGACAAGGTCTTCTTCTACTGCATATACGGAAAGCTGAACGATTCTTTTATCTTCCAAGATAATGCGAATGTAGTGTTCACACTCTTTTTTGAAGGTGTGAACGATATGGAAACAGCCGTCTTCTGCAGGAGTCATTTGATACGATGCATAATTCGGACGGGTGGGATAAGTGGAGGGAATTCCTTCCGTTGTGGTATGGATGGCAACGGTGTATTTTTTATTTGTGTCAAATGCCGCATGACCTCCGCGCGGTTTTACAGTAATGGAAACTTCTTTTCCTACGGGAATAACTTTGGGAAAAATATCGTAATTCAAAAGCTCGCGTTTCATTAAATCCATAGCGGAAATCCTTTCTTTCGTATAATAAATTTTTCTATATTTGCATTTTATCATAAATTTAGCGCTTTGTAAATATTCATCTGAGGTTTTTGTGAAAAAATTGCGGCAGGAGCGATTGTTATGTGACATTTTTTTTGATTTTTCATAGAATATAGAAGAATCCCAAGCAATAAAGAAATCAAACGATCGAAAGGAAATCTTGCATGATGAAAAAATATTTTGCAGCCGCCAATACAGAGGCAGGCTTTTTCAGTTTATTTGATGAAGTATTTTCTCCGGAAAGGCTTCGTCGGATCTATATTTTAAAAGGAGGTCCCGGAACGGGAAAATCCACTTTAATGAGAGATATCGGTTTTACTGCGGAAGAGAACGGATATGATGTCGAATATATCTGTTGCTCATCTGATCCGGATTCTTTGGACGGAATCATCATTCCTTCACTTTCCGTTGCCGTTCTGGACGGAACCGCACCGCATATTACGGATCCCGTATATCCGGGTGTATCAGAACATATCATCAATCTGGAAGAAGCATTTGACTGTGAATCTCTGTCGAAAAAAAGAGAAGAAATTTTGTCGCTGATCCGTGCAAAAAAGGAATCTTACCGAACAGCATACAGATTTCTTTGCGCGGCGGGAAGTCTTGAAAAAGAGCGTGCTGCTCTGACGTCCTCTTTCTTTTTACGTGAAAAAGCGGAAGCCGCAGTAAAAAGATTACTTTCTTCTTTTCACCACACGAGAGAAGGAACACAAAAAACAAAATATATTTCCGCCATTTCCTGTAACGGTATGACAACATTGGATACCTTGCGCAACCGTGCGAAAAAGATTTTTGCCGTTACGGATAAACATGGACTGGGCTGTTATTTTATGAATACCTTATACGAAGCGGTTTGTAGGGAAAAGCTGGATTGTACGGTGTGTCCGACTCCGCTGATGTATGCGCACAAAGAAGCCGTTTTTTTGGAAGGAGAGGATGCACTTTTTGTTCTTTGTAAAGAAAAAGAACCGGTGTATGCGGACAAAATTGTGAATTGTATGCGTTTTATCGAAAAGAGCGCTGTTACCGAAAGAAAAGGCAGATTGCGCTTCTTGGAAAAATGTGAAGATGCAGTGATGGAAGGGGCTCTTTCAGCACTCTCCGAAGCGGGAGATTTTCATAAAAAAGCAGAGAAAATTTACTCTGCCTGTGTAGATTTTTCCAAGATTCATACTATAAAAAAACGAATGCTTTCCGAAATATTTGCAAACAAAGTGTAAAATATTAAAATAGTAATTGCAAAAATAAAAAAGATATGATATAATTAAACTAAATTTGCGTTTTTCTGCCGACGGAGAATATTTTCCGTCGGCACGCAAGAATTTTTGAAAGGAAAAGAGTAAAAAACATGATGAAAAAAATTTATAAGACGGTATGTCTTGTGCTTGCGCTTGCTGTTTTTGCGCTTTTGTTGGCGGGTTGTGAAAAAGAACCCGGTTTGTATGCTTGGCATGGCGGCAAAATGAAAGTGGATACTGTCATGACCATTCGTATTGACTGCGGTACAGGTGAAAAAGCATACGATGTGGACTTTGACACTTATCGCGCAGTATTCCTTTATTTGAAAGAAAATGTTTCCGATTATATTATGAATGAAAATTCAGAATTTACGGCACTTTCGACCGATAAGGAGAAAACAGCGGCAGTCAAAGAAGTTGCGGAAGATATTTTGACACAATATTATTCTCTTGTTGCAGCATGTGAAGCATACGGTATTCGTATCACGGAAGAGGACAAGCAAGAATATGCGGAAAACCACCGGAAAAAAATTCAGGATTTCATGGTAGAGATCGATGAGAAAAACATGAAATTTAAAGGCACCAAGGAAGAGTATGCGGAGGAGCTTTATAAAAATTCCCTTGCGCTTATCGGTATGACTCCGGAATATTTTGAATTTACCTATTACCGTTCTCTTCTTGAACAGCGCTTGAAAAAAGCGATGTCTTCTGATATTTATGATTATATCAGTCAGTCTTATTTCCACTTCGAGCAGATTATGTTTACCTATACCAAGGGCGATTCTGCGGGTGAAGCCAAAGCTCTTGAAAACATTCATAGCGTATGGGAAAAATTGCAAAACGGTGCCGAGATGAGCGCTGTGGCAAAGGACTATCTTTCCGAAAAGATTTATCGTGATGTTTACTTTGACTTTTACGGAAAAGTTGTTGATTCTTCTTACGGAGAAACGATCAGTGATTTCACCATGGATGCTTTGCGTGCGCTGAACCCTGGTGAATACAGTGAAATTATGTCAGGTGATCAGGATGATTATGTCGGCTATTTTGTCATTCTCCACAAACTGGATATCGATTTGGATTATGTTTGCAGTTCCGATGCAACCGCAAAATTGATTTATCAATTTCCTTATGTCGGTGCTACCAGCAATTCCGCATATTATTCGAAATACAACATGCTTTTGGAAAGCTATCTTCAGAATTCTTCTCTGACGCCTACCAATAAAAAAGTATACGGACGTATTTCCGTAAAAACTCTGTATTGATTTCGAAACAGAAAGGATAACAAAAATGAAAATATCTTTGGTTATTCCCATGTATAATGAAAGCTCCATCATTCAGGAAGCTTTGGAAACATTTTCTTCCTATATGGCAGAAAGATTTGAAGATTGGGAATTGATTTTTGTGGATGACGGTTCAGCTGACGGCTGCGGCGATGCCGTTCTGGCAGCAAGTGAAAAAGACGAGCGTATCCGTCTGTGCCGCTATACGCCGAACAGAGGAAAAGGTTATGCGGTCAGAACCGGTGTTTTAGCTGCAGAGGGTGATCTGATTCTCTTCACAGACTGTGATAACGCTTACGGAACGGAAGCGCTCGGCAGATTGGCAAACATGCTTGCCGATTCGGATGCGGATGTTGTCGTGGGTTCCCGTAATTTGTCAAAGGACGGTTATGAAGGATATACACCTTTGAGAAAACTTGCCTCCAAAACATATATCAAAGTGATTGCTATTGCGGCAGGTTTTAAGCTTTCTGACTCACAATGCGGAATCAAGGGATTTCGCGGCGCAATTGCAAAGAAGATTTTTTCCAATTGCGAAGTGGATCGCTTTGCGTTTGATCTTGAAGTAATCATGATTGCAATGAAACTCGGTGCCAAAATCGCAGAAATGCCCGTAAAAATCATCAATCACAGAGAATCTACCGTTCATGTTCTCCGCGATTCCGTGAAAATGCTTCGCGATGTCCGCCGCATGAAAAAAAGAATCAAAAAACAAGAAATCAAATAAAAAATGCGCCCCATAAATTTGTTTTTATGAAAGGAATTTTCATCCATGAAAAAATTTTTTATCACGTTGGCGGTACTTCTTATTACTGCCGCGGTGCTTCTGGTTGCCGGCTGTAATAACAATAATACGCCGGATCTCGGCCAAGAAACCGATAAAGAAAAAATAGTTCACAGCAGTAATGACTCCCTTTACGCTTATACATTAAATGATAAGAATGAAGCAACGCTTCTCGCGTATTACGGCAAAGCGGACAGTATCACCTTGAACCGTATTGACGGCAGATACAAAATTGTTGCCATCGGCAACAAAGCGTTTGCAGAAAATACTGCTCTGAAAAAAATCGAAATTCTGTCCCCGATCAGAAGTATTGGTGAAAAAGCTTTTGCTTCCTGTACTTCCTTGACATCGATCACATTTCGTGACAATTCTACGTTGGAAACAATTGAAAACGGTGCTTTCTCCGGCTGTAAGGCTTTGACAGCATTCAAAATTCCGTCAACGGTCAAAACCATTGGCGACAATGCTTTTTTGAATTGTTCCAAGACAGCATTGGATTTTTCTGAGGCAACTTCCTTGGAAACCATCGGGGATTATGCATTTTCCTCTTGCGGTATGAGTTTGAATACTTCGTTCAATGTAACGCTTCCTGCCAGCCTGAAAGAAATCGGTCAGGGTGCTTTTTACGGTTGTACAAAGATTCTTGCGTTTGAAGTGGCGGCAGGAAACACAGCTTTTTCTTCTGATGGCGGTATTTTGTATAATGCTGACCGTACAACATTGGTACTGTATCCTCTTGCCGCAAGCAATAAGGATACATTTACGGTTCCTTCCCATGTCCGTACGATTGCGGGCAGCGCATTTGCAGGTGTTGCTTTGAAAAACATTGTTTTGCCGGAAGGATTGGAAGAAATCGGCGCTAACGCGTTCTATAAAGCTTATAGATTGACAGAAATTCAGATTCCTTCCACCGTGAAAACCATCGGTAGTTATGCTTTCATGGAATGTTCCTCTTTGAATAAGGCAAATATTCCCGAAAACACAAATCTCGGATCTTATATTTTCCGTAACTGTACGGCACTGACATCCGTTTCCATGCCTTCCTATATGAAAGAAATTCCGGAAGGACTTTTTGACTCCTGCTCCGCTATGGAAGAAATCACGATTCCCGAAGGGGTTGAAACCATCGGTGTTCTTGCATTTAACTATTGTAAAAAACTCAAAAATATTTCTTTGCCTTCCTCTGTTAAAACCGTGAAATCTTATGCGTTCCGTAACTGCTCTGCACTGACGGAAATGGATCTTTCAGGCATCACGGAATTGGGTTCCTTTGCATTCCAGCAATGCGCTTCTTTGAAATCGGTGGATATTCGTAACATTAAGGACATCCCACCCTTTTTGTTCAGCGGTTGTACGGTTTTGGACAGCATAACATTTTCCGACCAGATCACTTCCATCGGAAATTATGCATTTTCCGCATGCGACTATTTGACTTCTTTTGAAATTCCCGTAACGGTAACGGAAATCGGAGATTACGCGTTTGCACAATGCGCAGGACTTTCCGAGATCGTAATTCCTGTTTCCATAACAAAACTCGGAAAAGCGGTATTTTCCGGTTCCGGCCTGACCAAAGCAACCATTGAAGCTCCGATCAAAGAAATTCCGATGGCATTCTTCGAGGCTTGCAAAAAGCTCTCTACCGTAATTTTACCGGAAACGGTTGAAGTGATTTCTATCGGCGCTTTTGCCGAATGCGAGCAATTGGAAGAAATTCCTTTTATTAATCCTGTAAAACATGTTGCTCCGGGTGCATTTACCGCGTGTGCAAATCTCAAAAACATCATTGTCGGCACAGAAGATACAATCATCGGCGCAGGTACATTCTATGGTTGTGACAGCTTGGAAGAAATTGTGATTCCGGATACCATTCTTTCCATTGAAGCTTCCGCTTTTACAAGTTGTGTTTTTTTGACTTCCGTAAAGCTTCCTTCCGGTTTGCAGTATATCGATTCTCTTGCTTTTGCTGATTGCAGAGAGCTTACGCAAATCACCTTGCCCGAATCGCTCAATGTGATCGGAGATGGTGCTTTTAACTCCTGCAAGAAATTGGAAAAGATTGACATTCCGGATACGGTTGCCTATATTGGTCAAAGTGCTTTTTACGGAACTGCTTGGTTGGAAGCCCAGTCGGATGAAGAATTTGTTGTGGCAGGCGACGGTATTCTGGTTCAGTATAATGGCAATGCTACCAATATCGTGATTCCCGATACTGTAAAACGCATTCCCGCATACCGTTTCCTTTCTCTTGTTACCGAACCGAAATCTTTCACCATTCCCGCCTCCGTTCAGTATATTTCTCCGAATGCTTTTTCCAAAAGGGTAACAATTTCGGACACTACACGTTATGAAAAACGTTATACTACTATCATTGGACAAAAGGGTACGTATGCAGAAACGTTTGCAAACCACGAATATTATACCTTCAAAGAACTCAAATAATATTTTTTTCCAAATAGCTTAAAAAAACCGATAGATCTTGCGCAGTAGGCTGATCTATCGGTTTTTTATTCATTTATTTCTTTTTGTTTGAAACAATTCTTTCGGAATCTCACTTTCTCCGATTATGCGGATTCCGTTTTTTTGCAGAAGCCTAGCGGTAATACCGTCTCCATCGGTCAGTGTTTTTGAAAAAGAACCGTCATAAATTTTGCCGGAACCGCAAGAAGGACTTTTTTCTTTCAGAAAAGCAAGTCTGCAATGAAAAAGATAAGCAAGTCTAAGGCTTTCTTCCGCTCCCTTGCGATAATTTTCCGTAATATCCACGCCGTCCGAACGCAAAACGCGGCGGTCCGGCTGAATTTCTGCAGGTATCCTCGGTGTGGATAACCCTCCGAAAATCTCGGGACAAACGGGAATCAAATGATATTTTGCTTGTAATTGTGCAATGATATCGGCAGATAACGGTTTGCGGCAACCGTCATAACGGCAGGCAACACCGAGCAAACATGCGCTGATCAGTACATTTTCCATATGCATATCAACCGAATTGTTTTACGGAAGAAACGTATTGACGGAAGAGAGATGTACCTGCATTTCAATGGAAGAAAATCCTGTACTTGCAGTACCTTTTGCCAATGTGTCATTCTCGATTTTAACAATACTGCCGTTTTTTACGGTGATTCTTAATGTTTGCTGAATTGAGGTAAGTTCACCGGCATATTCGATAAAAATAGATTCATAGATAGAGGCATCGGGTTGATCGCATTGTATTTCATATACACCGCCTCCCAAATTTTTGATGTTGGAAACGTAGCTTGCGCTGTAACCTGCGGTATTGATCAATTCTGTGATCAATGCTTTTGCTTCATCCGCAGATTGGCTGACAGATTCTTTCTTACCGGAAAAATCAACAGTCTGAATTCCGTTTGCATAGGAAACTTTCATGCCGTTATATTCGTCGTTGCTGTTGATTTGAATATCATAGAAATATTGTCCATTATGCTCGCCGTAGGAAACGGTATCGGTTTCCGTGTAAATTTGTGTTTGATTCAAAGAGGGAATGGAAAGTGTTTGTTCCAATTCCAGAACAAAAGAACCGTCCTTTTTATTTTCGATATCTTCAATCATATCCTCCAAATCGAAAATCAGTCTGCAATCTTCAATTTCCGTATAATCTTCGGGATTGAGCGTATCTGTAATGGGTGTTGCTTTGTTATAGTTGGAATATTTCGAATTCAGTTCAAAGGAAGGCGCGGAAATTTCTCCGTTTTTCTCATCAAAAATGAATTTGATATTCATTTCTTTGACTCTGTACTGTTGATCTGCCAAAATGGTAACTTCCATATCCAGGATGTTCAAATCAAGCATATCATTATCCATTTCCAAAGAACCCACTATTTGATCCATAGTTTTTTTGGTGTAGCCGGAATAGGAGAGATTCCATGTACCGTCATCATTCCGGGAGAAAGAAGCATTGACACAATCGTTGAAATTCACATCGTCTGTGCTTGAGGATTTATTTTCGCTGTAAGCGATGTATTCTTCTTTTGTCAGTGAGGAATACAATTTTTGGGTACGTTCCGAGCTTTCCTTGGAAATGAACATTTTGCCGTTATGAAAGGCTTCAATAGAAGTTTCTTTCATCGTTTCGGTTTGCAGCTCTCCCCAGGAAGGCATAGAGATTGTAATTGTGGAATCGGAAAAAGAATAATCGTAAAAATCGTTTTCGTATTCGGCGAAACAGATTTCTTTTGCCGTAAGATTCAATTCAAATTTTGCTCCCATCATGTTGAACGACAGATGTCCCGTTCCGTCCAGTTCATAAGATTTCAGAAAATTCATGCTTCTGTCGATCTTGTCCCAGAGTTCCTTTGCGGTTTTAGGTTGGGAGTTTTCCGGCATTTCGGGTTTTTCGTTATTTGTGTTTTCGCTGCTTTGTGTAGTTTGTTCCGGTGCCTGTGTCGTTTCATCGGTTGTTTCATTCCGGCAGGATGTCAAAACCGATATGCAAAGACAAAGCGACAGGAAAATGGTAAAAAGTCTTTTCATTCTGAATTTCCTCCGTTGATGTTTTGATATCTATATTATAATATAAATTCACATATTTGTCAATATTGGTGTTGTCATGTGCCAGGGCAACAGCATTTACTTTTTCATCATTTATTTTAAAAAATAATTTTTGTATCAAGACATTTCGTCCGTGTATTACGGAACAAATTCGGTTCAAAATTAAAATCCGCATAAAAATCCCAAGATGAATTTGTAAAAATAGCAGGGGATCTTGCTTAATTCGAGCGTTCGAGTGAGAATTAAGCATACCTGCGTCTCGATTTTTACAAGTTCATCTCCGCTGAAAGCAAAAAATCTGCACAGGCGGTCGAGCTGCCCAAGCTCGC
>JAFQEK010000105.1 GCA_017399025.1 Clostridia bacterium
AATGCCATCGCCGCCGCAAACGCCGATACGGATGGTTTCCAACGCGCCGTAATCCACGAAATCACCCTGCGCTTTCATGTTTTCTACGCGGTCAAGCTGCTGACGGAGAATGGCTTTGAATTTTCTTGCCGCTTCTTCCAAAACAGCTTCTTCTTTGAGTTTGTCAATACCCTTGGAAGTACCTTCCTTCACTTTATCCACGCCCTTGGCAAGCGTTTTTTCCAAACTTTCCAGCACGTCGGTAATTTTTTCTTTATAGTTTTTGGTTTCGTTATTTTCCATTGTGATCACTTTCCTTTTCTTTATTTCTTGATTTTAACCGTTGGCTTTCGTATAATTAAGCAGACCTCCCGCGCCGAGAATGGCTCTCTGGCGTTCGGTTGCATGCAAGCAAAGCGGAATTTCTTCTCCGCTTGTCAGATTTTTCAGAATCAGACGGCTTTCCTTAGCAACGCCTTCGGCAAATCCTGCGATTTCCAAGGCACAGCCTTCGCTGAGCTTATCGTAATCGGCAGGATTCTCAAAGGTAAGCGGAACGATACCGAAGTTGATCAGGTTTGCAACATGGATTCTCGCAAAGCTTTTTGCAATGACAGCTTTGATGCCGAGATACAGAGGAACAAGTGCCGCGTGTTCGCGGGAAGATCCCTGTCCGTAGTTTGCGCCGCCGACAATAATACCGCCGTTCTTTGCTTTTGCGCGTTCGGGGAATGCGGGGTCGCAAACCGTGAAGCAGAATTCGGAAAGCTTCGGCACGTTGGAACGGTAAGGAAGAATTTTTGTACCTGCGGGCATGATATGGTCAGTCGTGATGTTATCGCCGACTTTGAGAACGAGCTCGCAGGAAAGAGAAGTTTCGGGTGCTTTGCCAACGGGAATCGGCTTGATATTCGGTCCGCGTTCCACGGTAATGTTCTTTGCTTCCTCCGCCTCAGCGGGGATTTCGATCAGATTATCGTTGATGACGAAATGAGTGGGAACCTGAACGGCAGGCGCGGTTCCGAGCGTTGTGGGATCGGTAAATACGCCTGTGATGGCAGAAGCCGCCGCCGTTTCGGGAGAAACGAGATAAACCTGTGCATCCGCAGTACCGCTTCTTGCAAGGAAATTACGGTTGAAGGTACGGAGACTGACACCTGCGGATTTCGGAGAGAAGCCCATACCGATACAGGGACCGCATGCGCATTCCAGAATTCTTGCACCTGCCGAAATCAGATCAGCCAGCGCACCGCATTGCGCGAGCATGGTGTAAACCTGCTTGGAACCGGGAGAGATGGAAAGGCTGACATCGGGATGTACCGTCTTTCCTTTGAGCATAGCGGCAACAGTCAGCATATCCAGCATGGAGGAATTGGTGCAGGACCCGATGCAAACCTGATTGATCTTCATTCCCTGAAGCTCGGAAACGGGTTTGACGTTATCGGGGCTGTGAGGACAAGCAGCAAGGGGTTTCAGCGCGGAAAGATCTACGGTGTACTCTTCATCGTAAACCGCATCGGCATCGGCAGAAAGTTCCGTAAAATCGGACTCTCTTTCTTCTGCCGCAAGGAATGCGCGCGTAATTTCATCGGAGGGGAAAACGGAAGTGGTTGCGCCGAGCTCTGCACCCATATTGGTAACGGTCGCTCGTTGCGGAACAGAAAGAGAAGCAACGCCTTCTCCGCCATATTCCACGATCGCACCGACACCGCCTTTGACACCGAGCAGACGGAGAACCTCAAGAATGATATCTTTTGCACCGACGTAATCGGAAAGCTTTCCTACAAGATTGATATGAATAATTCTCGGCATTGTGATGTAATACGTACCGCCGCCCATGGCAACGGCAACGTCAAGACCGCCCGCGCCCATACCAAGCATACCGATACCGCCCGCCGTGGGGGTATGGCTGTCCGAGCCGATCAGGGTTTTACCCGGAACGGCAAAGCGTTCGAGATGAACCTGATGGCAGATACCATTTCCGGGACGGGAGAAACGAACGCCGTGTTTTTTCGTAACGGTCTGGATATAACGGTGGTCATCGGCGTTTTCAAAGCCTGCCTGCAAGGTATTGTGGTCAATGTAAGCAACGGAAAGCTCTGTTTTTACACGCTCGATTCCCATTGCCTCCAATTGCAAATACGCCATCGTACCCGTAGCGTCCTGTGTCAAAGTCTGATCAATGCGCAGACCGATTTCCGTTCCGGGGATCATTTCGCCCGAAACGAGATGGTTTTTAATAATTTTTTGTGCGATTGTATATCCCATGATTATAAAACTCCTTTGATTTATTGGAAAAATACGGTCAATGCACCTCCGGGGAATCCTGGAGAACGGTCAGCATATTTTCCATTGCCCGTTCAATATGTGCGCTGGTCAGTTTTTCCGCTTTTTCGGCGTTTGCCGTCAGAATGGCATTCAGAATTTCCTTGTGTTCCTCCAGTGTTTTGGAAAGTCTTCCCGGAACACAGAGGGATTGGCTGCGGTAAGCCTTGGTATTTTGGTGCAGATCGGAAAGAATCCGTTCGAGCGTGCGGCTTCCGCTTGCTTCATAGATCATACGGTGGAATACGGTATCCAATTCCTCGATATGCTCCGTATCCTGTCTTTGTATATAAAATTCGAAAAGAGCAACGTTTTCGGACAGCTTCTGCTTTTCTTCATCCTTGATCTTTTCCGCCGCCATCGCGCAGGCAAGTCCTTCCAGCCTCATACGAATACGGTAAATATCAACGATGTCTTCTTTCGTGATTCCGATGACGACAGCGCCTTTGTTCGGAATCAAAGAAACCAGACCGTCTTCAGCAAGACGCTGCAACGCACTTCGCACGGGAGTTCTGCTGACTCCGAGTTTTTGTGTGAGCATATGCTCCGTCAGCCATTCATCCTTTTGAAATTGTCCGCAGAGAAGCGCCTCGCGTAATTCATTGTAAACCCGTGCTTCCAAAGAAGCCGAACCCTGATGAATCATAAAATTTACCTCTTATTTCGAAAAACGGCCGGGGGCGAGTGTCTGAATGATTTCTTCAAGCTCTTCGTCGCCCATGATGGTGGTTCTGCCGTCCGCATATTGCTTGTCAATGGCTTTTTTCATTTCCGTAACCAGCGAATCCTGTTTGCCCACCATGCAGTCGGGACGCAGACCATAATGGTTATTGATCCAGTACGCAATACCCGCAAGTCCGGACGTACCGGAAATAGAAACGGCGGCAGGACGGTTCAGAATTTTTTCCGTATCAAAAATGTTATAGATTTCGGCATCCTTCATCAGACCGTCCGCATGGATACCCGCTCTGGTAACGTTGAAATTACTGCCGACGAAAGGTGTCATAGCGGGGATATCATAATGAAGCTCATGCTTGAAATATTCTGCGATTTCCGTGATCACAGTCGGATCCATGCCGTCAAATGAACCCGTAAGAGAAGCGTATTCGATGACCATGGCTTCCAGCGGTACATTGCCCGTGCGTTCGCCGATACCGAGCAAAGAACAGTTGACGCCAGAAGCGCCGTAAAGCCATGCGGCTGTCGCGTTTGCGACCCCCTTGTAAAAGTCGTTATGTCCGTGCCATTCCAGCATTTCGGAGGTAACGTCGGAAAAGTGATGCAAACCGTAAACGATACCCGGAACGCTTCGGGGAAGCGCAACGCCCGAATAAGGAACACCGTAACCCATGGTATCGCACATACGGATTTTAACGGGCACACCCGTTTCATTGGAAAGCTCCGTCAGTTCATTGACAAAGGGAACGACGAAGCCGTAAAAATCGGCGCGTGTAATATCTTCCAGATGGCAACGGGGGCGGATTCCCGCGTAAAACGCCTGTTTTACAACGGAAAGATAATGCTCCATCGCTTGTGACCGTGTCATGCCAAGCTTCTTGAAGATGTGATAGTCGGAGCAGCTGACAAGGATACCCGTTTCTTTGATACCGATATCGTGTACAAGCGCAAAATCTTCTTTTTTTGCGCGAATCCATGTGGTGATTTCAGGGAACTGATAACCAAGATCCATGCAGGCTTCCACCGCTTCCCTATCCTTTTTGGTATAAACGAAAAATTCACTCTGTCGGATCAAACCGTTCGGACCGCCCAGACGGGCAAGCATTTTATAAATATCCAGAATCTGTTTTGCGGAATAAGGCGCACGGGACTGCTGACCGTCACGGAAAGTGGTATCGGTCACCCAGATCTCGTCGGGCATGTTCAAAGGCAGCACCCTGCCGTTAAAGGCGATCTTGGGTACGGATTTATAGTCAAACATCTCCCTGAAGAGATTGGG
>JAFQEK010000106.1 GCA_017399025.1 Clostridia bacterium
AATAATCTCGTGTAAGCGTGAATGTCTGCATTTCACCCGCACGCAAAACCTCAAAAGTAACTTCCGTACCGATCTCGCCTCTGACACGATCGGTTGCTTCCACGTACCCGATATCCTTGACTTTCTCGCCGTCAATGGAAACGATGATGTCGTTTTCTTGCAAACCTGCGCGGCTTGCGGGAGAGTTCTGCATAATCTTCACGATATGAATCTCACCCGATTCCGCCATAGTTACATAAACACCGATACCGATGGAATTACCGGAAGCACTCGCTTGCTGTGCCGCCCATTCTTCCGCCGTATAGTAATGGGAAAATCGGTCGCCGCAGCCATAGATATACGCTTGTGTCAAAGCTTCGTCGAGCAAATCCTTGTCAACGTCGCGAAGATAGGTTTTATCATAAATTTCCGCAAGCTCCGTGAGCTTATCGAACTCGGAAAATCTTCCGTAAGCCGCTTCGATTTCTCTTTCGCAGTACATCGAATAGCAGATAAAAGTAGCGGCAAAAACAAGAACACCTGTCAAAAGAATACAAATGATCAGAACTCCGAGAGATATCCGCACGGGACCGCGCGTTTTATTTTGAGCAGGCTCATTTTGAAACCGATATCTATTCATATTCAATCCTTTTGAATATCCTTTCAAATGAGATTATTTCTATAAATTGGGGAATCGGAAAATTGCGTAAATATGTTTGCGTGATTGAAATACAATCGAAACGCAGACGGAAAAGCAACTTTCTGCGGACGTCGCCCGCTTTAATATCTATTGTTTTTGGATGCAAGATAGCTCTTAACCATCAAAGCAACCTTAAAGGTGATGGCATTATCAAATTCACGGAGATCGAGGCCCGTCAGCTTTTTGATCTTATCCAAACGGTAAACGAGCGTATTTCTGTGAACGAACATTTTTCTCGACGTTTCGGAAACGTTCAGATTGTTGGCAAAGAAGCACTGAATCGTGGAAAGTGTTTCTCGGTCCAACGCTTCGATAGAGCCTTTTTTGAATACTTCGTTAAGGAACATTTCGCAAAGTGTGGTCGGAAGCTGATAGATCAATCTGCCGATGCCGAGATTGTCATAGCTGATAACGGATTTATCCGTATCAAATACGCGGCCGACTTCCAATGCCGCCTGCGCTTCGCGGTAGGATTTGGAAATATCCTTTATGTTATCCACAAGGCTGCCGATACCGATGGAAGCCTTTGTGAAAAATTCCGTTGCCAGATGGTCGATGATCGCGGTTGCAGATTCTTCGATTTCGGCAATATCCGTGCCGGGTTTAATCTCACGAACGAGAACAACGTCGCGTTCTCCTGTGCTGATTACGTAATCCGTATTGGTATTGGGGAACATCTGCAAAACGATATCGTAAGGAGAGCTTTCGGACTTGGAATGGAATTTCAGGAGAAATACGACACGGGAAACATCGGGCGCGAAATGCAGCTCTTTGCTTTTTACATAGATGTCGCCGGGAAGAATATTATCCAATATAATATTTTTGATGAAAGAAACCTTGTCGTATTTATCATCGTGAAAACTTTTGATATTATTGAGAGAAACTGCAAGAACCATGGACATTTTGTCTGCCATTCCGTCTTCGCCTTCCACGAAAACCGCATATTCGGGACGGACAGCACCCGTCATAGAGCGGTATGTATAGCCGGAGAAAATAATGGCATCGGTGGAATATGCAAGCTCTTCCTTGACCGCCTGTCTGGTTTCGCCGATCCGCATAAGGTCGCTGCACGCAACGACAGATCCATTTTCGTCAATTACGCCGATCGTTCTTCCGATCGCATCCTTCATTTGGTGAATAAGTCCTTGAAACAACCTGTTCGACATAATAAAATACCCCTTATCATTAAATGTATTTGAATTTTTAATTTTACTGCCTTGTTTTTGAGAATATAAGTGTCGTTTATGTAAAAATAGGAGAATTTATGCCATAAAAATGCATAAACAAAATACAAATCTTTTATATTTTACCACATTTTTTGTCAAAAATCAATAGTTTTTGCATTATTTTATGATAATTTCAGAAAAATAACGAAAAAATCAAAGCATACGAACAGTGCAAAGAATACCGGTGCCGACATAGAGAGCTGCCACAGTGATGATTACATAAACAAACAGCGAAGGCGCGAAGAAAAGAACAGCAACAGCGGCGAGCAACACCACGCTTAAAACCAAAGAAGCGATACCAACGTATTTGTCGCGCATTTCGTACAGAACATGACGGCGTACACGGATGATACCGTCTTTATGCGTCAGTGCCGCTACAGAAAGAATCAAGGAAACGGAAGGAAGCGCAACCGCCAGAACTTTTATGACAGCTGCAAAAATAAATTCCATCCAACGATAGGAAAGAAATTCTACGGGATTTGCTATGTAATAAAGACCTGCAAGAGTAACCAGAACAATCGCGGTCAGATTTCTGAAATTGGGTTTATAAATATTATAAATGATGGAATAAACGGACAGAATGGCAAAGGCAATCTGGAATTTCAAGCCCGCGTTTACAAAATGTCCGTAAAAAGCAAGCATATAAAGAACGGGGATCGCAAAATACGCAATGCCGGAGGATGTAACGATCTTTTTACTTTCATCCGGCTTGATATACAAACGGATATAAATGAATGCGCCGAGAACGAAAAGCAGAAGCACGGTCATAATCCATGTGCCGACACCTTGAAAAGCATAAAAGAATTTTTTTGGCAAGAAATGGAAAGCAGAGAAGCCGACAATCGAAATACCGAAAAGCAAATACAATCGGTAAAGCTGGATGTCTTCCGCAGATACGGAAACATCGTTTTGTTGTTTTTTGTTTTTTTGTTTCATATGTTTTTCCTATCTCGGCGGTAAAGTGATTTCGCAGATGGGAAAATTCCCCGGTTCGACCGCCGACGGACGATCTGCGTGTTTGGCGGAAAGGCGGATGTGCCTGCGTCAGAGCTCAAAAGCAAAAGTCAGAGAAGAAAGAACAAACCCCGAAGCCGTTTCACAGCGCAAAATGCGCGGTCCAAGCTCCACGGCGGGAATCCCCTTCCCTGCGGCGAGCGTGATTTCCTCATCCGAATATCCACCCTCGGGTCCAACAAAAAAGGAAAGCGATGCCGCTTCTTTTCCGGAAAATTCCTTCAGATATTGCTTCAAAGAATAAGATTTTTCGTTTTCATAGCAAATAAACGCATTTTCTTCACAGGTTCTGACTGCTTCGGCATAAGTAATATAAGGAAGCACTTTCGGGAGTCTTCCCCTTCCGCATTGCTTTGCTGCTTCTGCGGCAATTCTGGACAGCCGCGCGATTTTCTTTTCCTCGCTTTTCGGATCCGGCTTGACAATGCAACGAGAGGAATAAACGGGAACGATTTCACAAACGCCGAGTTCCACGGCTTTTTGCACGATATATTCGAATTTATCTCCCTTAGGCACAGATTGGTACAGACGGATGGCAATCGGCGGTTCGGTCAAGGTTGGACGGGAAGAAAGCACGGAAAGCCGAACGCGCTGTCCGTCCATGAAAACGATCTCGCATTCATGGTCTGTTCCCACGCCGTCGCAAACGGTCAGCCGTTCGCCCACACGCATACGCAGAGAAAAGGAAATGTGCTTGGCATCTTCTCCGACAATTTCGAAAACGCCGTTTTCGGTTTGTCCGGAAGGCTGAAAAAATCTCGGCATAGTGATCTCCTGAATAAAACACAGTTTTTTCGCAAGAAAAACGGGATACATAAAAAACATTCATATATCCCGCAACGATTATTTATTATTATATACCAAAAATATGATTTTGTAAAGCATTTTTTATGAAATTTTCAAAATTTTTTGATAAAGTTTCACATATTTTTTCTTGGATTTAGGATTTTTTCACTAAAATGGCGCACCAGCCCTTTTCGTGCTTGGCAGAAATCTTTTCAAAACCGTATTTTTGCAAAGCCGCGTCCACGTCAGCTTCTCTTTCATCGATAATACCCGAGGCAATCAGCAGTCCGTTCGGACGGATCAGCGCACCGACATCGGGCGCCAGACGGATAATGATATCCGCAACGATATTTGCCGTTACGATATCGAACGGCCGGTTATCCATCAGCTTCACATCGCTCAGAAGGTCGGAAACGTAGCAATCAATATTCGGACAGCCGTTTCTCTCGGCATTTTCCTTTTCCGTACGGACGGCAATGGGATCAATATCACAAGCGGCGCATTTTTCCGCACCGAGCTTGGATGCGCAGATGGCAAGAATACCGCTTCCGCTTCCCACGTCCAGAAGATAATCACCCGCTTGCAGGTTTTCTTCCAGAAATTCCGCACAAAGACGGGTGGTTTCATGCGTACCCGTGCCGAATGCCATACCGGGGTCCATTTCGATCACGATCTCACCATCCCCGGGCATATATTCTTCCCACGTGGGAACGATGACCATTTTTTTACCGATATGCGTAGGTTTGTAATATTTTTTCCACGCGGTGGACCATTCTTCTTCATCCGTTCCCAAAATTTCGATTTTTGCATCAATGCCGTTTTCGGTCAACTGAGATTGGATAAAGGAAATATATTCGTTGATATTTTTATCCTCCGAAACGTATATGCTGCAAGATGCAACGGTTTTATCGCTGTTGAGGATGGATTCGTCGATCAGATCACCGTAAACGGTTTTCAAACCCGTTTCGATATCGCTGTAATCCTCAATCATAATGGAAGAATCGATATAGGACATAATCGCGCAGAGTGTGTCGAGATGAGGGACTTTACAGGTTACTTTCAATTGAGACCAAGTCATGATGTTTTTTCCTTTATATATACTTTTATTTTCACGCGCATTTTATAAAAATGCCTTAGGGTTTGTTTGAAAAATAGCGATATGACCCAAAGCGAGGAATTTTTTCGTAGAACAAGTTGATTTTTCGCAAGAATACTAAATGTATTGTAAGGAAAATCAATGATGTTATGCGGAAAAATAACCGCTTATTGGGCGTGTTGTCATTTTTCAAACAAGCCCTCATCAAATACCTTTGCCACTTCTTTGAGGTGTGTACGGATTCTGAGTTTCTGCGGGCAGATTTTTTCGCATTTTCCGCAACCGATACAGTCGGAAGCACGTCCTTTGTTTTCTGTGAAAGCGCGGTATGCTTCTTTTGGATTGCCCGTATTGGTGTGAACATCATTCAAGCAAGCGAAAAGGTCCGGAATGGCAATCTTTTTGGGACAGCCTTCTTCGCAATAACGGCAAGCGGTGCAAGCAATCATATCCTGTCTGCGCAGGATATCGCAGACCTTGGCAACAGCCTCATATTCCTCTTTTTCCAGAGGTTTGAAATCTTTCATATAGGAAAGATTATCATTCATCTGCGTCATATCACTCATGCCCGAAAGCACCATAACGACACCTTCAAAGCTTGCGGCATAGCGGATGGCGTAGCTTGCGTTGCTGAGATTTTGGTTCAGACCGTTCAGAACGGCTTGCGCCTCTTCGGGAAGCTTGACGAGTCTTCCGCCCTTGACAGGTTCCATGATGATCACGGGTTTGCCGTGTTTTCTGCAAACCTCATAGCAAAGACGGCTCTGTACGCCCGCATCTTCCATATCCAAATAATTGAGCTGAATCTGGACAAATTCCACGAACGGTTTTTCCGTCAGAATCTGATCCAGAACCTTTGCGCTGTCATGGAAGGACATGCCGAGATGGCGGATCTTTCCTTCCTTTTTCAGCTCCAGCGCAACTTCATAGGCATTGCAAGCCTTATATTTTTCAAAATAACGGGAATTTTGCGCATGCATAAGATAAAAATCAAAATAATCCACGCCGCAAATCTGCAATTGGCTTTCAAAAAACGGACGGATATCCGCTTCCGTTTCAAAAAAGTTATTGGAAAGCTTATCCGCAAGCAGATACTCTTCCCTTGCATGGCGGCTGGTCAGACATTCACGAAGCGCGATCTCGCTTTTTCCGCTCAGATATCCGTGCGCAGTATCAAAATAATTGAAACCCGCTTCGATAAAGGTATCTACCATTTTTGTGAATTCTTCGTTATTGACGTCACCGTTTTCCAAAAGAGGCAAACGCATGCAGCCGAATCCGAGCTGTTTTTTGATTTCGGGGAAACTCATTTTTATTCTCTCCTTCATCTTAAAGATTGATACATCTGCATTGTCCTCCGGTATAAGCCGAAGGACAGCACAGATATCATTTTTGATTATATGTTTATTTTCAAGCCTGAATTTCGTTCAATTCTTCCATCCAAGCCGTTACCATGGCATCGCTTGGCATTTTCCAATCGCCTCTCGGAGAAAGTGCAACGGAACCAACCTTAGGACCGTCGGGAACACAGGAGCGTTTGAACTGCTGTGTGAAGAAACGGCTGTAGAACTTCGTCATCCATTTCAAAACGGTTTCTCCGTCAAACTCATCGGCAAAGGCGCAAGCCGCCACACGGAAGAGCTTACTCGGTGTATAACCCTTACGGATGGTATAATAGAGGAAGAAGTCATGCAGATCGTAAGGTCCTACGATATCTTCCGTTTTCTGCGCGATTTCTCCGTTCTTGGCAGGCAAAAGCTCGGGACTGACGGGAGTATCCAGAATATCCAGCAGGCAAGCCTTTGCATCGCCTTCCATTCCGTTTGCGAAATGCGCCACGAGATAACGCACGAGCGTTTTCGGAACGTCTGCGTTCACACCGTACATGGACATATGGTCGCCGTTATATGTGGACCATCCGAGCGCAACCTCGGAAAGGTCGCCCGTACCCACAACAAGACCGCCCGTCTGGTTGGCAATATCCATCAGCACTTGTGTACGTTCGCGCGCCTGCGCGTTTTCAAAGGTTACGTCATGGACGTTTTCATCATGACCGATATCTTCAAAATGAACGCCAACCGCGCGTTTGATATCCACGGTTTTTACGGTCGTCCCCAACGCTTCCGAAAGCAGAACGGCGTTGCTTTTGGTTCTCTGCGTAGTACCAAAGCAAGGCATGGTTACGGAAATGATATTCTTACGGTCTCTGCCGAGCAAATCCATCGCTCTTGCGGCAATCAGAAGCGCCAGCGTGGAATCCAGGCCGCCCGAAATGCCGATTACGGCTGTTTTCGACCAGGAGTGCGCGATTCTCTTTTTCAGCGCATATGCTTGAATATTGATAATACTTTCCGCACGTTCTTCAAATTCGGCAGGATTTGTGGGAATAAACGGACGCTTGGGAACCTTGGGTGTTTCCGTTTTCTTCAAGGGCATATCAAAGAGAACGCCGAGATATCCCTGCATACTTTCTTCGGGATACGTATTCTTCTTCATTTTCTCATCGGCAAGCGAACAAACGTCGATAATGGCAGTCTGCATGCCCGTTTCAAAGGGTTTGCGTTCGGAAAGGAGCTTTCCGTTTTCCGCAATCAGACTATGTCCCGAAAAAACACCGTCAGTCGTGGATTCCTCACAGCCGGCATTCGCATAGAGATAAGCCGCACCGTATCTTGCCGAAGCAGCGGTAACAGAAAGTCTTCTCTTTTCGGAGCTTCCCACGATTTCGGGACTTGCCGCAAGATTTACGATAATATTTGCGCCTGCTGCCACATGTCCTTCGGAGGGAGGATTCAGAACACTCAGATCTTCACCGATCTCACAGCCGACCTTGAATTCGTCCATATTCTGAGATTTGAACAAAATGGATGTACCAAAAGACACGAAATTACCTTCGGACCATTCGTAAAATTCCTGAAATTTCTCTTTTTCGAGAGCAGAAAACCAACGCGCCTCATACGATGCACCGTAATTGGCAAGATTCTTTTTCGGAATAATACCCAGAATCTCTCCGTTAAAGATTGCAACGGCGGTATCGTATATTTTATTTTGGAAACGCAGGGGCATACCGATAAAAATCAGCATTTGAATGTCTTTCGTTGCTTTTACGATGGTATCTGCGGCTTTCTTTGCGGCATTCAGAAGCGTACGCTGAAGGAAGAGGTCCGCGCAGGTATAACCCGTCACGCAAAGCTCGGGGAATACGAGCAGGGAAACATTTTCGGCATCTGCCGCATGAATGGCTTCGATGATTTTCTCGGCATTGTAAACCGTATCCGCAACACGAAGCTCGGGAGAAACGGTTGCTGTTTTGATGAATCCGTGTTTCATATATATTTTTCCTTTCAGAAAATAAAATTTTGAATTTTTCTGTGTATATATTTCTATTTTACCTTCATTTTGAAAAAATTGCAAGAAATATTTGATTTTTTATCAATAAATTTACAAATTCTTCTTGAAAAATTTTCGAATATGCGTTATACTGACATAGTTAATAAATTTATACTAAGGAAAGGATATTTTGCCATGTTCCCTATCTACCCTATGCTCCTCGAAGGAGGCACAGCAAATAACAACGGTTCCGGATTGCTCTCGCTTCTGATTTTTCCGATTCTTCTCATTATCATGTATTTCTTCATGATCCGTCCCCAGAGAAAGCAGGAAAAAGAAGCAGCTGCCATGAGAGACAGCCTTTCTGTCGGCGATGAAGTAACCACCA
>JAFQEK010000016.1 GCA_017399025.1 Clostridia bacterium
ACCGTCCGCCATAACATCCTCCGTCATAAATTTTAACAACACCTTCATTTTATCAATAAAAGTGGCATTCTGAGCAATTTCGGGCATTTCCGAGTTTTCCGTGATCATATTGCTCAGAAACGGAAGTTTTCTTATATGAGGAACCAGAAATTTGTTCAGCGCATTTGAAATCGCAAAGGAAAGGATATACGACAAAAATCCGCTCAATGTTCTGATGAACCCGCTTTTCCAGCCGGAATAAGCGCAATACAATAAAATCAAAATCAATATGATATCAATGATTAACGCCATAAAATACCTCACTTTTACTAAAAAACAAATTCAAGGAAGAATCCTTTTGGTCTCCGAGATATAACAAATCAGTAAACTGCGATCGTCCAGAACAAAAAAATCCTTGGCACCCGAACGGATTTCGCAAGTTTTTATGCGAACACCGTCCTTCTCATAAACTTCGACCGTACGGTCGGAAAGAATATAATACCTGCCGTCTCTGACTTTCACATCAAAAATACGTTCTTTGACGGGAAAATCCGTTAAAAGCGCGCCTTTGGAAGAATAGCCGTAAACATGGGAAGAATCACAAAGCAAAGAAATTTCATTTCCATCCCGAAAAACGGCATAAGAAGAGGAAGGAAGCGTTACCGTTTCGGCATTCTTTCCGTTCGCCTGATAGAAAAAGAGGATTCCTTCAGCAGCAAAAAAGATTCTTCCGTTATCAAAAAAGGATGCTGCAATCGGTTTTTTTCCGTCGGCCTTTTCTTTGACAATCATTTTTTTCGAAGAAACATCATAAACGGTAAATTCCGAACCGTAAATGCCGCCTTTCATAGAAATCGTGGTAACGGCAAGCTTATCTCCGTTCGGAGAAAGCGCAAGGCTGTATATGATATTTTCTGCCGGAAGAGAAAGCGAAAACGCTTTCTTGAAATTTTTATGATAAACCTCTATGGTATTTTTTTCATTTTCTTTGAAGCAAACCGCAAATTTTCCGGAATCGGAAACTGCGGCAGTCCGTATAGCACCGGGAAAGCTGTGTTCGTAAACACAGGAAAATGAATTATATAGGGAAAATCCTTTTTCTCCGGGACTGTAAAGTGCAAGATATTTATCGGAAACAGCGAATGCTTTCGAGGAATGCTTTGCTTGCGCATGAAAACGGAGATCGCCGGAAAGATCGTAAACGGCAAGTTTGCCCTCTCCGATCACAGCAAGATCGTCTTTATAAAACGCAAAGGAAGCACCATTTCCCGCTGCATATGAAATCGTATGATAGCGTGCATCCAAATTG
The DNA here is from genome assembly GCA_017399025.1 of Clostridia bacterium. GTDB lineage: Bacteria > Bacillota > Clostridia > Oscillospirales > CAG-272 > QALR01. The sequence continues at coordinate 1,289 of JAFQEK010000016.1, forward strand.
GCGGGGTTGATTTTCAAAACCTTATGTACATAACGGAAACCGTCATTCAAAATCATACTGTAAGCAAAAACCGCACCGCAAACCATCCATATCGCCAAAAGAAAAGCGGTCAAGGAACGAAACACATGATATTTATCCGCCAATTTTTCGTAATACATTCTGTTTTCCGAAAATTTTTCACGAAATTCCGCTTCCAAATCGGCTTTTCGTTTTTTCTTTTGCAAAAAAATTTTTTTTCGGGTTTTTCTTCTGCCGCTTACCTGAGAAACCTCCCTGTTCTGCGGCAAAGAAGACGGACGGATTTCATTCACAGGACTTTTCCTCCCGTTTTAACGCATCGGAGTTCAGAAAAACACGGTTCAGATACAGACCTTCCGCAGGCGCGGTCCGTCCTGCAAGAGAACGTTCTCCCGTTGCGATCGCCTGTTCCAAACGAGAAAAAGAAATTTTTCCCTCCGAGATTTCAAGAAGCGTTCCGACAATGATTCTTACCATATTGTAAAGAAACCCGTCTGCGCTGACATAAATTTTCACTTGGTCGCCTTCGGCTTCCACGCGCAGATCCGTAACCGTACGGACCGTATCTGCAATATCACTTCCGCTTGCCATAAACGCACGAAAATCATGCTTACCCAAAAAGCAAGGGATCGCTTTTTGTATGGCATCCAAATCCAGTTTGCGCGGATAATACAGCGCGCGGTCAGACAGAAACGGATTTCTGTACGGATGGTTCCAGATTAGATACACGTATTCTTTTCCGTCAACCTCGCGGCGGATTTTGAAATCATCAGCAACGGCAACGCATCGGGAAACGGAAATATCCTTGGGAAGATAGGTATTCATTGCGCGAGCAACCGCGCTTTCGGGAATTGAGGCAGTTCCATGTTCCTCAATGACGGCGAGATATTCATTGGCATGAACACCGCTGTCCGTGCGGCTGCAACCCGTAATGCCGCAAGGGGTATCGAAAATTCTGGTTGCGGCAAATTGCAACGCCGCCTGGACGGTTTTGGCATTCGGCTGTACCTGAAAACCTGAATATGCCGTTCCGAGATATGAAAGAGTAAGCAAATGCTTCATTTGGGAAATCCTTTCGGCAGATGACCGCAAACGGTCGGTAATTTATGCGAGCAAGGGAGGGAAATATATATTCAGAAGAATGATACCCGCAAGCAGGGCAATCACAACAAGAGCCACAAAAAGATCCCTGAGTGCAAAACGGAGAACCGTCATGCGCGTTCTGTTTCCTCCTCCGCGGTAGCAACGGCATTCCATGGCCGTAGCAAGCTCTTCTGCACGGCGGAACTGAGAGATCAGAAGAGGAATCAGGACGGGAATCAGAGCCTTGGCTTTATCGATCACGTTGCCCGAATCGAAATCCGCGCCTCTGGCTTTCTGCGCATTGATGATCTTTTGCGTTTCTTCCAACAGCGTCGGAATGAAACGGAGTGCCATGGTCATCATCATAGCAAAAGTATGAACGGGAATTTTGATTTTTGCAAGGGGCGAAAGCAAGCGTTCAATGCCGTCCGTCAGTGCAATGGGAGAGGTCGTATACATCAGTATGACCGAAGTGGAAGCCATCAGCAAAACAATGCGCAAAGCCATGGTAACCGCGCGAATGATGCCTTCCTCGGTAACGGCAAAGGGACCGAGCTGCCAGAGAACCGTCGTTCCGTTGCTCCAGAATACGTTGATCAGCGTTGTGAAAATAAGCACGAAGATCAACGGTTTCAGGCTTCGCAGAACAACGCCGAACGAAATACGGGAAACTGCAATGATCAGAACCGTAAACAAAAAGATGAGAATATAGGCAGGAGCACTTTTTGCCAAAAAGATCAGAACAATATAAAAAACAGCAAGCAAAAGCTTCAATCTCGGGTCGAGCTTATGCAGAAGGGAGTTTCCCGGAAAATATTGACCGAGCGTAATATCTTTTAACATAAGACTATTCCTTTCAGTGAATAAAAATGACCGAAAAAAGAATTTTATAACTACGGATTATGTCTGTTTCAGCAGACGTTCGATTTCTTTTTTTGCTTGCGCAACGGTATAAACGTCGGTACGGACATCAAACCCTTGCTCGGCAAGCGAAATCATCATTTTGGTAACCTGCGGAACGGTTAAACCAACCGCTTCCAAGTCCGCAGCTCTTCCGAAAACCTCGGAAGGCGTTCCGTACATATAGGGTTTGGAATTGCTCATTACAAGAATTTTATCGCAGTAAACCGCCATATCTTCCATACTGTGGCTGATCATAATGACGGTAGAATCCGTTTTCTTACGGTATTCTGAAATTTTTGAAAGAATTTCATCTCTGCCTCGCGGGTCCAATCCTGCGGCAGGCTCATCAAGAATCAGAATTTTCGGACGCATTGCCATAATACCCGCAATGGCAACACGGCGTTTTTGTCCTCCCGAAAGATCAAAGGGAGATTTTTCAAAAAGTTCTTCGGAAAGACCAACCATCTCCGCCGCTTCGCGGACACGCTCGTCAATTTCTTTTTCGTCCAGTCCCATATTTTTCGGGCCGAACGCGATATCTTTATAACAGGTTTCTTCAAAAAGCTGATATTCGGGATACTGGAAAACCAGACCAACGGAAAAACGAACGTTTTTGATCTTTTTGGGTTCTTCCCAAATGTTTTTTCCGTCCACCTCCACAATGCCCTCGGAGGGTTTCAGAAGCCCGTTAAGAAGCTGGGAAACCGTGGATTTGCCCGAGCCCGTATGTCCGATGATTCCCGTTATGATTTTTTCTTCAAAGGTAATATCAATATGATCGACAGCAACCTTACAGAATGGCGTATGTTCGCTGTACACATAGGATACACCGCGCAATTCAGCCGCATTCATGTATTCTTCCCCGCTTTCTTCTTTCTGATGTAATCCGCAATGGCTTGCGCGCCTTCTTCATAAGAAAGCACATCCTTCGGCAGTTCGAAGCCGTCATCGTTGATCTCCAACATAAGCTCCGTAACCTGCGGAACATCCAAGCCTGCCGCTTTTACGGTCCGCACCTGAGAAAAGACTTCTCTGGGCGTTCCGTCCAGCGTTACTTTTCCGCCGTCCACAACGATTACGCGATCAGCGCGGATGGCTTCTTCCATATAGTGTGTGATATGCAAAATGGTGGTTCCGAATTCCCTGTTGAGTTTTTCAATGGTTGCCAGAACATCATTTCTTCCCCTCGGATCCAGCATTGCCGTGGATTCATCAAAAATGATAACGTCGGGACGCAGAGCGATAATACCCGCGATAGCAATTCTTTGTTTTTGTCCGCCCGAAAGCTGGTGGGGCGAATGGCGCGCAAATTCTTTCATACCGACGATTTCCAACGCTTCATCCACACGGCGGCGGATTTCTGCCGGAGGAATGCCGAGATTTTCCGGACCGAACGCAACGTCTTCTTCCACAATGGTTGCCACAAGCTGATTATCCGGATTCTGAAATACCATGCCGATTCTTTGGCGGAGCGCGAAAAATTCGTCCTCCGTGATGGTTTCTTCATCAAATTTTTTTCCAAAAAGATAAAGATTGCCCGAGGTGGGTGTCAGAATCAGGTTCAGAAGCTTGGCAAGCGTGCTTTTTCCCGAGCCGTTATAGCCGAGAACCGCAACGAAGCTTCCCTTTTCGATTTCCAAATTCAAATGGTCAAGAACGGGAAATTTGTCAGTCGGATGATCGCTTTCGTAAGAAAAGCAAATGTCTTCCGCTTTGATAATGATTTCTGCCACAATAAACTCCATTCTGCCGCTGATACGGCAAATCCAATTATTTTGCTGTCCATCTTGCCGAAGCGCCGCAGGGAAGGATTCCGCCCGTCTGGGAAACGGGAAGTCCGATCTCATCGGCAAGCACTGTTCCGCCGCGCTTCTTTTCAAGTTTCAGTTTCAGAATATATCCCATCGTGGACGGAGAAAGTCCCGATGTATAAGAATTAATCAGGAAAAACAATGGCGTATCCGAAAGAACACTGACCGCAAGCTCAACGAAATCGCCAATGCAGTCTTCCAGCTTCCAGACCTCACCCGAAGGGCCTCTGCCGTAGGAGGGAGGATCCATGATGATGGCATCGTAACGAATTCCCTTTTTCGCCGCGTACTGCAAAAAGCGCGTACAGTCGTCAACGAAATAACGGATGGGACGGTCGGAAAGTCCCGAAAGCGCTGCGTTTTCTTTTGCCTGCGCAACCATATTTTTTGCCGCATCCACATGAAAAACCTCAGCGCCCGCGGCAGCAGCCGCCATAGTTGCGCCACCCGTATACGCAAAAAGATTGAGCACACGGACGGGTTTTTCCGCATTACGGATCAGTTCGGAAAACCAATCCCAATTGACAGCCTGTTCGGGAAACAGACCCGTATGTTTGAAGCCCATCGGCTTGATTTTGAATTTCAAGTCGCCATAAGCGATATTCCAGCTTGCGGGAACATTTCTTTTCGTCCAGCTTCCGCCGCCGCCTTCACGCGTATAGACGGCATCGGCTTTTTTCCAAAGCGGACTTTCTTTTTCATTTTTCCAGATGACCTGGGGATCGGGGCGGCGGAGTACGTAGCCTCCCCATTTTTCAAGGCGCTCTCCGTCCGAGACATCGCAAAGCTCGTAATCACGCCATTTATCTGCTGTCCACATATAACCTCCCGAAACTTTCGTTTCTTAAAAGACAATCATCAACAAATTTTCAAACCTGATTTTTCTGTATTTACGGGAAAATCAAAGCTTTTATCACTCAATGGTCAAATTCTCCCGCAAAGCCGTGAGACGCGAAATCGGAATAGGAAAGTCCGAGATGCTCGTAAGCAAGTCTTGTTACGCAACGGCCTCTGGGGGTACGGGTAAGGAATCCGATCTGAATGAGAT
>JAFQEK010000017.1 GCA_017399025.1 Clostridia bacterium
AATACCATCTATACAATACACAGACTTTCCCTTTTTATCTTTTTTTATTTTTCTTTCAAAAATTCGGGATTTTACGAATTTCCTTTCGCAAAATCCCGATTTTTATCGAATTTTATTTTTTCTTTTTTGGAAAATTATTTTCAATTTTTACTCTCGCCTTTGAAACAGATAAAGATAATATGAAAGATAAACTTTCGAAAAATAGTTATTGATCTTATTTGTCAATTAACCATTGCCAAAACTTCTCGACTGTTTTCTTGACAGTTTTTTCTTCCTATGGTATACTTATTATATTAAGTATTTTATTTCGTTAAAAAATATATTTTACTTTGGAAAGGACGGTTGAAAAACTTTGTTTGAAATTGACAAAATTCCCGGGGAAATATATGATTCGCTTTCTGCCAAAGGTGTACCGAAAGAAAATGTTCTTCTCGCCGCTTATTGTGACAGAAACTGTGAACATGAACCCCAGGATGTGTACCTTCTTGCAACAAGCAGGGAGCTTTGGGTGCTTTCCGGTGTGTTTTCCGGAAAATTCGAAAAATCGGGACACCACCATCATACCCACATATGGGAGGAAGCCGATTGCCGCACATACCCGCTTGAATCAATCGCTCGTCTGCAAATCGAAGAATTGATCTCCGGATCCCGCTTCACAGCCATCACTGCAACAGGAGAACCGATCTTCATCACCGCTCTCACAAACTTCTGCCGTACATCCATGATTCTCTTCAAAAAATATCTGGACATTATTCGGCGCGAAGGCAACTTCACTCTCGATCCTGCGGATGACCCAAAAGAAAACAGATGTCCGAAATGCGGACATCGCTATCCCGAAAAAAACCGCAAGATTTGTCCCCGTTGTATGGAGAAAGGAAGACTCTTCCGCAGAATCTCCGTATTCTTTCTGCAATACAAGCTGGATCTTGCCATCTCCCTGATCTCCTTGATCGCTATGACTGCGCTCAGCATCTGGGCAACCAATCTTTCCTCCGGTTTCTTCATTAAAAATGTATTGAAGGATACGGAAAGCCGATTCTACGGAGCCGTCATTCGGGTTCTCTGTATCATCATCGGCGTAAAGATATTCTCCATGCTCGCAACAGTCGTTAACAACTACGCAACATCCATTATCGCCGCAAAAGTAAACTTCAATCTGAAGAAAACGATTTTCGGCGCGATCGAACGTCTTTCGCTGAGTTTCTTTACCAGCAGACAAACGGGCGGTCTGATGACACAGGTCAACACGGATGCCAATACAATCTATGAATTTTTTTGCAATGTCATTCCACACTTTCTTGTTAATATCGCTAAGGTTGTCGTTCTGATTACGCTTTTGTTCTTGATAAATCCTTGGCTTGCACTCTGTTCTTTGCTCGTCATTCCGATCTCTTTGGTTACCATGCGAGTCAGCTACGGCATCAACCGCAAGCTTCACGCCAAACGCTTTTCCACAAACAGAGCTTTGACCTCCTTCCTCTCCAATGAGCTTTCGGGTATGCGCGTTGTAAAAGCGTTCTCCAAAGAAAAGGACGAAATGGAGCGTTTTCACGAAAAATCCGCAAAACTCGCAGCCGCCGATACAAAGAGCGCAACCTTCAACACCTTCGTTTCTCCGATCTCCGGATTTTTGCTCCATTCACTCGGTAATCTCATTTCCCTCGGACTCGGCGGTTGGCTCGTTATCAAAGGTCATCTGCAATACGAAAATCTCGTTACCTTTATCGCCTATATCGGCATGATCTATGCGCCGTTGCAGTTTTTCAACGAAATGTCCAATATGACCGCGGACTGCTCAAACGCCCTGCAAAGACTTTTCGAGATCATGGACTCCCAGTCCGAAATCTGCGAAGCACCCGATCCTCTTCATATTGAAAATATGGAAGGAAACGTTCGCTTTGATTCCGTTTCTTTCTCTTACATCAAAAACCGCAGAGTTATTGACCACGTCAGCTTTGATATTGAGGCAGGTAAAACGCTCGGCATCGTTGGTCATACGGGTGCAGGAAAAAGCACGCTTGCCAACCTACTGATTCGTCTTTACGACCCCGAAGAAGGTAAGATTTACATTGACGGTGTCAATGTAAAAAAACTTGCTTTCGAAGACTTGTATCAAAACATCGCCGTTGTTTCTCAGGAAACCTACTTATTTATAGGAACCGTCCTGGAAAACATCCGATATGCCCGTCCGGATGCCACGTATGATGAAGTGATCGCGGCGGCAAGAGCGGCAGGCGCTCATGAATTTATCATCAGAATGCCCGATGCTTATAACACCAAAATCGGCTTCGGTTATAAAGACCTGTCCGGCGGCGAACGCCAGAGACTTTCCATCGCGCGCGCCATTCTCCGCAATCCGAAAATTTTGATTCTCGATGAAGCAACCGCAGCCATGGATACCGAAACCGAACGTAAGATTCAGGCGGCGCTGACCGAGCTTGTCAAAGGAAAAACGACCATTATGATCGCGCACAGACTTTCCACATTGCGCGATGCCGACAAACTGATCGTCATCGAAGGCGGTAAAATGGTGGAAAGCGGCACGCACGAAGAACTGATGGCGGCGGAAGGTACCTACCACAGACTTTACAGCCTGCAGATCGAAGCTCTTAAAAACGCAGGTATTGCCGAATAAAGCAGCATGCTTTACAGGTTATTGCGGTAAATACATACCTATAAACAAAAACATCTCAACATATTATAAATTGAAAGGAAGATTATATATTATGTCACCTATGATGATGGGCGGTCCTGGCGGACCGAGAGGCGGAAGACCGGGAGGCCCCGGAGGTCCCGGAAGCAGAAAAACAGTAAGAGAAAATCCCAATAGCGTACAAATCACCAAGGATAACGCAACGTTTCTTATGAAAAACGGTTTCCTTTTCATGGCTTGTCCCAAGGATGCCGAACCCCGCCGCGTACTTTTGCACAGAGATTTCCCGTTTGACCATCCGTGGTCTTACATCTCCGTTCTGAGTACGGATAATACGGAGCTCGCTTTTTTGCAAAACATTGACCTTTTTGAGGGTGAAGAAAAAGAAATTATCGTCCGCGAATTGGAACGCAAATATTACACCCCCGCTATCAAAAAAATTCTTTCCGTCAAAGACCGTTTCGGCTTCTCCTACTGGGACGTTGAAACAGATTCCGGAAAAGTTACCTTTACACTTCAGGACACCTTCAAAAGTATCTCCCGCGCAGGAGATCATAAGCTTTTCTTTTCCGATGTGGACGGCAACCGTTTCGTAATCGAAAACATCGAAGCACTTGACAGAAAAAGCCACAAGAAGATTGAGCTTTACCTATAAGGGGTGATGAAGTTGAGTAATAAAACCAAAGAACTTTTTAAACGTGCACATAAGCTTCAACCGGAGCTGAAGCACGAAGAGGTCGTATCCCTTTGGGAATACAATCTTGACCGCGATCATCCCCGCGGCTTGACAGACGGCTTCGTGCTGATTTCGGATCATGCACTCACCGTATATGAAAATGACGCAATTGCTCTTTGTGAACCAATGGAAAACATTAAAGAATTCCGGTTCCAAGCCGGTGTCGGTTGTGTATTTGCGGAATATATCAACAAAAACGGCGACTCCTTCCTGATTTCCAGAGCCGACAGTTCTCATAAAACCCGAATTGCCACAGCAATTAAGGCGGCGAATCATTATTTTCTCTTCGGTTCCCACGCTTTTGAAAAATATTTTCCCGCGGCAAATGTCTGCCCAAAATGCGGACGCGCTTACCGCCAGGGGTCCGAAACCTGTCTGAACTGTATCGATACCAAACGGGCAGCCAAAAGGCTCTGGGGCGTGGCAAAGCCTTACAAATGGCTGATCTTCGCTTCCATGACTCTCTTCGTTTTCATTTCCCTGCTCGGTCTCATTACACCGATTCTCACGCAGAAACTGACCGACGAATTCATTCTGAGTGAAACACCCGACAAGATTTCTCCTCTCATGTATCTCGTCGTAATCGGAAACATTCTGCTCGTACAGCTTGCCTCCAGAGGTCTTTCCTCCGTGAGAAACTGGACGCTCGTCATCGCAGGTAACAAGGTCGTTCACCGCTTGCGCGGAATCGTTTTTGATAAAATTCAAAGACTTTCCATCGCGCGCATTTCCAAGCGCACCGCCGGCGAACTTATGAACCGCGTTTCGCAGGATACGTCCAGAATCCGTATGTTCATCGTCAACCAGATTCCCCATCTTTTAGAGCAGGTTCTCCTTTTCCTGGTTGTCGGTATTGCATTCTTCGTCTATGACTGGAGACTTGCGCTCCTCGTCGTTCTTCCGACACCTCTGATTGCGCTTGCTTTCGCTCTTTTCCGCGGCATCATGGGTAAACTTTTCCGCCGCAACTGGGAACGTTCCGCGCAATCCAATGCCGTTCTCCATGATATTTTCTCCGGTATCCGCGTCGTAAAATCCTACGGTACGGAAAAACGAGAATCCAAACGTTTCGAAGATTATGCGCTTGCGGAAAAGAACACACAGCTCAAAATCGAAACGAAATGGGCTTACATCAATCCCCTTTTGCAATTTCTGATCAGCTTCGGTGAATTTTTCATTTTGTTCTATGCGGGCAACGCTATTCTCGGAGGAGAAATGACCCTTGGTGAAATGTCCAAATTCTCCAGCTATGCGGGCATGCTTTATACACCCTTGCAGTTCCTGGCTGGCTTCCCCCGCCACCTGATGATGGCAAAAACCTCCATTACAAAGGTATTTGAAATCATCGATGAACCCGAAGACATCAAAGATGCCGAAGATGCCAAAGATATTCAGATCAAAGGCGCGGTATCTCTGAAAAACGTAACATTCGGTTACGATGAATCTGTCGACGTTCTCCGAAACATCAATCTGGAAATCAAGCCGGGTGAATTTATCGGCCTCGTCGGTAAATCGGGAACGGGTAAATCCACACTCATCAATCTCGTCATGCGTATGTATGACGTAGACGAAGGATCCGTTTCCATTGACGGCGTAGATATCCGCGATATTTCCCAGGAATCCCTGCGTTCGCAGATCGGTGTCGTTTTGCAGGAAACTTTCCTCTTTAACGGCTCCATCTATCAGAATATCGCTTATGCAAAAAAGGATGCCACACGTGAAGAGGTCATCGCAGCCGCAAAAGCGGCAGGCGCGCATAATTTCATTATCCGCCTGACTGACGGTTATGACACATGGGTAGGCGAGAAGGGCAATACCTTGTCCGGCGGTGAAAAGCAACGAATTGCCATTGCGCGTGCATTGCTTCACAACCCCAAGCTTCTGATTTTGGACGAAGCAACGGCATCTCTGGATACCGAAACGGAAAAACAGATTCAGGAATCCCTCGCCAAGCTTTCTCACGAGCGCACGACCATTGCCATCGCGCACCGTCTTTCCACACTCCGCAACGCAACCCGTCTGGTTGTTCTGGATAAGGGAAGAATTGCCGAAATCGGCACCCACGATGAATTGATCGAAAAACAAGGAATTTATTATAATCTCGTTATGGCGCAAAGAGAAATGTCCAAAATGGCTTGATGATCGGATTACCGTTCGAAACACTCTTTCAAAAAATTTAAGGGACTATGGTGTTTTTCATCATAGTCCCTTTTACTTTATCCTGAATCCCAAAAATTTTTTCAAATCATTTGAACCTTTCACCCTTTCAAAACAACTTTATCAATGAAATCGATTTCAAAAACTAAAATCACACAGAAAGGAAAATGTATGCAGGCGTGCCAAAATGAATTTGAAGCTTTGCTCTCCTCCGTCCGCGTAGTCGTCGAACGATATATCCATTACCGCATACAAAGATCGCATGATGCCGAAGATGTCATACAGGAAACTTATCTCGGCGCATACAAAAGCTTTGACAATCTAAAAGATAGATCTCTGTTCAAGCCTTGGATATTATCCATTGCAAAAAATCAATGCAATATCTGGTATCGCAACCATATGCGTCATGAAGACATTTCTTTGGACACACTCGGCGATTCTTTAGCAGCCGATACGCTTGCTTATGACGAATACACACAGATTGTTTCCGATATTTTAAAGCAAATCCCCGAAGATGCATCGCGTTTGCTCTTACAACATTATATCGGAGGAGAAAGCCAAACAGCACTTGCACGACAAATGAAAATTCCCGTCGGTACGGTAAAAAGCAGATTGTTTTACGCAAAAAAATATTTCAAGGAAAAATGTCCACCTGAAATTTTATCTGTTTATGAAAGAGGTTCCATTATGAAAAAAGACGATATGATTTTAAATTTTCCAAAAAAAATGCCCGAACTTACCATCAAAAAAGCAAATTATCCTTTCTTCGCAGTTAAATTCGAAGAAGACACCTTCATCATTCCCCGCATCGGTAACAAAAATGCAGAAGGTACTTACCGATATCCGGATAAAAATCTCGCGCTTGTTTCCACCTGCTACGTTCCAAAAAAAGCCAAAATTCATAGCGCCGAAGGTGTTCAGGTGTGCCGCGATACGTATAACGTAAAAAGAGGAAAACTTTATAAAAACGAATGTATATGGTTTGCTCAGCTCACAGATGAATATCTTCGTACACTTGCAACTCTTCGTTATACCGATGAACCGGAAGATCATGACATTCCCACTGAAATTCATACTTTTCTCGACGAAGACTTTGACATTCTCGTCAATGGCAACGACAAAATCCATGGCATGCCCCTTTTGATCAAGGAAAACCCTGTCCAAACAAACGAAACCGGAATTCATATTCCTCAAAAAGGTCTTCGTTATACGATGGGAACATATGATTTAATACTCGGCAACAAAACCTTTGAAACGATCCAATTCGTCCTTTTGCAAAACGGCATTTTCACAGAACATTTCGTTGACCGAAACGGCAGACTCATTCTGATGCGTTGGTATCAATCGCAAATAGATATTGATATCTATGAATGGTATACAAAAGAATACAAAACACGCATTCTGAACAACCCGTCCATCACTGTCAATGGGGAGAAATACATTTTGATCGAAGACCGCATCAGTGAATACGCGCTTTAAAGCAAAAACCCTCCCGAGGCACTGAAGTGCCTCGGGAGGGTTTTTTATATAAGCATATTTAAGTCTTGTATTACTGAGCAGCTTTTACGATAACGGTGAAGTCGTCGGTCTTGAGAGAAGCGCCGCCGATGAGACCGCCGTCGATGTTTTCCATGGAAAGAAGCTCTGCAGCGTTCTTTGCGTTCATGGAACCGCCGTACTGAATGGTGATACCGTCAGCAGCATCTGAAAATATATAAATTACTATTCGATTTTTTTTGCCGGCCAAGA
>JAFQEK010000107.1 GCA_017399025.1 Clostridia bacterium
GATGACGGCGAAGAGGAAGAAGATCCCGTCTTTGAATCCGTAAAATCTTCTGCAAAGACGAGCATGAAGCCGGGTGCAAAACAGAGTGAACGCGATTTGCGTAAAACGAACAGCGAAAGGAAGAACGGTTCGCAAACAGACGAACAGACTCGTAAAAATACGTTGATCATCGCTTGCGACGAAAAAAAATCGGATTCCCGGAAAAAAGAAAATCGATCCGAATATGAAAACAATACGGCACTTGAAGATACCAACGATGGTTCCACGGAATCTGTCTGCGCAGAGGATTCTTTTTCCCGAAAGAAAACGGAAAGTTCCGCAGAAATGCCCGTAAAAGGCAAAACGCTTGCATGGGAACCCGAGGAACAGGCAGATGAAGGTTTTTCGGAAAATGAAGAAAAGTTTTCCGATGAAGAAAGCAATGAAATCATGATTCTTCCTCCCGACCCGATGGTGGAGGCACCCGCGACGGAAGATGAGGATTTTGAAGAGCTTCCTTTGCCTCCCGAATACGAATTTCCTCCGATTGATATGCTCAAACCCCCCGAAGAAGTCAATCATGATGAAAACGTTTCCAAGGAACTCAGGGAAAATGCAGATAAAATCATTGACACATTGGAAAGCTTTCACGTACACGTCGGTATTTCGCATGTGTCCCGCGGTCCTACGGTAACCCGTTATGAATTGGAGCCCGCAGCAGGAACGAGAGTCCGTTCCATCACAAATCTTCTGGACGATATCGCGCTTTCTCTTGCAACGAGCGGTGTGCGAAGCGATGGTATTATTACGGGTAAAAGCGCGATCGGCATTGAGGTTCCGAATAAAACGGTCAATACCGTTTATATACGCGAACTGATTGAGGATGACCGTTTCGCGGATGCCAAAAGCCGTTTGACCACTTGTCTCGGTATGGACGTTTCGGGTGCTCCCGTTTATCTCGATATTGCAAAAATGCCCCACCTTCTGATTGCGGGCGCAACGGGTATGGGTAAATCCGTTTGTATCAACAGCTTGCTCGTCAGCTTGCTGTATAAAGCACGTCCGGATGAAGTAAAGCTGATTTTGATTGACCCAAAAAAGGTAGAGCTGAATATTTATAACGGTATTCCCCATCTTTTGGTTCCCGTTGTTTTTGATCCGAAAAAGGCGGCGGGCTCCCTGCACTGGGCAGTTACGGAAATGGAGCGCCGTTTTGAATTGATCGAAGCTAAAAATACAAGAAATATTGCGCAATATAACGCGGTGATTGCGGACGATCCCACACAGGAGGTCTTGCCGCAGATCGTGATTGTGATAGACGAGCTTGCCGATCTGATGATGAGCGCGCCCGATGACGTGGAAGCTTCCATTTGCCGTCTTGCGCAAAAAGCGCGTGCGGCGGGTATGCATTTGATCATCGGTACGCAGCGTCCTTCCGTAGACGTTATCACAGGTCTGATCAAGGCCAATATCCCTTCGAGAATTGCGTTTACCGTTGCTTCCCAGATCGACTCTCGTACCATCATCGATGCGCAAGGTGCGGAAAAATTGATCGGACGCGGCGATATGCTGTATGCGCCCGTCGGCGCGCCCAAGCCGATCCGTGTACAGGGTTCTTTCGTTTCCGAAACGGAAATCGAAGAGATTATCGGCTTCATTCGCGCACAATCTGCGGGCAGCGCGTATTCGGATGACGTTATGGCACAGATCAACAGAGCCGCAGAACTTTGCGGACAGAAAAAAGGAAAGGGCGGCGCACCTGTTTCGGAGGGCGATGCGGATGATTCCGATCCCATGCTTGACAGCGCGGTTGCGCTCGCTGTGGAAACCGGAAAGATTTCCACTTCCCTGATTCAGAGAAGGCTTTCTCTCGGTTATGGCAGAGCGGCTAAAATCATTGATATGATGGAACGCCGCGGTATCGTCGGTCCTCCTGAGGGACAGAAACCCCGTACGGTACTGATTACAAGAGAGCAATATCTGGAAATGCAAATGAACAAATCGGATGACGGTTCTGCTGCTTCTGAGGAAGCACCGTTTTGACGGTATGTTTTCGGAAAGGAATTGAAAATGGGAAAATTGATTGTAATCGAAGGGCTGGACGGTTCGGGTAAATCTACCCAGACACCGATCCTTGCCGAGGAATTGCGTGCAGAGGGAAGAGAAGTGAAAGTGATTTCTTTCCCCGATTATCCGAGCGAATCCTCCGCGCTTGTAAGAATGTATCTGGCGGGTGAATTCGGAAAACGTCCTCAGGACGTCAATGCTTACGCGGCTTCCTCTTTTTATGCGGTTGACCGTTTTGCTTCGTACGCAAAGGATTGGAAAGAATTTTACGAAAAGCCGGATACGGTGATCATTGCAACGAGATATACATCTTCCAATGAAATCCATCAGCTTGCAAAGCTTGAACGCGATGAATGGGATAGCTTCGTTTGCTGGGCAGAGGATTTTGAATACGGAAAACTCGGTATTCCCCGTCCCGATATGGTTTTGTATCTGGATATGCGATATGATATCGCAATGTCGCTCGTTACGGGCAGAAGCGAAACGACGGGACAGAAAAAAGATATTCATGAATTGGACGAGTCCTATATGGAACGCTGTCATAAGGCGGCGGCTTACGCTGTCAGCAAGCTCGGCTGGGAAAATATTGTTTGTTATGCGGAAAATGAGCCTCTTCCCGAGGATGAAATTTCCGTAAAGATTCTGGAAAAGGTAATTACGCTTTTGGATATTGCCTGAATGAAAGGAACATATGAATGAAAAAAGTAATTTTGTTTTTTGCGAACGGAACGGAAGAAGTGGAAGCATTGACCGCGGTTGATCTCCTGCGCCGCGCAGGCGCTGATGTTACGGTTGCGGGTGTCGGCGGAAAAGAATTGACAGGTTCCCACAATATCCGCATTACGGCTGATGTTGATGCAGATGATATTTCTTCCTATGATTACGATATGGCTGTGATTCCCGGAGGTATGCCGGGAACCACACATCTGGATAAAAGCGCAGTTGTGGAAAAAACGCTTTCTGCGGTATATGAAAACGGCGGTTTTCTTGCTGCTATCTGTGCGGCTCCTCTTGTGCTTGGCAAGAGAGGCTATCTGAAAAATAAAAAAGCGATCTGCTATCCCGGTTTTGAAACGTATCTTACGGGAGCTTCGCTTTCCGATTCCCGTGTTTGCCGTGACGGAAAGATCATTACGGCGGCTGGTGCAGGCGTTGCTCTGGAGTTTGCGCTTGCTTTGATCGGCGTGCTTTACGGAGAAGAAAAAGCGGGACAAATCCGTGCATCCGTGCTTGCAGACTGATCCTCTGCATTCTTTTTCAAAAAAACGAACGAGTCTTATCATTTCAGAAAAAGATTTTGCCGAAGACATTTTCGGCAAAATCAACGGAAGGAGGGTGTTCCCGTGTACGAAATCAGAAAACATAAAATCGAAATCAGAAAACAGCATTTGGAACGCCGTGCGAAAATTTCTCCGGAAGCGCGTGCTGTGAAAGATCGGAAAATCTGTCAGAATATTCTTTCAAGCGCGGCTTACCGCTATGCGGATGTGCTCTTGCTGTATTATCCCGTGAGAGGCGAGGTAGACGTGTTTCCTTTGATGGAAGCGGCGATCGCTTCGGGTAAAAAGGTTGCTTTTCCGCGTTGCTGCGAACAGGATCATACCATGATCTTTCATTATGTATCTTCTTCGGGAGATTTTGAAAAAGGCGCTTACGGTTTACGGGAGCCTTTCTCCTCACTGCCTGCTTTCGATCCGCTGACGGACGGAGGACAGAATGTGCTTTGTATTGTTCCCGCCGTGGTTTATGACAGAAAGGGTTACCGTATCGGTTACGGCGGCGGTTATTACGACCGTTTCTTCGGTGTTTTCAAGCCTGCTTCCATCGGGGTTGCTTATGAGGAATTTATCGTAAAAAACGTTCCTCACGGCAGATATGACATTTCCGTGGATGTGGTCGTGAGCGAAAGAGGCATTTATGCGGGAAAATAATCAAAGGCGAAATCCTTTTCTTCTGGCACCTGCGCTCGTGCTTCCTGCGGTTTTCTTTTTCGGTATTGTAAGTTTTATTTTTTCGGAACCTCTCGGCAGCACTGCCGCATATATTCTTTCGGCGCTGTTTTTCCTTTTTATATTCGGTTTGCCGATTGCGTTGTTTTTTTGTTTGCGCGGTGGAAAATGGCTTTCTTCCTGTTTGTTGCCCGTAAAGGGCAGGAGTATTGCGCTTTCCCTCGGCGCGGCTTTGCTGATGATCGCGCAAAGCACATTTCTTCGTTCCTTGGCTCCGGATTTTTTTGATTACCGTACATATACGCTTTACGGCATATCCTTTTTTGCCGAGGCGGATTCTTTCGGCGCTTTTGCGGTTTTGTTTTTTGCGCTCGTGCTGATTCCCGCTTTGACGGAGGGGATTCTCTTCCGCGGTATTCTGATGTATGAATATCGTTTCGGCGGCGCGCTGTTTTCCGTATTGGTTTCCTCTTTTCTGTATGCTGCACTCAGTATGAATCCGATAGCATTTCCTCCGTACTTCCTGAACGGTATCCTGCTTTCCGCAACGGCATTCATTACGGGAAATTTGTTTTGCTCCGTATTTGCGCATGTTATCTTTCTGCTGTTTGCGATGTTCGGAGAAAAATATCTGCTGTTTCTTGCTTCGGAAACGGAAACGCGCATGATCTTGTTTTTTGTTCTGGCGGGAATTGGGATTGCTTCGGTTGTTTTTATTTGCGATGCTGCGGAAAAGATTCTTCGCGTACGCGGAGAACAGGAACATCAAAAACCGATCGTTTCGCCGAAAAGAAAACGTTTTATTGTTTTTTGGGATATGATTTCCGCGCCCTTGCTTTGGGCAGATTTCTTTTGTTTTGCCGTTTTTTCCATTTTACACCTGTTTATTTGAGGTATAACCGGAACCGTCTTTATGCAAAATAAGAAAAAATGCATGGGAATTATTCCGTGAAAGGCGGATTTTGTGATGAAAAATCAAAGAAAATCTTCGGCGGCAAAACTTTTCGGAATTTCTTTTTTTGCTTCCGTTTGTATTTGCGCGGTTGTTATTTTTGTTGCGAACGATATTTTTTCATTTTCTTCCCGTGATCGGGAAGAAAACGTTGTGATCCCCGAAGGGTCGGGAACGGCTGCCGTTTCTTCCATTCTTGCGGAAAAGGGTTTGATCCGTTTTCCGATTGCTTACCGTTTGTATGCGGAATTTCGTTCATTTGGAGAGGAGTATCTTTCGGGAGAATTTACTTTGAATGATTCTATGAGCTATGATGAGCTCCGTTATGCGCTTTCTCCGAAAAAGGGAACCCGTTTACAAAAAAAGATTACGGTTCCCGAAGGTCTGACAACGGACGAGATCATCGATATATTCGTTTCTGTAGGCATTGGTACAAAGGAAGGTTTTTTGCATGTGATTGAAAACGGCGGCGATTTCGGCTACGGTTTTCTTTCGGAAATACCCGAAAACAAGGACAGAACTTACCGTCTGGACGGATATCTGTTTCCGGATACCTATTTTTTCTATGCGGATTCTTCGGAAACAGAAGTTATTGCCAAACTGCTTGCGGCATTTAACCGTAAATTTGACGAAGATCTGCGTGCCGCTGCTCTCGCGCGCGGTTATACGGTGGATGAGATTCTCCGTATCGCTTCCATCGTGGAGCGCGAAGCGTACTACCGTTCCGATATGCCTGCCATCGCTTCTGTTTTTCTCAACCGTCTGAAAAGCAAAAATTTTTTGCGCTTGGACAGCGATGCCACGGTGAAATATATCAAAACGCTTTCGGGAGATACAAGTGCACCGACCGCAGAGGATATCGACACGCTGCATCATCCCTATAACACGTATAAAATCAAAGGGTTGCCTCCCGGTGCGATCTGTTCGCCCGGATACGATGCCATCTTTTCCGTGATATATCCCGCCGATACGAATTATTATTATTTCGTTTCCGCAAAAGATAAATCCACGGTTTTCTCCCGCACGTACGCAGAGCATTTGCGTGCCGTGGCAAGCCTTAGCAAATAGCGGGCAACGCTTGCGGGAGGGTTATCGCCGATCTGAATTTTTCATGTGTTCATGTGATTGAATTATGAGGAACGGCGAGGCTGATTATGTGCAATTTTCTATAATAAAAAGATTATAATTTGAATCGGATACGCGGCGGTATGAAAAATCCGTGCCGCCGTTGTTTAGGAATATATTTTTCAGCAACCACCTGTTGCTGTGGAAAGGATATGAACATCATGATCGAACTTTTATCGCCCGCGGGCAATTTTGAAAAAATGAAAACGGCGTTTTTATACGGTGCAGATGCCGTATATCTGGCGGGCACCCATTTCGGAATGCGCGCGGCGGCGGATAATTTTACAATAGAAGAGCTGAACGAAGCCATCGGCTATGCGCACGCGCTTGGCAAAAAGATTTATATCACCCTTAATACAATGCCCAGAGAACACGAATATCCCGCACTCCGTGAATTTTTGAAGAAGCTTGCTTCCTTGGAAAACGGCGCACCCGATGCGGCGATTATTGCCGATCTCGGGGTGGTCATGCTCGTGCGGGAATTGCTCCCGAACACACAGATACATATTTCCACGCAAGCAGGTGTTGTCAGCTCCGAAAATGCAAAGGCGTGGAAAGCGCTCGGCGCAACGAGAGTGGTGCTTGCAAGAGAACTTTCTTTTGAAGAAATCAAAGAAATCCGAAGAAATATCCCGGAAGATTTGGAAATCGAAGCGTTTATCCACGGTTCCATGTGTGTTTCTTTTTCGGGCAGATGTCTGCTTTCCAACGCGCTTGTCGGAAGAGATGCCAACCGCGGCGCCTGCGCACAGCCTTGCCGCTGGAATTATACCATCAGAGAAGAAAAACGTCCCGATATACCTTTCCCGATTGAAGAACATCCCGAAGGCACGTTCATCATGAGCTCCAAGGATATGTGCACGCTGGAACACGTTCCCGAGCTTGTGGAAAGCGGAATCACTTCTTTCAAGATTGAGGGCAGAATGAAGAGCGCGTATTATGCGGCGGTGGTAACCAACGCTTACAGAGCTGCGATCGATGCATATCTTGCCGATAAAGAAAATTATAAGCTGGATCCGCGTTGGATCCGCGAATTGGATTCCGTCAGCCACAGAGAATACTGCACGGGTTATTATTTTGACGATCCTATGAAAAACGCGCAGACCTGCACACAGCCGGGATATCTCCGTGAAAAATCCTATCTTGCCGTTTGCGCGGATTATAATCCCGAAACAGGAATTGCCAAATTTATTCAGAGAAACAAAACCAAGGTCGGAGACATGGCAGAAATCATCACGCCCGGCAAACCCGGACAAGCCTTGCGCGTGGAGAGCATGACGAATGCAAACGGCGAAGCCGTTGAATCTGCGCCACATCCTTTTATGGAATTTTATATCCCCGTTCCTTTTGAAGTCCGCAAGGGCGATATCATGAGAAGTGCCAACTGATTTTTTGTATGAAAACCGCGTTTACTTGCAAGCGCGGTTTTATAAATGCAAAAAATATGGAAGAAATCATAAAATCACGGGCATTTATTTGCAAAAAAATATTGCAAATATCCGTGAATCGTGATATACTGAAAATGTAAAATTTATTGTAAAGGATAGGTGTTAACCAATGAACTACAACAAAAAAACAATTGAAGACATTGAAGTTGCCGGCAAAACAGTCCTCGTAAGATGCGACTTTAACGTACCGCTGAAAGACGGCGTGATCACAAGCGACAAGAGAATTGTTGAAGCACTTCCCACCATCAAATATCTTCTCGGTCAGGGCGCAAAGGTAATTCTTTGCTCTCACATGGGCAAACCCCACAACATTCTTACCGAAGGCTTCGGTCTTACCAAGAAGGAAAAGAAAAAAGTGGAAGCTCTTCCCGCCTCCGAACAGGCTGCTGAAACTGCTAAGCTCCTCGCAAAGGCAGCAGGCGACAAGAAGAAACTCACTTTGAAACCCGTTGCTGACCGTCTCAATGAATATCTCGACGGCAAGGTTACCTTTGCTGAAGATATCGTTGGCGAGGATGCAAAAGCTAAGGTTGCTGCTTTGAAAGCAGGCGAAGCTGTTCTTCTTGAAAACGTTCGTTTTGATGCAAGAGAAGAAAAGAACAAGGCTGATTTCGCAAAAGAACTCGCAGCTTACGCTGACGTTTACGTAAACGATGCATTCGGTACTGCTCACCGCGCTCACGCTACCACAGCAGGCGTTGCAGATTACCTCCCCGCAGTTTGCGGCTACCTCATCCAGAAAGAAATCGGCGTTATGGGTAAAGCGCTCGAAAATCCTGCTCGTCCTTTCGTTGCAATCCTCGGCGGTGCTAAGGTTTCCGATAAGCTCAACGTAATCAACAACCTTCTCACCAAGGTTGATACCCTCATCATCGGCGGCGGTATGGCTTATACTTTCCTCGCGGCAAAGGGTTATTCCATCGGTACTTCTCTCTTTGATGCCGAAAAGGTTGATTACTGCAAGGAAATGATGGCAAAAGCAGAAGAAGCAGGCGTAAACCTTCTTCTCCCCGTTGACACCGTTATTGCGGCAGAATTCCCGAATCCCATCGATGCGGAAATTGCTGTTGAAACCGTTGATTCCAGCGAAATTCCCGCAGATAAGATGGGCCTTGATATCGGCGAAAAGACCAAAGCGCTCTTCGCAGACGCTGTAAAGAACGCAAAGACCGTTGTTTGGAACGGACCTATGGGCGTATTTGAAAACCCCACTCTCGCAAAGGGTACCATTGCTGTTGCTGAAGCTCTCGCAGAATCCGATGCCATCACCATCGTAGGCGGCGGTGACTCTGCTGCTGCATGCGAACAGCTCGGCTTTGCAGATCGCATTACGCACATTTCCACCGGCGGCGGCGCATCCCTCGAATTCCTTGAAGGCAAGGAACTCCCCGGAATTGCTTGCTTGCTCGACAAATAAGAATTCAAGTAAATCAACACTGTTTCCTAAACGGTTTCCGTCTTTCTGCTTCTCCCTGCGGACAGACGGAAATCTCCGCATTGACTAAAATATAAAGAATAGAGGTATTAGAACAATGAACAAGGCAAAAAGAGCCGCAGTTATCGCAGGCAACTGGAAAATGAATATGACTCCTTCTCAGACAACCGCTTTCATGAATGAGCTTGCTCCCAAGGTTGCAGGTCTCGACGGTTGCAAGATCGTTCTCTGCGTTCCTTTCGTTGATATCGCTGCTGCTGTTGAAGCAACCAAGGGCACAAACATCGAAATCGGCGCAGAAAACATTCACATGGAAGCAAAGGGTGCTTTCACAGGTGAAATTTCCGGTGCTATGCTTGCTGAATGCGGCGTAAAATACGTTATCGTTGGCCACAGCGAACGCCGTCAGTATTTTGCTGAAACAGACGTTACCGTAAACGGCAGAACCAAAGCAGGGCTGGCAAACGGTCTTAAAGTGATTCTCTGCGTTGGCGAAACTCTCACCGAACGCGAACAGGGCGTTACTTATGAAACCGTTGCAAGACAGACCAAGATCGCTCTTCTCGGCGTTTCCGCTGAAGACCTCAAAAACGTGATTATCGCTTACGAACCCGTTTGGGCTATCGGTACAGGCGTTACCGCTACTTCCGCACAGGCTGAAGAAGTTTGCGCACAGATCCGCGGTGTCATCGCTGACCTTTA
>JAFQEK010000108.1 GCA_017399025.1 Clostridia bacterium
ACTGCTACAGCCACTGAATGCAGACCCTTCTATATGTGTAACAGAATTTGGAATGGTAATGTTGGAGAGACTGCTACAACCACTGAATGCATACAATCCGATTTTCTTAACAGAATCGGGAATGGTAATACTGGAAAGACTGCTACAACCTCCGAATGCCCAACCTTCTATACGTGTAACAGAATTTGGAATAGTAATGCTGCGGAGACTGCTACAGCCACTGAATGCCCCAAATCCGATTTTCTTAACAGAATCGGGAATGGTAATGTCAGAGAGACTGTTACAGTCTTTAAATGCCCCACTTCCGATTTCTCTAACAGAATCGGGAATGATAATGCCAGAGAGACTGATACAACCTTCGAATGCAGATTTTCCTATATCTGTAACAGAGTTTGGAATAATGACATTTTTCAGATTTTCTAACCGGCAAAATTGCTTTTCAGTAATTGCCGTCAAACCTTGCGGCAAGCAAATTTCTTCCGTGGATTTCAGCTTATTAAAATCAAATTTGGGTATGTGGAAGAACGGGTGGTCTTCGGATTTTATAACAAGTTTTTTCGTATCGTTAATATAGCAGAAACTTTCGTTTGAGGTCAGAATGCAAGGATTGAGTTGCATAAACAGATCGAAATCCTCCTCAAACCGTTCGATATTTTCAGGAACATACAAGACTTTCACAGATGTGCGGACAAACTCCACATAGTCCATCGTGGTATTTTGGGTATTGGTAAGCGCAAGCCCACGCACTTTTGTGGTCGGTTTTTCATTCAGTTTCCGTTCCATTTCCGCTCTATCATACGGACAGGAAACAAAGCCGATATATTCGCCGCCAAGCTCAGGATAGTCTTCTCCTCTCCAAAGACCAAGCTCATCTTCAAAAAGTGTTTTCATTCTGCCGAATACACCGTGTCCGTATTCCATGAATGATTTGGCTTCTTCAATATTGAAACAGCGAGGATATATATCCGCGCCGATCGGGGAATCCGTTTGACCTATACAGAAAAGCTCTATGAGGGCATCGCGCACACCGCTGAGTCCAGGCTTTGCCGTTTGATACAGATTTTTGCCGTCAACTTCACTCGTTATATCAGCCACCGTATATTTTCTTCCGAAAACAAAACAAACGTCGCGCACAAGCGCCAGTGCTTTTGCATTCCCCGTGAGCTTTTCTGCGGCAAGAACAGCAGTTTCATAGAGTTCATATTCGGGAACGTACCAGAAGAGCGGGCCGTAAGGCGGATATTCTCCGTTTGCCGATTTTTCAAGAATTTCCGTTACAAGAACGAGATGGGCTTCTTCTTTGTGTACGATCAATTCACGGCAGGCATCGAACAAGAGGGTATATTCCTCAATCCCGCTGTCGGAGAGAATTTCTTTGTAAAGCTCTCCCGTTGTTTCGCCGTCAATACAGCTGTCCGCTTTGACAAGGAAAAGCTTAATGACGTCATGCCAATATACATCGTTATAATGGCTGAAAAGCTCGTCAATAACCGCGCTATCATCAATTTCTCCGTAATCTTCATCGAAGCTTTCCTCATAATAAGCGACCGCAGTGAAATATTCAAGGAACATTTTATGATAAAACTTTCCATCGGTAAAAATCGCTCTGTTGCGCAGATATTCAAGCAGAAATTCCGTTCTCTCGCGGCAGGCGTCGCCTTTTTCCTTGTACTTTTCTTTCAGAATATGATTGAATATTTTGGAAAACTCAATATTCTTGCCCTGAGAGGTTTTTTCATATTTTTCTCTGGAAAAGCTTTTCAGAATGCCGCTGATATCATGCTGTACCATTTCTTTATATTTTTCCGGTATGGCTTGCAGATTTCTGTGCAAGGTTTTGTCTGCACGCAGGGTAATATCCGAAACGGCATCGAGAATGCCTACGACAGTTTTCGGAATATCGCCCGAATTGTTGTATACGATGGCAAGCTGAGAGAGGAGCAGGGGATTGGCACGGATTTCATCGTTCAGATCTTTGATACGCACGTAAAATTCACCGCTTTTTTCTTCCTCCTTGAAAAGCAGGAAAAGATTGCTTCCGAGTTTTTCGATTTCTTCCTCCGTCAGCGGATCCAAACGGAAACGGCGCACGGATTTACCGCCGAAAGACAGAATATCTGCGTCCTTTTCGTTTCTTCCCGTGAAAATCAGTGTTGTACTTTTATTGTTAGGCTTATAATACGATGCGATTTTTTCAACGAAAATACGGGTATCCGTTTTGGTTGTGATTTCGTCCATACCGTCAAGGATCAGAATCAGGCGTTTTGCTTTCAGCAGACGGATAAAATTCTCTTTGGTGTAATACGCTCGGTTACCGCATATTTTTTTGAACGTTTCAAAGAGAATATCAAAAAATTCTCGTCCGTCGGCAGAAACATCCGCGCAGGAAAGCGACATAACAAGGTCGTTTTCGCCGGCACAGGAACGAATCTGATTGATATACTGTGATTTTCCGCAGCCTGCGGGACCGTATATGAAAGATATGCTTTCTTCCGAAATAAGATTTTCCGGTGTTTCAAAAGAAGCGATTTCTTGCCGATTGTTATCCGTTTCCGTGATTTTTCTCTGTATGTAAAGGTCTTCAAACGGGTGCTCCGCATCGGCAACATCCGTTCCGCAAAGAGAAATCAGCTTGATGAAATCGGGTTTTGTTTTTTCACGGTAAAGGGTATGCATATGGGAAACGATTCTCTCTGCCGTTTTTTCTGAGATTATTTTCAAACAGTTTTCCGTCAATGTTCCGTCTTCATCCAGTTCCATGATAACAGCGCTGATTGTTTTGAGCGTTTGTTGTCCCTCTTCTGATAATTTTTCTTTATACCGTTCAAAAAGCGAAAGATCCTTGCATACGGGAATCAATGCGTTTTTCCAGAAATCTTTCTCATCCGAGCAGAGTTTTTTGTCAATTTCCTCAAGCTCCCATTTCATTCCTTCGCTTTGCAGTGCGTTTTCCGTTATGATTGTCAAAAAAATATGCGCTGAGGTAGCCGCGCTTCGGCTCCATTCGACAAAATCTCCCTGACAGTGTTCATCGGAAAGCAAGGGCTCTATGCCGGCAGCTTTCAGATGTTCTGCAATTTCCTCTTTCATTTTTACGTCTGCACCTGTCCAACTGATGAAGACATCGCAAAGTTTTATATCAATCCGTTGCATGAAAAGCTCTCCTTAAAAATCTTGTTGATTTATTTTACCATACATTTATCTGTTTTTCAATAGAAAATTATTGATGGTATTGAAATGAATCCAAAAATGTGATATATTAATTCTATCAATCTAAAAGGAGTTCTCTATGCTGATTCAGACAGAACGTTTAGTATTAAAAGAAATAACAGAACATGATATTTCCTCGCTTTTTGAACTTTTGACTAACGAGGAGGTGAAGAAAACATATCTCATTCCGGATTTTAAGAGCAGAGAAGATTTTCTGAAAACATTTTATCATTTGCAGTCTTTATCACAAAAGCAGGATTCTTACACCGCCGGTGTTTTCCTGAATGAAACATTGATCGGACTTTTTCATGAAGTGTCTGTAAATGGGAATTCCATGGAAGTCGGATATGCCATTCATCCCAAATACCAAAACCAAGGTTATGCAACGGAAGTTTTGCAAGCCGGGATCCGATATTTCTTTGAAAAAGGATTTTCGGAGGTTTACGCAGGTGCTTTCAAGACAAATTTGGCAAGTATTCAGGTGATGAGAAAATCGGGAATGCAAAAAACAAAAATGAAGGCTTCCGTTCAATATCGAGGCGAAACACACCCTTGCGTATATTATTCCATTAAAAATAATTTTTAAAATGAAACTCCCACAAACCGTTTGCCTGGTCTGTGGGAATTTTGTTTATTCCATAGGAAATTGTGCAAATCAACTTGCCGCTTTTTATTGGGCGAACTGACTGTTATAAAGCTCGGCGTAGAATCCTTTTTTCTTCAGAAGGGAATCGTGCGTGCCTGTTTCAACAATTTGTCCTTCATTCATAACGAGAATCAGATCCGCTTCGCGGATTGTGGAAAGACGGTGCGCAACAATAAAGCTTGTTCTTCCTTGCATCATCGTGGCAAAAGCGTTCTGAATCCTCATTTCCGTTCTGGTATCTATCGAAGACGTAGCTTCGTCCAGAATCAGCATCGGAGGCAACGCAAGCATAACGCGAGTAATGCAGAGAAGCTGCTTCTGACCTTGGGAAAGTCCGCTGTCATCGCTGATTACGGTATCGTAACCCTTAGGCAGTCGCTTGATGAAGCTATGGGCATGAGATGCTTTTGCCGCCGCAATAATTTCCTCATCGGTTGCATCCGGTTTACCGATGGAAATATTTTCTTTGATCGTGGCGGTTTTCAGCCACGTATCCTGCAAAACCATTCCGTAAGAACGGCGCAGGCTGTTTCTTGTGATATCACGGATATCCGTTCCGTCAACGAGAATACTTCCGCTGTCAACATCGTAAAAACGCATAAGCAATCCGATCAGAGTCGTTTTTCCGCAACCGGTGGGGCCAACGATGGCAACGCGGTTTCCGTGTGGAACAGAGATCGAAAAATCACGGATCAGAGGCTTATCTTCCGTATAAGAGAAAGAAATGTTTTGAATTTTGATATTGCCGTTTGCTTCGGTAAGCACTCTTGCATTCGGTGCATCGGGCGTTTGAGGATCTTCTTCTACAAGGGCAAACAGACGGGAAGCGCACGCAAGCGCATTCTGAAGCTCCGTTACAACACCGGAAATTTCGTTGAAAGGCTTGGTATATTGATTTGCATAACTGAGAAATACGGAAAGGTTTCCGACAGTGAATGCCACAGGATTCGCAATAACGGAAAGCGCGCCGACGAGTCCGACACCTGCATAAACAATGCTGTTTACAAATCGGGTTGTGGGATTGACGATAGAAGAGAAAAATACGGCTTTGCGAGAACAGTTTTCAAGCTCTCTGTTATAACCTTCAAAGGTTTCAATGGCTTCGGATTCATGACCATATGCGCGGACAACTTTTTCATTTCCGATGATTTCATTGATAAAAGCAGTCTGTTTTCCTCGAATCTCTGCCTGATCAGAGAACAGTGAATGGGTTCTCTTGGCAATGAAACTTGCAGCAAAGAGAGAGAGGGGCGTTACTACGACAACGACAAGCGCAATTTTCCAATTGATGATAAACATAAACAGCAATGTTCCGAAAATAGTGATTACACCCGTAAACAATTGCGAAAAACCCATCAGTAAGCCTTCGGAAAATTGATCGGCATCCGCAATGATACGGCTGACGATATCACCGTGCGCATTGGTATCACTGTAAGAAACAGGGAGCTGCTGCAATTTGCTGAATGCGGCACTTCTGAGATCTCTGACAATTCCAAAAGTAATTTTATTATTGATAACACCCTGAATCCATTGAATCAAGGAGGCAACGGCAGCAGCAATTCCGATTTTGATCAGAATATCAATGATAATGTCCAAATGGACATTTCCGGGTTCAATGATATGGTCGATGGCATCACCGACAGCAATCGGAATATAAAGTGTCAGAACGACTGCAACAGCGGCGCAGAGAAGAGAAAGAATCAGTCCTGCATAATAGGGACGTACATAAGCCAAAACTTTTTTCAACGTGCCTTTGGAGGCATTATTTTTCTTTTTCATGCGAGGGATGCCTCCTTTTCTTTCGGGAATTGGGAATAATAAATTTCACGGTACACTTCGGAAGAAGCAAGGAGTTCTTCATGTGTTCCCGCTCCGACAAGCTTACCATCGTCCAGAACGAGAATTTTATCGGCGTGGAGAATAGAGGCAGCGCGTTGTGAAACGATGAAAACAGTATGTTCGCCTTTCATTTTGTGAACCGCTGAACGCAAACGGGCATCGGTTGCATAGTCAAGAGCAGAAGCACTGTCATCGAAGATCAGAATTTCAGGGTTTGCCACCAGTGTTCTTGCGATGCCAAGACGCTGTCTTTGTCCACCGGACAGATTTTTGCCACCTTGTTCTAAAACAAAATCTAAACCGCCCTCTTTGTTTTCCACGATTTCCTTTGCCTGCGCGGTTTCCAAAGCTGCCATAATTTCTTCTTCTGTGGCGTTGGGATTTCCCCAAAGCATATTTTCGCGAATTGTGCCTTGGAAAAGAACGGCTTTTTGCATGACGATGCCGACTTTTTTACGGAGTTCTTCGGAGGAATAAGCGCGGATATCAATACCGTCCAAACGAACTTCGCCGTGGGAAGCATCATAAAAACGAGGAATCAAATGGACAAGGGAAGTTTTTCCGGAACCTGTACCGCCTATAATACCAACGGTTTCTCCTTTTCTGACAGAAAAATCAATATCGGATAAGGATTCTTCGGAAGCATTTTCATAAGCCAGACTGACATGAGAAAACGTAACGGCGAAATCATCCTTTTTTTCGTTACTTTCTGCACGCTCAGGTGTTTTTCCGCCTTCTTCCAGGATATGTTCGATGCGTCCTGCGCAAGCGGCTGCTTTTGTCATCGTAATAATCAAATTTGCCAATTTCACAAGTTCAACAAGAATTTGCGACATATAGTTATAAAGTGCAATGACGATCCCCTGTGTCAAAATTCCCGCTTCTACGCGAATTGCGCCCGTATAAATCAAGGCGACAATAGCTAAATTGACAACAAGACAAGTAATGGGATTCATCAAAGCAGAGAATTTACCCGCAAATTTTTGCATGGCTGTCAGGGAAGTATTGCTCTTATTGAAATGGTGGATTTCCGTTTCTTCATTGGCAAACGCACGAATAACTCTTGTTCCCGCAAGATTTTCTCTGGTAATGCCAAGAACCCGGTCCAGCTGCGCCTGTACCTTCTTATAAAGAGGAATGGAGCCGAGCATAATACCGAAAACGATCACGCAAAGAATCGGAATGGCGACAACAAAGATCCATGCGGATTTTATGTCAAGAGTAAATGCCATAATCATGGAACCGAATACAATGACGGGAGAACGCGAGAAGAGACGAAGAGTCAGATTTACACCCGATTGTACCTGTGTGACATCGCTTGTAATTCTTGTGATCATGGTAGATGTGCCAAGACGGTCAATATCGGAAAAAGAAAGCTTTTGTGCATGTCCGAAGATTGCGCTTCTGACATTGGCGGA
Organism: Clostridia bacterium; assembly: GCA_017399025.1. Lineage (GTDB taxonomy): Bacteria > Bacillota > Clostridia > Oscillospirales > CAG-272 > QALR01. The sequence continues at coordinate 7,114 of JAFQEK010000108.1, forward strand.
AAATCCGACAGCGGCACGGGCTGCAAAATATTGTGCAAACATCGTGCAAGTAAAACCGACAAATCCGAGCAAGATCATCAGTCCGCACATTTTTACAACATAAGGACGATCTGAATTTGCAATACCAACGTCAATGATTTCTGCTACAACAAGAGGAATCATCAATTCAAAAAGAGCTTCCAATACCTTAAAAAAAGGAGCAGAGATCGCGGCGGCACGATATCCTTTCATATACTTTAACAGTTTAATCAAAATTTTGTCCCTCCTGTTTATTTTTTCTTTGGTTATAAGGACATACGCGCATACAAATACCGCAAACAGCGCCTCTGCCGATATCTTTATACGTTTTCATATGTTCGGAACAGCGGCGCGCATCTAAAATGGTATCCCTGGAGGCGCCGTAAACATAATTATTACCTGAAATTGCTTTTGCGGGACATGCACGCTTACAAATTTCACAAGAACCACAGTCCTTTACCATAACGGAATTCTCCGTTGTTAAGGGCATATCGGTAAGAACCGTTGCCAAGCGTACCTTTGAACCGTATTGAGGCGTGATAAACAAAGCA
>JAFQEK010000109.1 GCA_017399025.1 Clostridia bacterium
ACAGGCGACCATAAGGATACCGCCGTTGCCATCGCGCTCCAGCTCGGCATCATCGAAAGCGCAGATCAGGCGATCACAGGCGCAGAGCTCAATGAAATTTCCGATGAAGATTTTGAAAACGAGGTGGAAAAATATTCCGTTTATGCGCGTGTTCAGCCCGAACACAAAACGAGAATCGTCAACGCATGGCGTAAAAAAGGCAAAGTAACCGCCATGACGGGCGACGGTGTCAACGATGCCCCCTCCATCAAAAACGCCGATATCGGTGTCGGTATGGGTATCACGGGTACGGACGTTACCAAAAACGTTGCCGATATGATTCTTGCCGACGATAACTTTGCAACCATCGTTTCCGCCGTCGGCGAAGGCAGAAGAATTTACGATAATATCCGTAAATCCATCCAGTTCCTCCTCGCCTCCAATCTCTCCGAGGTGCTTGCCATCTTCTGCGCAACCCTCATGGGATTCACGATCTTCCAACCCGTTCACCTGCTCTGGATCAACCTGATCACAGACTGTTTCCCTGCTCTTTCGCTCGGTATGGAAAAACCCGAAAGCAATATCATGAACCGCAAGCCCCGCGATTCCAAAGAAGGCATCTTTGCGGGCGGTCTCGGCTTTGCCGTTGCATACCAGGGCATCCTCGTAACCGCCATCACGCTGATTTCTTATTTTATCGGCAGATATTATCTTGCGGAAACCTTCCATGCGCAAGCGATTCTGGAAGGACATTACAGCGCCGAAATGCTCGGAAGCTCCATGGCGTTCCTTACGCTTTCCATGGCTGAAATCTTCCATGCCTTCAATATGCGTTCCCTCCACGGCTCCATTTTCACCATGAAAACACAGAACGTCTGGCTCTGGGGCGCAGGTCTGCTTTCCTTTATCATGACCACCGTGGTGATCGAAGTACCTTTCCTTGCCGATGCATTCAGCCTCGCACACCTCAACCTCAGAGAATACGGTATCGCCATGCTCATTGCCATTACCATCATTCCCGTGGTTGAATTTATCAAAATTTTCTCCCGTATGATCGATAAGAAAAAAGAAAATAAAGCATAATCTCTTTCCCAAACCCTTGCGAAATCCCCTGCGCAAGGGTTTTTCTTAACGTGGCGTGAGTTCGATGGAAAAAGAACGTGTGAACTTCTATAAAATTATACATCTGATTTTTTTGTGTTGCAGGGAGCGTCTACGCCTACGATCTTGTCTTAACAAAATGTATGGCGTTCAAAGCCTTCCCCTTCATTTTCATAAAAAGTCTGTGTAGCATTGGTGTATGGGGAAGGCAGCACCGCAAACAATCTCGATCTTTTCATCGAACTCGCGTTAAACAGAAGTTAAAAATTCCTCTTGCACCGATTCAATCAGCACAAGAGGAGTTTTTTATATTCAGATATGATACAGCTTTTTGAATTTCCCGGTCAGATAATCCACATAATAAGAAGGATCAAAAGAACCGCAGGCATTTTCAAAAAGAACGGACGGCTGATAAAGGCTTGCATGACGGTGAATATGTTCGCCAAGCCAGCCTTTGATATCGGCAAGATCGGCAACACGGAGTTTTTCTTCAAAATCGGGAATATCTTTTTTCATAAAAGCAAGCATTTGCGCGCCGTACGCACTGCCGAGCGCATAGGAGGGAAAATAACCGAAGCTGCCGCCCGACCAATGGGTATCCTGTAAACAGCCATGGGTGTCATCGGGAACCTCAACGCCGAGATATTCCCGATACAAGCGGTTCCATTCCGAGGGAAGATCCCCAACCGCAAGCGTACCGGCAATCAGCTTTTTTTCCAATTCATAACGGATCATAACGTGCAGACAATACGTCAGCTCATCTGCTTCCGTACGAATCAAAGACGGTTCGGCACGGTTGACCGCACGGTAAAAAGCCTCTTCGGATACATCCGAAAGCTGTTCGGGGAAACACGCGCGGATTTCAGGATAAACCGCATGAATAAAGGGCTCGGAACGTCCGATGATATTTTCAAAGAAACGGCTCTGGCTTTCATGAATCCCCATTGAAACACCGCCCGCGATTGCAGTCTGATTATAACGGTCATCACAGGCAAGCTCATAAATGGCATGGCCGCCCTCATGAATCACGGAATAGAGCGCGCTCGTCAGATTATTTTCATAAAAATGCGTGGTAATACGAACATCCTTATTATTGAAATTATCGGTAAAGGGATGTTCGGATTCCGCAAGACCGCAATAACCGCGGTCGATCTGCAAAACCGCCATGAGATATTCGGCACACTGTTTCTGTTTTTCAACGGGGAAAGAACGATGTAAAAACGAATCGTCAATCGGTTCCGCAAGACGGATTTTTTCGAGCAAAGGCACGATTGCGCTGCGCAGTTTTTCAAAAAACGGATCTAAAACATCCATGGTCATGCCTTCTTCAAATTCATTGAGAAGCGCATCGTAAGGTGCCATGGCAGGATTGTAATATCCCGCAAATTTGCGGTTGAACGCAACGATTTTTTCCAGATAAGGCGCGAAAGCGGGAAAATCATTTTCGTTTTTTGCTTTTTCCCAGACAGTCTGCGCATCGTTGAGAAGCATTTGATATTCCGTATATTCATTTTGAGGAATACGGGAAATTTGCTGACAGCTTTTTTCCGTCATTTCAATTCTTCTTTTTTCTTCTGCGGTCAATTCGTCTTCATGCTCGTGCAAATAAGCAATCCATTCCATATTTTCGGGCGCGGCAATCAATTCATACATATATTCGCTGAGAATACCAAGTGTTTTGCCTCTCCCGAGAGCCGTATTTTTCGGCGCGGCAGTAGCGGCATCGTAAACGATCATATTCATGGCATGGGAAAGCGCAGATTGTTTTTCTTCCAATAAACGAAGCGCATTCAAAGCCTCTGTAACGGTTTGATAATTCATAAGGTTTCCTTTCCACGGATTTCAGGTCCATGTTCTTTCATTTTCCGGCAAACGAAAATCAACAGTTTTCCGTTTGCCCGTTTTGTTTATTATATCAAAATTCTTTTCAAAATGCAAGGGGATTCCCATTCGTTTCCGGGGCAACAGCATTCTTAGCGGAGAATTGGCAGGCACAAAATTTCGGCAGAGAACTTGTTTTCTCTGCCGATTTGTGATATAATGGAATAGGTGATGAAAAATGGACGAACTTAAAAATCGCAAGACCACTCGGTTGAAGGGTGCGGACTATAATCGAAATCAAGCCGTGTTTCTCACGATATGCACGAAAGAAAGACGCTGTATTCTTTCTCGTATTGTAGGGACCGGCGTCCTCG
>JAFQEK010000110.1 GCA_017399025.1 Clostridia bacterium
CCTTGTCTTGACGTGAAAGACGGAAGAGTGGTCAAGGGTGTAAATTTTTTGGGACTTGCAGACGTTTCCTCGCCCGTCAAGCTTGCGAAATTTTACAGCGATGGCGGCGCGGACGAGCTTGTTTTTTATGATATTACGGCTTCTGCCGAGGGCAGAGCCTTGTTTACGGATATTCTGACCGAGGTTGCCCGTACGATTTTTATTCCGTTGACTGTCGGCGGCGGTATTAATACCGTCGGAGATTTTGACCGCGTGCTGAAATGCGGCGCAGATAAAGTCAGCGTCAATTCGGGTGCAATCAGAAATCCGCTTCTGATTACGGAAGCGGCAAAGAAATACGGAAGTCAATGCGTTGTGATTTCTGCCGATGTAAAAAGAGTAGACGGAGTTTTTCGTGTTTTTGCTAAGGGCGGAAGAGAAAATACGGGCATGGAAGCCATTTCCTGGATCAAGCATTGCGTGGAGCTCGGCGCGGGCGAGGTGGTGCTCAATTCCATTGATACGGACGGCGTGAAAAAGGGCTTTGATCTGGAAATGCTCGATGCGGTTTCTTCTGCGGTCAACGTTCCTGTCATTGCCTCGGGCGGCGCAGGCTGTATGGAGGATTTCACGGAGCTTTTCCGAACGCTCCCCCGTGTGGACGCGGGACTTGCGGCTTCCATTTTCCATTTCGGAGAAGTGAATATCTGCGATCTGAAGGAAAAACTCTTGCGTGACGGCATCAACGTCAGAACCGTACCGCGTATCTGATCAAAAGAAATGCTTTTTTCTTTTTGGCAAAGAAAAAGTTTTGCAGAGAAACAAAATTTGTCTTTGTTTTTCCAAAAAGCAAAATCATGCCCGCATATAAAGAAAGGATATACTGAAAATGTTTGATATCAACGAATTGAAATTTGATGAAAAGGGATTGATTCCCGCCGTCGTGGTGGATGCTGAAACCAAAAAGGTGCTGACCGTGGCGTATATGAATAAAGAAAGCCTTGCGATCTCCATGGAAAAAGGTCTGACCTGCTTCTGGAGCCGTTCGAGAAACGAGCTTTGGCTCAAGGGCGAAACCAGCGGAAATTATCAGCACATCGTCAGCATTACCGCAGACTGCGACAGAGACGCGCTGACTGTTCTTGTGGAAAAGGAGGGTCCTGCCTGCCACAAGGGAACGGATTCCTGCTTCAACGAAGTGATTTACGAAAGTGAAGACAGACACGAATTTTCTCTGGAAGGCTTGATGAAAATGCTGGAGGGCAGAAAGGCTGACCCCAAGGAAGGCTCTTATACCTCGTATCTGTTCCAAAAAGGAATTGATAAAATCCTGAAAAAGGTCGGAGAAGAATCCACGGAGGTCATCATCGCAGGCAAAGCAGGCGACAAAGCGGAAACCATTTATGAAATTGCCGATCTGACCTATCACGTGATGGTGCTTATGCTTGAAATGGGTATTTCCTTGGAGGATATCCATAGAGAGCTTGCTTCCCGCCACGTGATTGACCACAAGGTAAAGCAGGAGAAAATGACGAAATGAAGCCGACGGCAGATTTCCACATGCATACCGTCTTTTGCGATGGGAAAAATACGCCGGAGGAAATGGTTTTGCGCGGGGTAGAACTTGGACTTTCCGTGATCGGTTTTTCGGTGCATTCACCGCTTTGGAAAGGCTGTGATTGGGCAATTGCACCCGAACGGGTTTCGGATTACCGAAAAGAAATCGAGCGTCTGCGCGTAAAATACGCTGACCGTATCCGTGTGTATTGCGGTATCGAAAGGGACTATCTGACCGAAATGGATGCTTGTGGTTTTGATTACGTGATCGGCTCGGTGCATTACGTTTGCAGCGGAGATGAAAAGATTCCCGTTGATGAATCCGCAGATGTGGCTTGGAATGGGATTTTGCGTTGCTTTGACGGCGATATTTACGCCTATGCGGAGGCTTATTACAGGGATGTTGGCAATATCCCCGAAAAAATGAACGCAGATATCATCGGGCATTTTGACCTGCTGACCAAATTCGGGGACAGAGGTCTTGCGTTCGATCCGAAACATCCCCGTTATATCGCGGCTTGGCAAGCGGCAGCAGATCAGCTTCTGAAAACGGGTATTCCGTTTGAGATCAATACGGGTGCCATTTCCAGAGGATACAGAAAAACACCGTACCCCGCTTTCGATATCATGCGTTATCTTGCCGAACACGGCGGAAAAGCCGTGATCACAAGCGATAGCCACAGCACAGAAGGACTCGGCGGTTCATATGCGCTTGCATACGGACTTGCAAAAGAAGCGGGCTTGCCTCTTGTAAACAGAGTGAAAGATATTGAATTTTAATGCGCGCTCGATGTGCATCTGCAAAATAAATTTTCTATAGTATAGCAAATCAGGGCAGAGAAATTTGTTTCTCATGCCCTGATTTATTGATTTAACGTGAGTTCGATGCTGACATTGATAAAATAACGTGAGTTCGATGAAGAACAGAACGGTAAACGGGATTTTATGCGTGTAAAACCTCATCCGTCTTTTTGATACGCTCCGCTATCAAAAATCCACCTTCCCCATCGTCTGAAATAGGAACAGACTTGTTATTCTGATCTGGGGAAGGGCTGAAGGC
>JAFQEK010000111.1 GCA_017399025.1 Clostridia bacterium
CGTTAAGAACATGATCACAGGTGCTGCTCAGATGGACGGCGCTATCCTCGTTGTTGCTGCTTCCGACGGTCCTCTGCAGCAGACTCGTGAACACGTACTTCTCGCTCGTCAGGTAGGTGTTCCTGCAATTGTTGTATTCATGAACAAATGCGACCTCGTTGACGACGAAGAACTTCTCGAACTCGTAGAAATGGATATCCGTGATCTCCTTTCTCAGTACGATTTCCCCGGCGATGACACTCCCGTTGTTCGTGGTTCCGCAAGAGAAGCTCTTGTTTCCACCAACAATGATCCCTCCGCTCCTGAATACGAATGCATTCTCGAACTCATGAGCGAAGTTGACTCCTTCATTCCTACTCCTGAAAGAAAATCCGACCTTCCCTTCCTTATGCCTGTCGAAGACGTATTCTCCATCACAGGCCGTGGTACCGTTGCTACTGGTAGAGTAGAAAGAGGTACTGTTAAGGTTGGCGACGAAGTTGAACTCGTTGGTCTTACTGATGAAAGCAGAAAGACAACCGTTACCGGCGTTGAAATGTTCAAGAAGCTTCTTCCCCAGGCTGAAGCAGGTGACAACATCGGTGCTCTTCTCCGTGGTATCCAGAAGAACGAAATCGAAAGAGGTCAGGTTCTCTGCAAACCCGGCACTGTTAAACCCCACACCAAGTTCCTTGGCCAGGTTTACGTATTGACTGAAAAAGAAGGCGGTCGTAAAAAACCCTTCCTCGCTGGTTACAGACCTCAGTTCTACTTCAGAACAACTGACGTTACCGGTGTTATCAACCTTCCCGACGGTGTTGAAATGTGCCGCCCCGGCGATAACGTTGATATGACTGTTGAACTCATTTCTCCTATCGCTATGGAAAAAGGTCTCCGTTTCGCTATCCGTGAAGGCGGTAGAACCGTTGGTTCCGGCGTTGTTTCTGAAATCCTTGCATAATTTGGTTTTATACTGAATATGATAGAGAAGGGGCGCTCCGGCGTCCCTTTCTCGCTTTTCAAAATTAAATTGCAATCTTTTTGATTGCTTCTTTGGGGGTTGGTGAAATTCCACATCGGCGGTAAAGTCCGCGCGCGTTTTGCTGAACAGGTGAGATTCCTGTACCGACGGTTAAAGTCCGGATGAGAAAAGACAAAAGCTCTGTATTTTTGCATATATGCGAAATCTCCCCCATTTTGAAAATGGGGTTTTTGTTTTTTCCAATATATTTTTGAAAGGAAAAAATAAAAATGAATCAAAAAAAATCCCTACGCGGTTATACACGTCCGATGGCTGTTGTTGCCGTCATGTCTGCGCTTTCCATCGTTCTGATGATGCTTGAATTTTCCGTTCCCGTTGTTCCAAGCTTTCTGAAATTTGATATTTCGGATTTTCCCGCGCTTTTGACTTCCTTTGCGGTTTCTCCTCTCGCAGGTGTGGCTGTATGTTTTTTGAAAAATGTTCTGCATCTGTTTTTTACAACAACGAGTGGCGTTGGAGAACTTGCCAATTTCATCATCAGCTCTGCGTTCGTTTTTCCGGCTGGTTTGCTTTATAAACGTTTCCATAAAAAATCCGGTGCGGTTCTCGGCTCATTGGTTGGTGCTGTTACAGCAGCTCTGATGAGTTTCCCTGTAAATTATTTTATTACCTATCCTTTTTACGCCAAAGTAATGATTCCGATGGACACCATCATCGGTCTTTACAGTGCAATTCTGCCTTTCGTAGATAATCTGGTTGAAGCACTTTTGATTTTTAATCTTCCTTTTACGTTTGTTAAGGGATCGGTTTGTATTTTACTGACTTTCCTCGTTTATAAACCTCTTTCTCCGATTTTGAAGGGTAAAGTGAAAAAAGAGAATTCATTGTCGCTGATTGGAACAAAAAACCAGCCAAAACAATAAAGATATCACAGAAAAAGTGTCATGAAGCATAGCAGAATGGCACTTTTTCTATGGAATTGCTCCAAATCAATTTCACCGACTTGCGTTGTTTGAGTATAGACCAAGTTCAAACAGTTGAGCAATAGAGAGAAACAACTTGCCGTTTTTTATATTTTGATAAATTCTCGCAAACAAGGAAAAATTCTCACAAAATGTGTTATTGAAAAGATGAACCTTCTGATATATAATAGCATTGTAAGCAGTGCACGGCTACAAAAATTCATTTTTTAGGAGATTTGAAATATGAAACTGAATTTTGCTGAAAATTTAAGAAAACTTCGCCGTGAGCGAGGCTTTACACAAGAGGTGCTTTCGGAAAAATTGGGTGTTTCTTTTCAGACTGTCAGCCGTTGGGAAAACGGCGTGGTTTATCCCGATATCGAGCTTTTGCCTGTGATTGCAGATTTTTTTGAAATCCGTGTGGATGAATTGCTTGGCTGCACAAAGGAAGATAAAGAAAAGAACCTTCAAAAAAGATGGGAGGAATATGAAAAGCTTTGCGAACCTGAAGAGCAGTATGCTTTTCTGAAAGCAATGAAGCGAGATTTTCCGAAGGTCTATCTGATACCGTATTATATGCTGCGAATCATGTATATTGATCACATTCATACCGACGAGCTTTGCGCCGTTTTTGAGGATTTTTCCGCTTTGTGTACGGATAAAATGTATATTGATTGGGCGCAGGAGATGTATATTGGCATGGAAGAGGAGCATGCGCTGAAGGTGTATACGGAAAAATCCGGACTGAGTGACAGTGATATTGAAAAATATTTGGAAAAAAGATATTTTTACCGAAAGGAATGGAAAAAATATGATCTGCAAAGACAGTTGAATTTGTGTCATAGGATTCAAGAAATTTGTTTTGAAGAATTGCGCAAAAGAGATCCGCTTTCCGCGGAAAACAGTGCGTGGGCAATGAAAAAGGCGTTGGAAATGCTCAATCTTTTTTCTGATACGGATGGGGAAAATTCCGTAATGGGAGGAAAGGGGCTTGACCTTTGGTTTGCCGACCGATATATGCTTGGTTTCCGTCTTGCAGCGGCATTGGCGGTAACCGGCAGAAAGGAAGAGGCTTACAAGGCGCTTGAGGAATCTGTTGAAATCATCGAGCAAATTTCTGTTTTGCCGGAAGGTGCGATTCTTCGATATCATTCTCCCACCTTGGACAGAATTACGGGAAGATTGACTACAGGGTATAGAAGCAACGGCGAGATGTATAAACATTTTTCTCTTTACGATGGGGAAGAAGCGCTCGATAGAGGATTTACTGCTTTTCTTGCAAACGACCTGAATTTTCTTGAAGAGAGAAAAGGTTGGGAATGGTTTGATTCCATCCGCGGGGAAGAACGGTACAGAGCGTTGACGGAACGGTTCAAAAAAGCAGTTATCTGATTTTGCTGGTCCATGATATCGAAAAAGTTCATCTGTCGGTGGACTTTTTCAATATATCGTAACGGATCTTGAGTTTTTTAATTATATTTTGTAATTTTTTGAAATTTATGCTATAATTATTAAGAAAAAGCCAACCTTTTTACATTTCTTCCCACTATATGGGCAAACGTAACCGAGGTGATAAAATGAAAAAACAGCAAGCAGACAAACTGATCGTTGAATATCTTCCTAAAATTTACGGCTTTGCAATGAAAAAAACTTTTTCGTATCAAGAGGCGGAGGAACTCAGCTCCGATATTGTAGAGGAAGTATATCTGTCATTGCTTTCCGCAGGAGAGATTTTTAATCTTGACGGATATGTCTGGCGGATTTCCGAGCACGTATATTCAAAATTCGTATCTTCCAAGAAGAAAAGGGAGGGTATTTCGATTGACGGCATGGATTTTCCCGATGACACCGATATTTTCGAAGAAGATGTCGAACCGGAGCTTGATCTGCTTCGCCGCGAGATTGCTTTTTTAACGCAGACACGCCGCAAAATCGTTTATTCATTTTATTATGAGAATAAGTCTATTTCTGCGATTACCAAAGAAATGGGTATTCCCGAGGGAACGGTCAAATGGCATCTCAACAAAGCCAGAAATGATTTAAAGGAGGGTTTTATTATGGAAAGAAAAATCGGAAAGCTTGGTATGAAACCAATTGAGGCTATTTGTTTCGGTCACGGTGGCAATCCCGGCAGAAACAGCGGTCCCGAACACTATCTGGGCAACAAATTGAATCTCAATATCGTTTACAGCGTTTATCACACACCGAAAACGATGGTCGAGATTGCGGAAGAATTGGGTGTTACTCCCGTTTACATCGAAGATGCGGTGGCGGAGCTTGAAGCAAACGGCTTTTTGGTGGAACAGGCAGGCAAACGTTATACGACATATGTCAGATTTGAACCCGATACGTATTCGTTGGAACAGAGGGACAAGCTTTTGCAAAAAAAGATGGAGGTTGCAAAGCTTTTGGTAAAAGAATACGTGCCATTGATACGCGCGGCAATTGCCGATATCAAGGATATTTATATCCCCAGCGGAAACCGTGAATTATTGGAGGCTGCTGCCATCTTCTATGCGATCTGCAATAAATGCTGTCTTTCATCTGAAATCAATCTTTCAAAATATCGCATCAAAACCTTGGCAGGCGGTGATTTTACTGCCTGTATTGAAATTCCTTCAACGCCGAGGGATCCCGATTACATTGCCTCTCAAACATATCCTCCCTATTGGTCTTGCGGAGATATGACCCGTTGGTCGGAGAAATATCCGTCCGTGTATTCCTGGTCGATCGACACACGTTATTGCTCGCGCAAGGGCGCTTGGGAAAATAATTTGACTGAGGATTATGAATATCTGTATGAACTGATGACGGGCGCAATCCAGGATACTCCTGCAAACAAGGAAAAGTTTGACCGTCTGAGAAAACGCGGGTATTTGACCGAGGATAATAAAGTCAATATTATGGTTATGCGCGGCAACCAGAACGAATTTTTCGCAAAAATTCCCGAGCTTGATGAAAAGATTAAAAGCACCTTTGCGGATTACGCATTGGAACAGGCAATGCTGATTGCGAAGGATTATCCGCCGCAAATGAGAGATCTTTTGGTAGCCGGAAACGTGGTTGCCTTTGTGGGCGGGACTGTTGCATTGATGGTTATGGATATTCTGTATGAAAACGGCACCTTCCGTCCGCTTACGGAGGATGAAAAGATTACTTCAACCTTGCTCATGTTTTGTGATCGCTTACCCGAATAAATTATCGCCGAGAGCTTTCTTTGGGATTGCTCTCGGCATATTTTTACGGCAAAGATGTTTACTTTGGGCAGGATAGATACGCGGGCGTGCGACCATTTTGGTTTAACCGAGAATTGGAGCGCGGAAAATCTCCCAAAAGAAAATGGCTCTCACAAAGAACCGTATGAACGTGAGCGCGCGAAGGTTCATCGGGCTTTGCGTGATGTGCTTCCCATACGCATGGACGGTCAAGCTGTAAGGTTGTTTGCTTCTTTTTCGTACTTTTTCGTTCAAATAAAGAAAAAGTACATAAGCAATAGGAAGAAGAACTTTTTCCCGATTGTTTTTAAATAAAATTTGAAATTTAAAAAATTTATGATATAATTATTTCAAAATCCCCAACCTTTTCACTTTGTTTTTTGTCTTAAAGGCAAGCGCTTAAAAATGGAAATTTCCTATTTTCGCGAAAGGAGAATGTGTATGTATCATCAAAACGAAACGGATGAAACTTTGGTTCTGCTGACACTTGCAGGAAATCAGCAAGCATACGAGCATTTGGTCATGCGTTATCAGAAGGCAGTTATGGCATCTGCAATGTCGGTCACAAAAAATCAGTTTATGGCGGAAGATGCCGCTCAGGATGCTTTTGTTACGGCATGGATGAAGCTCAATGTTTTGCAGGAACCAAAAAAATACGGCGCGTGGGTGTGTCGTATTGCGAAAAATTGCGCGCTCAATATGATCAACAGATACCGAAGCTTTATTCCGCTTGATTTGGTGGATAATATGGATCTTTCCGATGGCGGTGCGGCCAACCCCGCGGAATTATATACATTGTCCGAAGAAAAAGACGAAGTAAGCAAAAGTATGGAACGGCTGCCCGAAAAAGTACGGCAGATCATTTATCTGCATTATTTTGAAGATCTTTCCATTGCGGAAATTGCGGATCGCATGCGTATTTCCGAGGGAACGGTCAAGTGGCAGCTTCATGACGGCAGAAAGCGAATCAGAAAGGAGCTTTGCGCTATGAATGAAAAATACAGTGATACACTCGTACAGCGAGTGATGAAAAAGGTTGAAGAACTGAAATTATGGCAATTGAAAAACGATAAAAGCGGCTTTGAAAAGGTCTACAAGGAAGTGCTTTCCGAGGTGGAAGAACTTCCCGAATGCAGGGAAAAGCAACACGCGCTTGCCGATGTGCTGATGCGCGGTTGGTGGTGGCTTCCC
>JAFQEK010000112.1 GCA_017399025.1 Clostridia bacterium
AACTTCTTTTCTTGGGTCATAAAATCACCTCTGCTTAATCATAACATAAAAGCAATAAAAAAGCAAGACATTTGAAAAAACTTTGCGTAAAGTTTCCATTAACCTCTTGACACTTTGCGCAAAGTGTGCTATAATAAGTTCGCAAGATACAGAGACGGACATCAGACATAGCCTCTCTGGGAAAGGAACGAAAGAAATGAAAACAATTTATTTGATCGAAAAAGCAGATGCAGACAAAAAAGACCTTCATTCTCCAAACCACCATTTGGAAAATGAAGGCGTGATTATCGATGAAGCATCGATATTCATAAGACTGCAACCCGAAGGAGACCCGATGGCATATCGCTTTGAAATTCCGCTCCAAAGATTGATTGCCGGCATAGATTTCCACACCTACGGGGAAAACTTCGAGGCAGAAGTCTTCTGCAAATTAGAAAATTGTATTCCCGTAAGAATACAAGAAACGTGAGGTCTTTTGTATTAAGTCCAAAATATTGATCTTTTTCTTCCGGAGAAAACTCTGAATAAATCTCCGAATTTTCAACATATTTCGGAATCACATATTACCTCCTGAAAATTAATTCTTTTCGTTTATTCAAAATACCATTTGAATAAACGATTTTCAGCCAAAAAACCCAGACGGGGACTGAAAAACCCGTGTTCCATGCGTGGGGCGTATTACAACCTCGCCCCTTTCATCGATTTCAGCTTCATTTTTTTCAAAAATTCCGCTGAAACCGACGTTAAAGAATCAAAAGATCTTAATTTATTTTTAGTATACCATTCTTTCATAAAAAAATCAATACATCAAGGAGAAAAAAATGTTTAAACGATCTGACGGTCGCTGGTGTGAAAAAATTACACTGTTAGGAAACACCACTTATATCTATGCCAATTCTAAAAAAGAGCTTCATCAAAAAATCAGAAATTACAACTATGAACAGGAACACGGAAAATTATTTTCTGTTATCGCTGCCGATTGGAAAGAAGAACATTACCCCACATTAACACCAAACAGCAGGAAACCTTATAACGGTGCATACAACCGTGCTATAGCTTATTTGGGAGATAAATATATCAATGATATTGAGCGTGAAGATATTTCTGTGATTATTCATGATATGAAAAAAGCTGACTTTGCCAAAAAAACAGTATCTACACAGATTCTCGTATTAAAATTAATTTTCAAATATGCTTTATTACATCGAGAAACAGAAAACAATCCCTGCGAACTGATTGAAACACCCAAGAATCTAAAAAAGACCAAACGAGAAATGCCTGATGAAGAAGATATCAAAAAAATCATCGATAATGTAGATACCGACCCTTTTGGACTTTTTGCTTACTTTCTTTATTTTACCGGATGCAGACTCGGAGAAGCTTTGGCGATTCGAGGAGAAGATATCAATTTCAAAGATAATAGGATTCAAATTTCAAAATCAATATATTTTCTAAACGGTCCTCAGATCGGAGATCCTAAAACAGAAGCAGGAAACCGGGAAATCCCTTTGTTGGATTGCCTAAAACAAAAATTACCTAAACTAAATAAAAAACAATATCTCTTCTCCCATTTGGATGATCGAAGCAAACCGTTTACCCAAAAGCGCATTTTTACACAATGGAAAAAATACCAGGAGCGTTTAGGAATCACTTGTACGCCTCATCAGCTCCGCCACGGTTTTGCAACACTTCTCTTTGAAGCCGGACTTTCCGCTAAGGATGCACAACCCATTTTAGGCCATGCAACCTTGGAAATGACAGCAGATATTTATACACATATTACCAAACGGAGATCGAACGAAAATGCAGATAAATTAAATAATTTCATCAATCAATCGGTGTCAAAAGTTTAAAAAGTATAGCAATTACCGAAAAGACTTTATGATTCGAATCTCTCCTTCTCCGCCAGAAGCACCTGTGAAGACAGGTGCTTTTTTCTTTCAAAAATATAGGCGGAGACTGGATTTTTCAGTTTTTCCCTATTTGGTTTTTATAAGGTTTTTATTTGCTTTCAATGTGTGGAATTGTCAAGAAATGTGGAGTATGTCGGTACATTGCCATATACAAAACCGCAAATTGTATCTGCAAAATAAGATTCAACTAAACGGCATTTTACCTATTGCTTGTCTTGCTGGCTTCGGAATATATGTGCTTTCTTGGTATTTATCCATTATCTTTTATAAAAAGAGAGAAATATGTTAAGTATGTGATATAACATGGGCATAATTATGGAAATGACGAATCTATCTTATGTCCCACTTGTAAAAACAAAACCCGGCTGAAAATGCAGGAAGCTGCAGAGCTTAAAAATTTCTCGCTATTTTGCTCGAAATGTAAAAAATAAACGCTAATGAGCGTTAAGCAATAAAAAATAATAACGAGTACTAAAATTTAGCTAAAGTGAGAGCCTTTTAAATTAGATTTGTTAACAAATTGTTTACTCGTTCAAAAACCCTGGACGATACAAAGATAGATATTGACAAAGGTTTTGACGGGTGTTATAATGATCGATGTTCATATCCTCGGAAAATTTTGAGTATTTTCCCGTCTTTTCAAAGGAGCTATCTTATGACAGATCAAATTTTTGAAACACCCGCATATAAGCGCTCACGATGGGCATATATCCTGGAATGCACCTTCGAATATTTTATTGCCCTGATGGTTGCCGATGCTTTTTTGGCAACGCTGCTGACCGAGCTGGGACTTGACGATGCCGTAATCGGTGTCATTTCTTCACTGATTTCCCTTGCATTTTTATTTCAGTTGTTTTCGATTTTCGTCGTACAGCATATACGAAATATAAAACTGGTGGCAATCCCCATTCACTGTATCAGCCAGATGTTCTTTTTGGCTTTATATCTACTTCCTTTTTTCAATATTCCGCAACAGTTCCGCGTTGTTATCGTCGTAGGATGTCTGCTGATTGCTTATTTCGGCAATTATCTGGTAACATCCGTCATCTTTAATTGGGGTAATTCTTACGTAAATCCCAACGGACGCGCAAATTTTGCGGCGACAAAGGAAATCGTTTCTCTGCTTTCCGGTGTTGTTGTCAGCCTTTCCATGGGGTGGGCGATCGACCGTTTTATCGAAGCGGGTAATATCGAAGGAGGATTTCTTTTCATTGCGGTTATCATGTTGATCATAACCGTTTTTGATTTCATTTGTCTCATGCTTATGAAAAATCAGAAAACGGAAAAGAAAATGAAAGAGAAAACCGAACCTTTTCTGCAAGTTGTCCGGACATTGTTTTCCAACAAAAGTTTCCTTAGTACCATCGTTGTCCATGCAATCTGGAGCATTTCCGTTTATATGACCGTAGGCTTTATGGGAACTTACAAAACTAAGGATCTTTTGCTTTCTGTCGGTATGGTGCAAATCATCAACATTGTGGCTTGTCTGCTTCGCGCTTGTTTCTCAAAACCTATTGCGCGCTACGCAGATAAACGTTCCTATGCGCAAGGAATCAAGCTTGGAATGATCCTTGCCGCTATCGGATATCTGATCAATATATTTACAACGCCTTCGCTTTGGTGGCTCGTCATTTTACACACGGTTCTTTATCATGTTTCCTGCGCAGGTACGAGTCAGAATTTGATCAATCTGACATATAGCTATGTCGACCGACGATATTTTGTGCAAGCCTCTGCTATTAAATTCAGTATCAGCGGTCTTTGCGGTTTTGCCGCTTCCATGTTGGGAAGCTGCATTCTGGATGCAGTTCAGAAAAACGGCAATACTTTGTTCGGTATTACGGTATACGGCCAGCAGATTCTTTCCGCAGTTTCGCTTGCGATTGTTTTGTCGGGTATCGTATTTGTAAAATTCGTCATGGAAAAACAAAAAATTATTGCAAAATGAAAAAGCACGGTCTTTATATGAGGACCGTGCTTTTTCATATAGGAAATTACCTGGAATTGCCGCTTATTCCATCAGATTTTCCGTCAGTTGCCATTCACGGAGCGAATGTTCCGAAAGACGGAACGTTTTTACTTCAAACGGAGCAAAGCTGATTGTTTCGGCAATCGCCAAAACTCCGCTCGTGAGGCTGCAGGAGGATTCTTTTTCTGTAGGATTGAAGAGGCGCAAAACATACGCATCATCTTTTTCCGCTTTTTTCAAAGCGATCAAAGAGATGGTTCCGCCTTCTAATTGAATGATAGGTGCCTTTTCATTTGTTTTTTCTCCGGAAGGGAAGAAGGATAAGCAAGTTGTTTTTTCGTTATAAATCTGCGCTGCGATACTGTCAGAGTATTCTTTTTCTCCAAAAGAAAATCGCAAAGAGAAATCGCGTTCGCCCTGATCGATATAATAGGACGTTCTGTTTCCGGGGAGGATTTCAGAATCGCCGATGGGATGCGCACAGTACGCAGGGGTACGCATAAGGGATATAAGTAATTTGTTTTCACCGAGTGAAGAGCTGTAAATACCTTTATTGTATACACTGAATTTTTTACCGTCGCTGCCTTCCAGACGAACGTATTTCTGATGCACGTTTTCATCGCCGTTCAGACGGAACGGTTCTTCTCCAAACGCTACTTCTGCAAAAGCGGTTGCATTTTGCATTTCATACGGCACAGAAAGCTTAAACAGTTTTTTCTTTTCTGCATTTACAATATGAATATCCATATCCAATTCCGCAGAGGATTTCGACATGATATAACGGATGGCGGCTTTGGAATCGCCGTAGCCGAAGACCGCTTCAATGATGGTGCGTACTTCACCGTTTTCGATTACACGGACGGAGGGAATCACGTTTTTTAAGGCCGAAAAAGCACTGCCGTCCTTTTCACAGAGCAGTTTGAATTCTCCGATTTTTTCCGTCCAGCTGCGTACTCTCATCCCCCAAGGGTCTTCGTTATCGCGGTAAACATCAATCGACATTGCATTTTTCGATAAATAAGGTTTGCCATCCAACGAAAGACGGTCAATCAACCCCGTTTTTTTGCTGATATCAATTTGTAAATGTTCATTTTCAAAATAATAGTATTCAGAATCTTCTTTGACGGGAAACGTTGGTTTTTTCGGCAGTTCTTTTAATTTACAATTAAAACGTGTGATCTGCATGGGCGCGAGCACCGCATGGAAGGTTACCTTTTTTCGCCAGTCAATCGGAATATTTGAAGCTTCCTTTTCGGTTTGTGTGAGTAATTTTGTTTCGCTCTGATATATGCTAGGCAGGAAGAAAGAACCGCTCCTGTTTTGGTCTGCAAGAACGAATTCGCATTCAAAATCATCCTCGACAGGATACGGATGAGGGTTATAAGCGATAATCGGGATTTCGCCGTCGATTGCTTTCTTTTCGTCTTTGCTCAAACGGAAAAATGCTTTCGCACGAAGACGAGACAGAATCTCCAAGCCGTGGTCAGCCATTCGGATTGCCATTTTCTCTGCTGCTTTCACGGAGGATCCGGGCAGAATATCGTGAAATTGAATCATCAGAAGATCGTAAATAACTTCGCCGAATTCTTTTTCAGGATACTTGAAATCGGACGTTAATGCCAATGCAGAACACATTTTTTCGCAGGCAAAAAGTTCGTTTTCTAACTGACGGTATTTTTGTTTGACCTTAGCTTGGCTGATATAACACCCGGGGGACCAAGGATTGATATCTCCGTCATGCTTTGGAAGCTCGGCAGAGGTACGAAGCTTGGAAAAATATACTTCGGGTGTGGAATGGCGCACACAAATGCCTTCGGCTTCCCATTGCGCCATCTTTTCGGCAATGTCATTCAAATCCTTTTGAGAAGGTCCGCCGCCATGATTACCGATACCCCAAAGGCATATTTCTGTCTGTGATTCGGATTCCTTGAAGTGTTCCATTATACTTTTGACCTTTTCAAGGGCTTTTCCTTTTGTGCTTCCGTATCCTTCGGTTACACGCGCTCCCGTAATTTCGGAGCCGTCATAGCCAATCCAAGTAAAGCGTTCCGAAGGAAGCTTGCAAAATGATTTATACGGACGACAGAAAATATAGCTGTCATATCCTGATTTTGCAAGAATCTGAACGAGTCCTCTCGTTTGTCCGAATGGATCGAAATTGATGGCAGTCGTTGGATTTACACCAAATTTTTCCCGAAAATATTCTCTACCTGATAAAATGTTGCGAACGAAGCCTTCTCCGGACGGCATATTGCAATCCGGCTGTAAATGCCAGCCACCCATGATGTGCCATTTTCCGCATTTTACAAGTTCGCGGATTTCTTCGAAAAGCGCGGAGTCATATTCTTCGACCCATTTATATAAGAGTGCCTCATTGTGGCAGAAAATAAATCCATCGAATTCCCGGCAGAATTTTGCTGCCACACGAAACGTCGAAAGTGTTTCGGCGGCACCTTCTTCCCATTCCCATTGCCAAACGGGGTCAATGTGAGCGTTGCAAATCAAATGCAATTCTTTTTTCATATCGGTTTCCTCGTTTCATTTATGATACGTCGCAGAGTTTTACATTGAGACAGATCGATTGCATTTATTATATCATAAATATCCGGATTTTTCAATATGTGAATTCATTTTTCTCACGGTTTTCGAATGACTAAACAATTTATGAACAAATCTAATCTTAAAGGCTCACTCTTCGAGAGCACTGTGAGTACTCTCACGCAAGCGGGAGAAGCTTTTGGATAAATTTTTATACTTGTTCATACTTTATTCAGTCATTCAAAAACTCCGGGAAACTTTATCCTGACAATTGAAAATTTTATAAAAACATGATATAATGAATTATCATTTGTTTGAAAAAGGAGAACAATCATGATATTTGAAAAGCAAATCGTACAGAAGTATAAAGGCATGATGCATACGCGCTGTGATGATACGGAAACCGTATTTTATTTTTCTGCGGATGATTTTCCCGGATTGAAAACGGAATCATATTCTTTCCGTGCTTCTGCAGGACATCCCTTGCAAGGGTATCTCTATCAATATGAGAACCCGATTCCAAACAAAATTTTGGTGTTTGACCACGGGTTCGGCGGCGGCCACCGCGCGTATATGAAAGAAATTGAAATGCTGTGCAGACACGGCTATCTCGTGTTGGCATATGATCATACGGGATGTATGGAATCGGGAGGCGAAACACCGAACGGACTTGCGCAATCCCTTTGCGATCTCAATGATTGTATGAACGCGGTCAAATCGGACGGACGGTTTGAGGGGTTTGATGTTTCGGTTATGGGACATAGCTGGGGTGCATTTTCCACGATGAACATCACGGCGTTACATCCGGAAATTTCTCATATTGTGGCAATGAGCGGTTTCGTTTCGGTTGAAGAAATGATGAAAACCTTCTTTTCGGGACTTCTGAAAGGATATCGTAAGGCGGTGCTTTCTCTTGAAAAAGAATCCAATCCGAAATTTTCACAGTACAATGCCGTTGGATCGTTATCGAATTCTCAAACAAAAGCGCTGTTGATTTATTCCGAGGACGATCAAATGTGTCGCCGCGTACATTATGATATTCTTAAAGCAGGTTTGCAAGGAAAAGAAAATATCCGTTTTTTGCTTGTGAACAACAAAGGACATAATCCCAATTATACCGAAGAAGCGGTGAAGCTGCTCGGTGAATTCGGCAAGGCAAGAGCAAAATTTACGCAAAAAAAGAACGTTTCAGCGGCAGAGAAGAAAGCGTTCGTTGCTTCTTTCGATTGGGATAACATGACGGCGCAGGATGAAGCCGTCTGGAATGAAATTTTCAGACACCTGGATGCATTGTAACAGCACAGAAAGTGAGGAAATGACAATGATGAAAGAATTGGAATGGTTCAAGGAAGCAAAATACGGTTTGATGATTCATTTTGGTTTGTACTCCGTTCTCGGCGGTGTTTATAAAGGCAAAAAATCCGCGGCGTATGCCGAATGGATTCAGTCAACGCTTGCCATACCGAACAGCGAAATGGAAAAGGTGGCGCGCGCCTTTAATCCCATATACTTTGATGCCGATGAATGGGCAAAATTTGCTCTGGATTGCGGCATGAAATATATCGTGATCACGACGAAGCACCATGACGGGTTTGCGCTGTTTCAATCCGATGCGGACGGTTATAACTGCTTTGATTTTTCTCCTTTCAAACGCGATATCATAAAGGAACTTTCTGATGCCTGCCGCAAATTCGGCTTAAAATTCGGTATTTATTATTCACAGGATCTTGACTGGCATGAAAAGAACGGTGGCGGCTACAAGAGTGAGCCGATCGATTGCGCAGGCGTTACCTGGGAAAACTCCTGGGATTTTCCGAACAAAGAGGAAAAAGATTTTGAAATTACCTACAGAAACAAAATTTTACCCCAGATTGAAGAAATTATGACAAAATACGGAGAAATTGCGCTTGCCTGGTTTGATATGCCCATGACGCTCACCCCGGAGCAAAGCGAAGAAATTTACGTGCTCGTGAAAAAGCATCAGCCGAACTGTCTTATTAATTCCCGTCTCGGTAACGGCAAATACGATTATGTTTCACTCGGTGATAATGAAATTCCGAAAACATTGGATACGGCAACCCAAACAGTCGATTGGAATTGTATTCACGGATTCAAACCTTCTCCGTACGGTTTTTATGAATCCGCTTGCACACTCAATAAATCATGGGGCTATTGCTCATGGGATTACCGCTATAAAAGCGCCGAAACGATTTTTGCCAACAAAAAAAGACTTTCTGCGCTCGGTATCAATTATCTGATCAATATCGGTCCCGATCATCTGGGAAGATTCCCTTTGGAAGCACAGCAGATTCTCAAAGATGTGGTGAAGCTTGAAGAGAAAAGTGAAGTATAACGGCGATCCGCAAGACTTATTTAAACGATAGCGATATATGAAATAATGTTTTCGGATAAGCCTTGGAATCTTTTCGGAAGCGCGGTGCCGTTTGATCAATTTCGGGAGGTTGGGAGATGACAAAACAGGAATTTTTTACATATTGCTCAGATACATACGGTACATTGCCGGATTATCCGTTCGAGAAAGATTTTGAAACGGCGGTTCTGCGGCACGGCGATAGCCATAAGTGGTATGCCATTGCCATGTGCGTATCCCGCCGTAAGTTTGGGTTTGAAACGGATGAAGTGATTGACGTTGTCAATCTGAAACTGCCGATGGAGATGTTTGGTTCTTTCGGTGCACCTGACGGCATCTATCCCGCTTATCACATGAATAAACTCCATTGGATTTCCGTTCTTTTGCCGGAGGCTGACAGTGATATGCTGAAATTTCTCGTGAATGCGAGCTATGAGGCGACAAAGACGAAGAAAAAACGCAAAAAAACGGCAGAAACGACCGAAATATGAAGAAAGGAGGAGCGGTATGTCCTCGTACAGCGAGCTGATTAAAAACTTTGAAAAAATACGGGCGTATATGCGCGAATTTTATATTTACGGCTTCAAAAGCCGTGAAGATTATCAAACGAAAAGCGCGCGTTCCTACGATGACGAACGCCGCCGCATCGAAAGTTGGCTCGGCAATCATATGAGTTTTGTCCGTACAGCCGAAGGAAAAAACGTATTTATTTCGATTGACAGCCGAACGATCAGGCATAATCCTTTTTATCATGCGTGGAAGGCAAAGAGCTTTACCGACCGCGATATTACCTTGCATTTTATTCTTTTTGATATTCTGCACGAGCCTACCATAAAACGGACGGTTTCCGGATTGCTTTCGGAGATTGACGGGAAATATCTGTGCGGATTTGAAAATCCGATGGTGTTTGATGAATCCACCGTGCGTAAAAAACTGAAAGAATATTGCGAATCCGGCATCATAATTGCCGAAAAAGAGGGGAGAAAGGTATATTATCACAGGACAGAAGATGTGGATCTTTCCGCTTTGAGCGATATTTTACATTATTTTTCGGAAGCCGCGCCTTGCGGTGTGATCGGCTCGTTTTTGCTTGATAAATCCGAAGCAAAAACAGAAGTATTTACGTTCAAGCACCATTATATAACGGGTGCAATGGACAGCGGTGTTCTTGCGGCGCTTTTTACCGCAATGCGGGAAAAGCGGACGGTTACGGTAACCAATTGCAGTCAGCAGAAAAATTTACGGATACAGATTCGGTTGGTTCCGCTTCGGATTTTCATCAGTGCACAAAGCGGAAGACAGCATCTCATTTCATATGTACCATCGAAAAACCGTTTTTCCTCTTATCGGATAGATTATCTTTCCGATATCAAAATTGAAGAACCGACACCCCGTTTTGATGAGCTTCGCGCAGAGCTGGACCGTATGCAAAATAAAATATGGGGTGTCAGCGTAAAGAAAAACAAGTGGAAAATTCAAAATACCGAGCATGTGGAATTTACGGTCAGAATCGAGGAGGGCGAGGACTATATCGTCCGCCGTTTGGAACGGGAAAAAAGAATCGGTAAGGTGGAACGGTTGGATGCGTACACCTATCGTTTTTCGGCAGACGTTTATGATACAAGCGAACTTATGCCTTGGATCAGAACCTTTATCTGCCGTATTGTGCAAATGAATTTTTCCGAAAAAGCGCATGAGAACCGTTTCAAGGAAGATCTGAAAGAGATGTACCGTATGTACGGAATCGGAGAGGAGGAAGACGAATGATATTCAGCGAGCTTTACTGCGCGTATTACAATACAGTTGCCGCTATCATTTCCCGTATTATCAAAGGCGGCTGTTCGGAAAAGGATTTGCAACAAATTGTCCGCGGGCGCGCGTTCGGAGAAAGTGCGCTTACGATTATCCCCTCTCTTAAAAACGAAAAATGGCAGTTGATTCATGACGATATGACTACACCGCTTACGCATCAGCCGACCATGCCTTTGACTGTGATGCAAAAAAGATGGCTGAAAGCGATTTCTCTCGATCCCCGTATGAAACTGTTCGGAGTAAAGTTTCCCGATCTTGACGATATAGAACCGCTTTTCACACCCGAGGATTACTGTATTTACGATCAATACAGCGATGGCGATCCTTATGAAGATGAGGGATATATCAGGCAATTCCGCGTGGTTCTGCAAGCGATTCGGGAAAAATCACAGATCAAATTTGAAATGACAAACCGTAGGGGCAACACGATGTTTGTCAGATGCCGTCCTCTACGCTTGGAATATTCCGAAAAAGACGATAAATTCAGAGTGATCACGGTTGGAAACCGTTTTGTTTCAACGGTGAATCTTGCCAGAATGCGGTCTTGTGTTCTCGATCACGGAAAACAACAGCTGTACGGCGGCGAAAGCGAAATCAAGTACGAAACGGTAACGGTCAGAATTCTTGACGAGCGGAATGCCCTTGAACGGTTTATGCTTCATTTTGCCCATTTCGAAAAACAAGCAGAAAAGCTGGACGAAAAGCATTATCTCGTAAAAATCAGATATGACCGTCGGGATGAATCGGAAATGGTAATCAGAATCCTTTCCTTTGGTCCGATGGCTGAGGTGATAGATTCGGATGCCTTTCGAAATTTAATCATGGAAAAATTGAAAAAACAGAAAAGCTGCGGACTGAAATGAGAGTTCGCAGCTTTTTTTCCGTGAAAAACAGAAAATAAAATGGTAAAATATGTTTGCAAGATGATTTGGAGCGATTGTCCTTCGCCGCGGTACACGGGGAGATTCCGAAGTGTATGCCGTAAGAATATCCTTGCACGAGCCTGTTAAGCTCTGATTTCGCGGGTTCAAATCCCGCCGTATATCGAAGGATATATGCCAGGTTGGATTGGGAAAACGTCCTTCGGGACACCAAAATTTACACATAAGTTTTTCTTGTGTGTACGAAAAAGAATTGCATACCGTATCATTCCGCCTGTGCAGGAAGGAGCTTCTTTTCTGACGGCAATGCAAAAGCGGACCTTGCCTGAGAGCGGATACCGTATCTTCCCAACCGGTGCCAAAAGAAATCTTTCCGTGCCGCGAAGGAAATACTGAAACTTTCAGCCGCTGCTTTTGCATGAATGATTGCGGGTGTGAATCAAAAATTTTTATGGGAGTGATCACGATGCGGTTTTTCTTTCAAACAAAAAGATATCAGCTTTTCCACGGCTTGCGGAAAGCATTCCCAAAGGAATTGGAATCGGATGTTAAAATTGTTTGCCATGCTTTGACCGTAAAAAGAAAGGTGCACAGCGAGGAATTATACATCGATGCCTTATGTAGCAATGAATTTTCCGAATGGCAATTGTTTTCAGGTGAAAAAATTAAATTTCCATACCGTATTTATATAAGTGATACATTATTTTTTCCAATCGAAATGACAGAGCGGCAAAGATTGATATACCATTGTATTTTTTCAAGAAGTTCTGACGGATATATCCGTCAGAAGCATTTGGAGGCGCTGTTGGATTCCGAACCGCCCGAATGGGTTCTTCCTTATATCATAAAACTTTGCGACGAATATGTTAAAGAAATTTTGGAAACTGTTTATGAAAAATTAAATGGGAGAAATTGCGAAATATATAAAGCGCTTTGCGCCCTTAATTTTGATTATTTTACATTGGGGCATTGTAGGATGATCAGTTATTGGAACGAATATTATCGAAATGCGTGTTACAGATACAAAGACTATATCGGTAAAAAACTCTATGAAGAGTATTTCGGTTACCGTAAAACAGGACAAAAATCAATTCAATTTTGAAGAAGGAGATACAGATAATGAAAAAAATAATTATTAATGAAAATCAACGCGGTTTTCTGTTCAAAAACGGAAAATATATCAAATTGCTCGGCGCAGGCAGATATTATCTGTTTGGGGACAGAACGATTGCGCTTTCTGAGCTGAACCGACCCATCGAATGCGCAAAATGCTCCCTTGAAACTCTGCTGTCGGACAAAAATATATCGGAAAATGCGGCAGTCGTTGAGGTGGGGGATGAGGCACTTGTGCTTCACTATGTGAACGGAAAATTTTCCGAAGTTCTTCCTGAGGGAAAATATGCATTTTGGTCAATGACGGATCGCCATGAATTCAAACTTGTGGATATTTCCACACCTACGGTCGAGGCGTCTGTTCCCGCATACATCTTCTCAAAAATTCCGTCGGTTTATTATATCAAAATTGAGGTTGCCGAATATCAGAAAGCAAGACTGTATTTCAACCGTAAGCTGGAACGGATTCTGGATGCGGGAACCTACTATTTCTGGAGAACGTCCGTGAAGGTGGAAGCAGACTTTGTGGATACCCGTCTGACACAAATGCAGATTGCGGGGCAGGAGATTCTGACGGCGGATAAAGTTGCGCTTCGTATCAATTTCGTCTGCAATTACCGCATTGCCGATTATGTGAAAATCCTGACTGAGGTGGATGACTTCGCGGAACAGCTCCACGTGGCGGCACAGCTCGCTTTGCGTGAATATGTCGGTCAACATAAATTGGATGACATTCTTGAAAACAAAGCGCAGATGTCCGAATTTGTATCCCAAAAACTGAAATCAAAAGAGAAATCTCTGTTTGTTGAAATCACGGATGCGGATGTCAAGGATATTATTCTGCCGGGAGAAGTCCGCGAAATCATGAATACCGTTCTGATTGCCGAAAAGCGTGCGCAAGCGAATGTTATTACGCGCCGTGAGGAAGTGGCATCCACCCGTTCTTTGCTGAATACCGCAAAGCTGATGGACGAAAATCAAACGCTTTATAAGCTGAAAGAAATGGAATATATAGAGCGCATTTGCGAGAATGTGGGAAATATTTCCTTGAACGGAAACGGCAATATTCTCACACAGCTTACCACAATTCTGAACGGAAACAACGTTTGAGAAAAATAAACGATTTTTGGGCGTGTTGATATTTTTCAAACAGGCCCTATACAGTAAGAAAGGAGAAAATATGATAGAAATCATAGGAAAGTTCAACACCGCCAAGTGCTTCGCTTCTACACTGGAAGATGTTGCCTGTGAACAGATCAAGTCGGTATGTGATACGGAAGCATTTGCATCTTCCAAAATAAGAATTATGCCCGACGTACACGCGGGCAAAGGTTGTACCATTGGCACAACGATGACGGTTACCGATAAGATTGTCCCGTCCATGGTCGGTGTGGATATCGGTTG
>JAFQEK010000113.1 GCA_017399025.1 Clostridia bacterium
CATAGAAAAGAGCATACTCATTTTCATGGATGCCGCTCTTCTGTAAGGCAAACAATTTTTGTCCGATTTATCGTCTAAAACTTCGTCAAAGTATTTGAGCGCTTCATCTTTGCAAAATCCCATCATTGCCTTATGGATCCAGCCATAGTTCCATTTATCATACAAGGATAGCTCACCTGTTTTCATTAGCTTTTGATATTCAAGGCGACACCTCAAAAAGTCTTCGGGGTCATTGCTTATTTCATAGAGCGCAGATAATCTTTGAGCGTAATTATCGTATGCGACAGATTGTTTTTTAAAAAGATCGTCCACCATAACACCGTAAAGCTTGGCGATTTCGGGAAGAAGCATTACATCTGGCAGGGTATTTCCGCACTCCCATCTTGATACGCTTTGAGGAGTTATGCAAAGCTTTTCGGCAACGTATTCCTGTGTGTATTTTTTTGCCAATCTGAATTTTTTCATATTTTCTGAAAACACAGTTGAGTTCATAAAATTTATCTCCTTTTTTGTTTTTAGTAAGCTTACAATTACATGATAGCAGTAATAAAGGAAAAAAACAATGTCTCATTTTGTGATTAAACTCTCATTTTTTGCACATAAACAGGGTAATAAACATCGCCGAGAGTAACCGTTTGGTTGCTCTCGGCGGAAAATTTTTTCAAATTATTCTCCATCGCACAACCACAGTTAGTGGTGAGTAAGTGCACACTTGCAGGGAGCCTCTGGTGGTGTTCGCTCGTATACCTGCTATTCCATTTATAAAACTGTCCTTAAGAACACGGCGCATATGCTGTGGGAATTTTCTCAAAATAAACCTGGCCGTTTGCATTGTTTCGACACAAGCAAATTTTGGATAGGCGAGCAGCTTGGAGCGGCACTTTGCCGCTTTTTTATTCTATAGGAAATTGCGCAAAACCAACCTCGCCGTTTGCATTGTTTTGACACAAGCAAATTTTGGATAGGCGAGCAGTTTGGAGCGGCACTTTGCCGCTTTTTATGAAAAACTATGAAATTGGATGCAGAATAAAAAGTGCATCCGAAAAAACGGAAAAATGTTTGGAAAAACACTTGCGAAAGGTGCCGAAATATGATATAATGTCTAAAATTAATTGAAATTTAGTTGCATAAGGAGAATGTGATGGGAGCTGTGCTGACATCATCCGGAGTTTTGAAGGAACTGAAGCTTTGCCGTTCCACTTTTTATTATTTACTGAAAAATAACCTGATTACCGTCCCAACGAACGAAAAGGGACGGTATATCTGGGATGAATCGCTTCTGAAAGAATTGAAAGAAAAACTGAAATCTTTTGATGCGCCGAAGGAAGCTGAAATCCCTGCCTATAAAACTGTAAATATCAGCAATCGGAGATATCTCGGAAATAAATATAAGCTTTTGCATTTTATCAAGGAAACCGTAGAAAAAGAATGTCCCGGCGTTACGACAGTTGCCGATATTTTTGCAGGGACGGGCTCTGTGGCTTCGGCGTTTGCGGATAAAAAACTGATCGTCAACGATCTTTTATATTTCAATCACGTCTGCCATATTGCGTGGTTCGGTGCAGAGAAATATGATACGGAAAAAATCTGCGATCTGATCTGTTATTATAACGCCGTTTCTCCGACGGAGGACAATTATATGTCCGAAAATTTTGCGGACACCTTTTTCTCTCTTGCGGATTGCCGAAAAATCGGTTTTATCCGTGAGGATATCGAGGTGAATTTCAAAAACGGGAATATCAACGCACGCGAACGCGCGCTTCTGATTACGTCCCTGCTTTATGCGATGGATAAAATTGCGAATACCTGCGGCCATTACGATGCGTATTTCAAGGGTGCTTCCTTTGATAAAACGCTGGAGCTTTGCGTTCCGCTCGCAAGCAACGGGAATAATGAAAACAATCAATGCTACAACGAGGATGCCAATCTTCTTGTCAAAAGAACGGAAGCGGACTTGGTTTATATCGATCCGCCGTACAATTCCAGACAGTATTGCGATGCCTATCATCTCTTGGAAAACGTGGCGCGTTGGGAAAAACCGCCTGTCAGCGGGGTTGCGCTGAAAATGGATAGAAAAGCGCTGAAAAGCGAGTATTGTACGGCATCTGCCGTAAAAGCTTTCGAGGAATTGATTTCCGATATCAAGGCGCGTTATATCGTGCTTTCCTATAACAATATGGCGGAAAAGGGAAACGAACGCTCCAACGCGAAAATCAGCGATGAGGATATCATGCGTATCTTGTCCAGAAAAGGACGTGTAAAACTCTTTTCGGAGCAATACCGCGCATTCAATGCCGGAAAAACACATATCAAAGGCAACGAGGAAAGACTCTTTGTTTGCGAATGCTACAACAGCGGACAGAAAACGCTGATTCAGTCGCCTCTGAACTATACGGGCGGAAAATTCAAGCTTCTGCCACAGCTGATTCCGCATTTTCCGATGGATATTCATTGTTTTGTAGACCTTTTCTGCGGCGGCGGAAACGTGGGAATAAATGTTTCCTGCAATAAGGTGATCTTTAATGATAAAAATCCGCTTTTGAAAAATATGTTTGAAACTTTCCGCTTGCTTGGACGGGAGCAAACCTTTGAAAAAATTGAGCATATCATCGCACAGTACGGACTTTCCGATTCTTACCGAAACGGTTACGATGCTTACGGCTGTGCCAGCGCAAGCGGACTTGCCGCCTACAACAGCGAAAAATTTTTGAAGCTGAGAGAGGATTTCAACCGGTTGACCGTGCGCGATGCAGACTATTATATCAAGCTTTACGTGCTGATCGTTTTCGCGTTCAACAATCAGATCCGTTTCAATAAAAAGGGTGCGTACAATCTTCCCGTCGGAAAAAGAGATTTCAATAAAAATATGCGTGAAAAGCTTGCACTTTTTATCGACAGACTGCAAAACGGTGATTACCGTTTTGAAAATTTTGATTTCCGCACGTTACCCAATGAGGAGTGGGATGAAAAGACCTTTGTGTACGCCGATCCTCCGTATCTCATCACCTGTGCAACCTATAATGAACAGGACGGTTGGAATGAGGATCTGGAAAAAGAACTTCTTTCTTACCTGGACGGTTTGCATGAACGGGGGATTCGTTTTGCGCTTTCCAACGTTCTGCGCTCAAAGGGAAAGGAAAACACTTTACTTTTGAATTGGATTCATGAAAACAGGCACCGCTACCGTGTGATTTATCTGGATTATTCCTACTCCAATTCCAATTACCATACGAAGGACAGAACCTCCGGCGCGGAAGAGGTTTTGATCGTCAACGACTGAGGAGGGGGATTATGCCTGCATACAAAAGCTTTTGTTGGGCGCTCGGTACAACCAGCTTCCGTACGGATAATTTCAATCAGACCATTGAAGAACAGCTTTCTCTCCTGAGCCGTTTTTGGGAAATGGAGGAGAACTGCAGTCAGAACTGGGAAGCGAACAGTGAACTGCAATCCCGTTATTACGATTTTATGAAAGCGGAAGGCTTTGTAGATGGAAATGCAGGGAACAAGCCCAAGGATGCGCGCGAAAAAACATCCGGACTTGCGGATATTGGTTTGATTACTGCGGGAAGGAAATTGACGGCGGCGGGAAACGCTTTGCTTGCGGTCAGCGCAAAAAACGATTTTTCGACGGATAATTTTTTTCGTATTCCCAAGGATAGTTATATTTATCTCAAACAGCTTCTGAAAACCTGCAATCCCATTGACGGAGGATATGTCAGACCGTTTCCGATTCTCGTGCATCTTCTGTGCCAATTTGATTTTCTCTCTTTGGAGGAATTTACGTATATTCTTCCTCTTTGTACCTCGCCCGTTTATACGGAACGCATGACGGAGGGGATTCGAAAAATCCGTCGGGGGGAACTCGGTGTGGATGCACTGATTCTTTCCCGGCTTTGGGATATGGAAAATTATCGGGAGGCACTGCAAAATTTTCTCACTTCCGAGGTTTCGGAAGACAGTATTTGCGAAATGGGTATGAATCGGAAAAGCCGTTCTTACGACAAGGACTATTATCCCCTCTATCTTGCGCTTTTTGATTTTTATCTGAACGGCAACGAAAATGCCGTGTACGATATTTATAAAGCGACAAGACGCATCAATATCGGAACGTGGTGGAGAAACTTTTTGTTTTCCGCACCTTCGGAAAAAGCCATCCGGAAAAAAGGAAGGGAAGCGGTTCGGGATACGGTTTTTGATACGGTTTCCGATGAAACGGAATTGAAAACGACATTTTTCCGTATTGTGCATCTGTTTAAGGCGAAAGCTACGCTTTCGGACTATCTGGATTTGAACCGTCGTTATATCAAAACCACAGATACCGTTCTTTTTGAGGATGGAATTGTACGGTTCGATATTGTACCAAAGCATTTCTTTCGTCTGATCGAAAAGGAACTGTATGCCTATGCGTATCAGCCGACGGAAACGCTGACCGAGGATTGCTCTTTGGAAAAGATCGCGCCTTGTCTTGCCATGAATGAAAATCATGTGATCCGTGCGGTCAAGGAAGAACTCGGTATGGATATCCAAACGGCGGAAGAAGCGCAAAACGCTCTGGAACGCAGCCGTTACGCAAGATTTGACCGCCTTGTGGATGCGCGTTTTACGGATGAAAAATTGATTTCGCTCCTGAATTGCTTTGAAAAAAGAGAGGATGCCGAGATTCGGCGTGCAGTGAGCGATAACGCGGATATTCCGACGATTTTTGAATACGTATTGGCCATTCTCTGGTACAAGGTCAGTGAACGGAAAGGCAAGATTTTGGATTATATGAAGCTTTCTCTCGACGCGGATCTTCTTCCAAAAACACATGCATCGGGAGGAGAAGCGGATATTGTTTATGAATATGAAAAAACGGCTTCCTATCCTGCACATACTTTACTTCTGGAAGCGACTCTTGCGGACAGCTCCAATCAGCGCAGAATGGAAATGGAGCCCGTTTCCCGCCATCTCGGTCAGCATTTGATCCGCAGCGGAAACAGTGCATCCTACTGTCTGTTTGCAACCACCGATTTGAATATCAACGTTATTTCGGATTTCCGCGGACGGAAATTCATGCCGTACTATGATTCACAGGATTATTCCAGATATGTGATGGGAATGAAGATTCTGCCGTTGCAGACATCGGATTTGAAAAATATTCTTTTGAACGGTTGGACATACCGCCGTTTGTACCGTCTTTTTGAAGAAGCGCATGCATCGCTCCTGCCGCCGCATATTTGGTACGGGGAATGTTTGGTGTCTCCGCTTGAAAAAACATAATTTTGTAATCTCCCAAAATAAAAAATACACAATAACCGAATATACTATCTTGATTTTTTTATTTTCGTATGTTATGATAATACAGTAAGAATCTTTATTTTAGGAAACAGGTAATAAAAATGAATCAGAATTGGAAAATCTCTCAATATTGTGAAAATCCTCAAAAATACGATCTTTCTAATTATCAGGATGCCTGCGCAAGTTATACGGACGGAGAAGTTTCCGTTATGGCTTTGTGCGGAGGCGCGAGCGCAGGAATGCATTCTCATATCGGTGCTTCCTGTATTGCCGAATTTTCCGCGCAATATTTTGCAGAGCATTTTGATGATATTTACGATGCGGACTTCAATGTAGTCTGCGCAGAACTGACCAATTACCATCAGGCAATGATCGGTCATCTGGCAACGGTTGCTTTCGAAAGAAAAAACGTGCAGATTCTGGTGAACAGAACCATTCAGCTCAAGGAATTGAATAAATTTGCTTCCACCGTGCAGATTCTTGCGGTAAAAGAAGATAAAGCAATTTATTTCAAGGTTGGAAACGGAAGCGCTGCTGTGGCTTCCGGAGACACTTTGGTTACACTTTCGGAGTCCGTTTTGCAGAATCCCGAAATCTGGATTACCACTCCGAACCCGATCTATGTTCTGATCAACTGCGATTTCAAAACATTTACCCTTTCGCCCTCCTGTTATGCGCTTTCTTTGGCAACGGAC
This sequence comes from Clostridia bacterium, assembly GCA_017399025.1. GTDB lineage: Bacteria > Bacillota > Clostridia > Oscillospirales > CAG-272 > QALR01. The sequence continues at coordinate 5,976 of JAFQEK010000113.1, forward strand.
GGTGTGGAATTTGAAACCGGTCTGTTTTTTGAACATAGCGCAACACCTTTTTATCAGAAATTGATCGAGGATGTTTGTGATGCCGCAAACGATCCCGAAGAAGAATTAAAAAAAGCCATTTGTTCCTTGCTGAATGATAATATGAATACGGCGAAAGATAATATCGGTATTTCCGTTATGTACAGAGATCTGCCGAAAGAATCCGAACCGGAAAATTCGGAGCGAGCAACGGAAGAGGCGGATATGGATAACATTCCTTTGGTAGACATCGGGGATGATATTATGGATGAAATGCCTGTGTCGGAATTGACCGAAGAAATCACCGATGAGGCAACCGAGGAGGTAGCCATCGAAGAAATCACCGATGAGGCAACCGAGGAGGTAACCATCGAAGAAATCACCGAGGAAGCAACCGAGGAAGAAGTCATCGAAGAAATTACCGAGGAAGCAACCATCGAAGAAATCACCGAGGAAGCAACCGAGGAAGAAGTCATCGAAGAAATTACCGAGGAAGCAACCATCGAAGAAATCACCGAGGAAGCAACCGAGGAAGAAGTCATCGAAGAAATTACCGAGGAAGCAACC
>JAFQEK010000114.1 GCA_017399025.1 Clostridia bacterium
AACAAATGGAAATACCGCAAAACCCACGTTTATAAAAAATGTCCGTATTGCGGTGCACAGATCCGTCTTCCCCGTGTTTCGGGTGAACACCGCTGTGCATGCCCGAAATGCGGAGATTCCTTTGGCATCAGTATAAAATAATCAAATTCTGAAAAGCTCCTGTAATGCCATTAATTTTGTTATAAATATTTTTATGGGAAACACCACAATCGAAGGATCTGTTAAAGAAGTTTACGCGGAGTGTCTATAATCCCCGCTATATAGTCAAGACTAACATTATAATATTTTGCCAATGTAATAAAATGGTGCATCGGTAATTCCTGTGCACCAGTTTCCCATCTTCCATACTGCTGACGAGAGGTTTTAAGCACCTCTGCAATTTGCGTTTGAGATTTATCCATATCTTCTCTTAAATCCCTAAGTCTTCTATAAAACATATCAAATCACCACCAATTATTATTTTTTGTGCAATATGTAGATTTTAATATAAAAATTCAATTGGCTATTGATTTGCAACAATAATGTTGCTATAATAGTATTAGCAACATTATTGTTGCAAATTATACATATTACAGAAGGAGAATTGATATGAACAAAATATACCCAGAGGAGCTGGAAGCGCCCAATCTCGATGCAGTCAAACCAAAAATCATTGAAAAGTTAAAAGAACATATTGAGCATGAGCTTCCAATCAAATCCAAAAAGAAATATTCCAAAACACTGAATAAAATTTTAGCGGCAACGGCCGCGCAAATCTGTTTCGGCACTTCTCCCAGTTACGAAATGGGCTATGTTTTCGGTAATGTATCCGCCAAAGCTAAGGATTATTACGATGGCACTACATATTATCGCACCATATCCGTAGATTTACAGACTCCAGAAAAGCCTTTTTTCAAAAATGGTGATCATTCCACTTGCTGGGCTGCTTGTGAAGAGATCAGCCGCCTGAGAAAAGCTGCATACACGCTTGTAAGAGGTAAATATACTTGGAAAATTTACAGATGTAATGAAGAAGATGAAGCACTCAACGATTACGCCGCCGAAGTATGCGGTGAGGAATTCAGAAGAATTGATTACGAACTTACTGATACACGTGTAAACGATTTCACATACGTTCAAACAGAACCACTCAAGGATTGTCATTTTTATCCCATATATTTTTCCACAACAAATAACAAAGGAAAAGAATGCAGAATATGTTTGGGATATTACCATGCAGATAGCGATTCTATCAATTTTGATATTAAATTCGATAAAACTGATATCGCTTCTCTCATCATAGGCGGTCTTATCATAGGGCACATCGGCGCAATCATCATAGCTTTGATATTGTTGGCCTTGGATTTGATTACGATATAAAAAGTTCTATTCTTAACGAAATGTGAATTAGAGCAGATTTTTCGTGTAAAGCAGGGGAAGACTTTTAAGAATATTGATTTTAATATAAAAAGTCTTGTAAAAATCTAACAAAAAATAAGATTCCAAGTGCCTTCCCACTTGGGGAAAGGGGACCATTTTGGACAACAAAATGGTGGAAGAGGTTCTGAATTCCCGTTTATCTTATCAATAACAGTATCGAACTCACGTTAACGAAGAAATTACCAAACAACGAAAAGTTCCCACACACCAATTAAATGGTTTGTGGGAACTTTTCTGATGTAAGCAAAAAACAAGGAAAGACTCCTTCTAACCGTTTTCCTGTAATCCGAGAATCGTGAGTGGAATTCACCTTTTCGTTACAAAAATCAAATACCGCTTTCTTTTACTTCAAAGGATTCCTCTTCGGGCGAAGAATAGATGTGTTCTCTTCCTTGAACGAGATACAGCGTGCGTTCACCCTTCAGATTGTGTATCATGGCAACCACACCTGCGGGTGGTGATGTATAATCTCCGAGTCCCGCAAGAACCACCGTCTTTTTATCCGTATATTTTGCTCTCAGACTGGTGTCAAAATAACGGATTGCATTTCCCGAAAAATCGCCCCAACCGCAAAGTCTGCCCGTTGCGGCAGCATTGATATCGCAAAGCCACGGAACCCAGATGTCAATCAAAGTAACCTCCGGAATCAGATACGATGCATGCATAGCCTGTACGGCACCCTGGCTTCCGCCTCTTGCCGTCAGATTCTTTCCGTCCCATTCGGGGCGTGTCATGATATAACGCAAAGCCTGCGCCGCACGGATCATCATATATTTGAAATAGCAGGTATGCGGATTCATATTCTGCTCTTTGTCAAAGCCGTAATTGGCAAGTCTGCCCACCGTAAGTGCATCGTAATAGCTCTGCGGTTCTCCGTTATGAATGCCGTGGGCATTGATGCAAAGCAAAATAGCGTTATCCGCATAATTATACCATGCGCTTTTCACGCCATACCCCTGATAAACCACGCGCGCGGGATATTTTTCATTGCCGCGCGGAATGGTCAGAATACCCGAAACGGGAATACCGCCCGCACAAGCAATCTTCACATCGTAAGCATCGTGATTAGGATGCAAGGGATTTTCGGGCAGTTTTTTCATTTCGATCGGCGTAGGATCCACGCAGAAAAGCTCCTTTCTGCACACTTCCCAGAATTCGTGATACCCCTCAGGTTCTTCTGTTGTGGAATGGATTTTTTCAATCTCCACGCCTGCGCCGCCGTAAAAAAGATCGGATTCGGATGCGGGCGCGCCTGTTTCATCCAATGCTTGTACGGTAACGTAAATAAATCCGGGTTTATCGAGGCTTGCCGTCAAAAAAAGCTCGCCCGTTTTGCCATCGGATACACCTTCTTCTTCAAAACCGAAATCCGCAGCGATTTTCCATTGAAAAGCGGCAGCAGGAACGGTTACTCCCTCATCACGGTAATAAATATGAAAATTTACAATCTCTCCGCAACGGTAAGCATAGGGCTCCTTATCGGTCTTACACATAAAATAGCGATTTGCCATAAGAATCTTCCTTTCCGTATTTTAAAATAAATTTATAGATATTGTAACATATTTTCCGAAAAAAATCAAGAATCCCACTCATTTTTTCATTCCATAGAAAATGACTCAAAACCAAACTCGACTTTTGTACCGTTTGGATACAGTTCTGACCGGGATAGGCGAGTACACAGAATGCTTCGCAATCTGTTATCGAGCGGGCGTTGCCCGCTTTTTCATTCCATAGGAAATTGCGCAAAACCAACCTCGCCGTTTGCATTGTTTCGATACAAGTGAAACTCGGATAGGCTGAGCACACAGCTTGCAAAGCAAGCCGTTATCCAGCGGGCGTTGCCCGCTTTTTCATATTCTCAAAGAAAAAGAACGCAGAAAAATAAAAAAACTTGATTTTCTCGTATTTTAGGTGTATGATAAAGACAGAATGAAATTCGGAAGGAGATTTTCCTCATGAAAACTTATGAAAGATTTTTGAATTACGTTGCCTATCCCACCATGTCTGACGATGCAAGCGAAACCGTCCCCAGCTCCGCAAAACAGCTGGTTCTCGCAAACGCACTGAAGGACGAGCTTCTCTCCCTCGGCCTTTCCGATGCATACGTAGACGGGTACGGCTATGTATATGCCACATTGCCCGCAAACACCGATCAAGAAGTCAACACCATCGGTCTGATTGCACATATGGATACTTCAAGCGAAGCGTCCGATACGAATATCAAAGCCTCCATCGTTTCTTACGCAGGCGGCGATATCGTTCTGAACGAAAAAGAAAATATCGTGATGACCGTAGCCGATTATCCTTATCTTGAAAAATATATCGGTCAGCATTTGATTGTCTCCGACGGCACAACACTGATCGGTGCGGATGATAAAGCGGGTATTGCTGAAATCATGACCGCGCTGGAAAAAATCATTGCAAGCAAAATGCCTCACGGAACCATCAAAGTTGCTTTTACACCCGATGAAGAAATCGGCAGAGGCGCGGACCATTTTAACGTCAAAGACTTCGGCGCGGATTACGCTTATACCGTAGACGGCGGTGCGCTCGGAGAATTGGAATATGAAAATTTCAATGCCGCAGGCGCAAAAATTGAAATTCACGGTGTTTCCATCCATCCCGGTTCTGCCAAGGATAAGATGAAAAACGCAGCTTTGATCGCCTGTGAACTGAACGCACTTCTTCCCGAAGATGAAATTCCTGCAAAAACGGAAGGTTACGAAGGTTTCCATCATCTTGCCGGTATTTCAGGCGGTATAGAATACGCGGAGCTGAACTATATCATCCGCGATCACGACAGAGAAAAATTTGAAGCAAAAAAAGAAATCTTCCGCAAGGTTTGCGAAAAAATCAATGAAATTTACGGTGTGGGCACAGCCGTTCTGAACCTGAAAGACTCCTATTATAATATGAAAGAAAAAATCGAACCCCACATGTATATGATTGACCGTGCGAAAAAAGCAATGACAGACGTTGGCATTACGCCCAACGTCGTTCCCATCCGCGGCGGCACGGACGGCGCGCGTCTTTCCTTCATGGGACTCCCCTGCCCCAATCTTTGCACGGGCGGCGAAAATTTCCATTCCCGTTTTGAATTTGTTTCCGTGGAAGCGATGGAATCCATTTCCGATATGCTCGTAAAGTTGATCGAAAACAGCGTAACCGACGGAATCGCTCGCTGAAAACCAATTTGTTTTCACTTTGAAAAGCCCTGCCCGGGAATTTCCTGTGCAAGGCTTTTTGTATGCTCTATGATTTTAAAAAGCTCTCCTGTTTCTTTTCAAAAGAAATCTCTCCGTTTTTCACCGAAATGGTAACGCAGTCGCCGGGAACCAATTTACCGTCCAGCATCCAAAGAGAAAACGAATCCTCGATTTTCGAAAAAATTTCTCTTCTCAAAGGTCTTGCGCCGTATTGCTTCACATCCTCGCATGCGGCAAGCATCTGCGCTACACTTTCATCAAAATCTGCCGTAACACCAAGCGCGCGGATTCTCTCAGCAACTTCTGAAAGCATTTTTTTCGAAATAGAAAGAATGCTTTCATGGGAAAGTTCTTCAAATACAATAATCTCGTCAATACGGTTAATCAGTTCGGGACGGAAATATTCCCTCAGCGCTTTCATACGCTGTTCTCTTTCATGCACGCTTTCCCGATTGGCTCCTGCCGGAGAAGAAAATCCAAGAACACCCGCATGTTCTCCATCTCCGCTTCCGATGTTTGTGGTAAGAATAATGATGGTATTCTTAAAATTCGCCGTATGTCCCGAAGAATCTGTCAGAGTGCCGTTATCCAGAATTTGCAAAAGCAGGCCGAAAATTTCCGGATGCGCTTTTTCAATCTCATCAAAAAGAACGACGGCGTACGGACAGCGGCGCACCTTTTCCGTCAGTCCACCCCCTTCATCATAGCCCACATAGCCGGGAGGTGAACCGATCAGCTTGGAAACGCTGTGCTTTTCCATATATTCGCTCATATCCAGACGGATAAGCGATTTTTCCGAACCAAAAACGATTTCCGCAACCGAAGCAGCAAGTTCTGTCTTTCCCACACCTGTCGGTCCCATAAAAAGCAGAGAACAGATCGGACGGACAGGATCTCCGAGCCCTACCCTTCCTCTTCGGATAGCCCTTGCCACAGCAGAAACGGCTTTTTCCTGACCGACAATGCGCTCATGGAGCAATTCCTCCAAGCGCAAAAGTCTTTCTCCTGCCGAATCCGCAAGTCTTTTCACAGGGATTTTCGTCCATGCCGTAACGACCTCGGCGATATCATCGGCATTGATAGAAATCTGTTCTTTTTCTTTCTCACGACGAAAAGCTTCCCGCTCCTCGCGCAACCGCTGTTCCGCTTCCAAAATGCGGTCTCTGTATTGCATGGCAAGATCAAATTTCCGATTTCTTATTGCGCTTTCCTTTTTTTCGGAAAGCTCATGGATTTCCGTTTCATGCTCTGCCATACGGGGAGAAAATGCAAAATTTTCAATGCGTTTTTTGGAAGCTGCCTCATCCACAAGATCAATGGCTTTGTCGGGCAAAAAGCGTTCGGGAATATAACGCACCGAATACCGAACCGCCGCTTCCAGCGCCTCATCGGGAATAACGATGCGATGATGGTTTTCGTATTTGGCGCGCAGTCCCCGTAAAATCGCCAGCGTTTCTCTGACACTCGGTTCAGCTACCGTTACGGACTGAAAACGGCGTTCCAAAGCCGCATCCTTTTCAATATGTCTTCGGAATTCCGCTGTGGTCGTTGCACCGATGACCTGTAACTCTCCGCGTGCAAGCGCAGGCTTCAGAATATTGGCGGCATCCACAGCGCCTTCTGCAGCACCTGCGCCCACGATGGTATGAATTTCATCAATAAAAAGAATGATATTCCGATTTTTCATAACTTCATCCATCACATTTTTCAGTCTGTCTTCAAATTCTCCTCGATATTTTGCGCCCGCGATCATAGAACCGATATCCAAAGCAATCACGGTTTTTTCGGCAAGATTTTCGGGAACACTCCCCGCAGCAATCCTTTCCGCCAAGCCTTCCACCACCGCAGTTTTACCAACACCGGGTTCTCCGATCAAACAAGGATTGTTTTTCGTTCTTCTGGAAAGAATCTGAATGACGCGTTCCGTTTCCGCCTCTCTTCCCACGATAGGATCCAGCAGTCCCATAGAAGCATACGCAGTCAAATCTCTTCCAAATCTGCCGATGGCAGAAACGGAGTTTTTCGGCTTGCGTACCGTGACGTCCGCATCTGAAGTAACATCTCCGAAAAAGGAAATGATATCGTTTTGTAATTCATTGATGCTAATATTTTGCGCAACCAGAAGCTTTACCGCAACGGATTCTCTTTCCGTCAGCAAAGCAAGCAGAAGATCCTCCGTACCGATCAGAGTGTGCCCGTATTTCAAAGCCATTCCCGATGAAACCTCAATCACCCGTCTGAGAAGCGGTGTCATCTCAGAGGAATCCGGATTGGTTTTTTCTCCCGTTCCAGAAATTTCCCGTATCAGATTTCTCGTCGGTTCATATTCAATTCCTCCCGCTGAAAGTATTCCTCCCCCAACGCTTTCCTGATCCTTTGTCATGGCAAGCAAAAGATGCTCCGTCCCAATATAGGTATGACCCAATTCGCCAGCTTCGCGCGAAGCGCCTTTCAAAACATTTCCTGCAGTTACCGTAAATTTATTCTGTATCAAATCGCTTTTCCTCCGTATGCGTGATTTCCTTTGATAGTTTCCGAAAAGCATCTTGCGTTTTTTTGCATTTCGGTATATAATGAAAATATATAGTAACATTATATCCAGATTGGAGGCGTAAAATGCTATCAAAAGTATTTGGCGCGGGATTTTTTGGCATTGAGGGGTATTCCGTAACCGTAGAATGCAATGCTAACGACCGATTACCCGCGTTTAACATTGTTGGACTTCCCGATGCGGCAATCAAGGAATCCAAAGAAAGAATCCGAGCCGCCATTGCCAACAGCGGATATTTTTTTCCCGAAGCGGAAATCACCGTCAACCTGGCTCCCGCAGATAAGAAAAAGGAAGGTTCATCCTATGACCTTGCCATCCTGATCTCCATTCTGAAATGCGCGGGTGCCGTTCCGTCCGATCTTTCCCTGGAAGATAAATGCTTCATCGGCGAAATTGCACTTTCGGGTGAGCTTCGTGGTGTCAGAGGCGCACTTTCCATGTGCCTTGCCGCCAAAGAAAGCGGTCAAAAAGAAATTTTTATATCAAGCGAAAACGCGCAGGAAGCCGCCATCGTGGAGGGCGTTACGGTTTACGCAGTTCCGAGTGTCAGAGATCTGATTGAACATCTGAAAGGAAAAATGCTTCTTGAAAGTTCCGTTTTTGATCTCGGTGTTTTTGAATCAAGCAAAAATTATCATGGTCTGGATTTTTCCGATGTCAAAGGACAGGTCCGCGCCAAAAGAGCTCTGGAAATTGCGGCGGCAGGCGGACACAACGTACTGCTCATCGGACCGCCCGGAACGGGTAAGAGCATGCTTGCCAAGAGGCTCCCGACCATTCTCCCCGAAATGACGGTGGACGAAGCCATTGAAGCCACGAAAATCCATTCTGTTGCCGGCTGTTTGCCAAACGGGATCTCACTCCTCACGGAAAGACCTTTCCGCGCGCCCCATCACACGATGTCTTCAGCAGGACTTGCCGGCGGCGGAAAAATTCCCTCTCCCGGAGAGATTTCTCTTTCTCATAACGGCGTTCTTTTTCTGGACGAGCTTCCCGAATTTTCTACGCAAGCAATGGAAGTTCTGCGCCAACCGATCGAAGACGGGATTGTGACCATCACGCGCGTGAGCGGAAAAGTAACGTTTCCCGCAAACTTCATGCTCGTATGCGCCATGAATCCGTGTAAATGCGGTTATTACGGACATCCCACAAAAAAATGCACCTGTTCTCCGCAGGATATCCGTAAATATCTTTCCAGAATCAGCGGTCCTCTGCTCGACAGAATTGATATCCAAGTAGAAATGCCCTCTCTTTCTTACGAAGAAATTGCATCTTCCAAACCGGAAACCAACGCCGAAACCTCTGCGGTTCTGAGGGAACGTGTCAACCGCGCCCGATCCTTTGCGCAAAAGCGTTATGCAAAAGAAGAAAAGCTCTATTGCAACGCAAATCTTTCCCCCAAGCAAATCAGAAAATACTGCAAAACGGATACCGCTGCCGAGGACCTTCTCAAAAAGGCTTTTGACCGTCTCGGACTTTCCGCGCGCGGTTACGACCGCATTCTGCGCGTCGCCAGAACCATTGCAGACCTTGCTGAAAGCGAGGAAATCAAAGCTTCTCATATCGCAGAAGCCATCCAATTCCGTTCTCTTGACAGGAAATATTTCTCATAAGCAAACATTCCCATTCCGAAACCCAAATTTTTATATAAAGAAAGGAAAATCTCATCATGATTTCTCAGAACTACAAAACAGAATTTATTGAATTTCTGCTCGATGCCGGCGTATTGAAATTCGGCGATTTTATCGCAAAAAGCGGCAGAAAACTCCCCTACTTCATCAACGCGGGTGATATCAAAACAGGCAAACAGATCGAAAGACTCGGAGAATTTTACGCGCAGTGCTATCTCGATAAAATCGGCGCTGACAAAAACACCGTTCTCTACGGTCCCGCTTATAAGGGTATTCCGATTGCCGTAGCAGCTGCTGCAGCGCTCGCAAAACACGATATTGACGTTCCCTTCTTCTTCAACCGTAAGGAAGCAAAGGACCACGGCGAAGGCGGCGTTTTCGTCGGCTATGTTCCGAAAAACGGCGAAGAAATCATCATTGTGGAAGACGTTATCACCGCAGGAACCGCAATCCGTGAAAGCCTTGCTACCATGCAAACGCTCAACAATGCAAAGGTTTCCGGTGTTATCATCATGGTAAACCGTATGGAAAGAGGTAAAACCGAAATGGGCGCCATGGAAGAAATTACCAAGGAATACGGCTTCCCCGTATACTCCATTGTAACCATTTACGATATCATTGATTACCTTGAAGCACACCCCGAAAGACTTCCCTCCCCCGATCACATCGACCGCATCAGAGCATACCTCAAAGAATACGGTCCCAAAGCTTAAAAGTTCAAAAAACACCTGCCATCCATTACGGACAGCAGGTGTTTTTCTGTTTATATGCAAATTTCTATATCAAAAAAATTTCATCATAAGTAACTTCCAGAATTTCCTTAATTAAAATGGTCTCATCGGGATATAAATGCCTTTGACCGACCTCAATTTTGGCAATCGCGCTTCTCGTAATATCACAGCCGCCGATCTGCATTTTTGCCGCGAGCAATTCCTGTGTCATATTCTTTTTTTCGCGTAACATACGGATATTATTTCCGACACGTTTTTCAATTATGGGATTCATATTTTCACTCACTTTGCACTTATTTAAGAACAAAAGTCTTGACATTCATTATACAGTCATGTTATAATATTTTTGCACCTATATAGGTGCAAAATCATTTTGGAGGAAAATATGGACCAAAATTTAGAAAAAAGAAACGAAACCGCAGTTTCTAAATGCAATGTCGCAGCATTCGTGCATGATATGAAGGAGTTGGAAATCAAACAGTTTACGCTCAGAAAACTCCATGAAAAATGTGTCGAGGAACGAAATCGAACGAAAAAAAACAGTGAAAATGAGTTCAACACGGCAGAAAATGCTGACCGAAAGCAATACAGGAATTAAATGAAGCTTTGCAAAATCGGAAAATTAAGCCTCAAGAAATTATCGAAAAGCCAAAAGAAGCAGAAGCAGCTGAACCACTTGGCAAGGGACTCATGATATTTCTCGGTTTGATCTGGGGTTTCTATCTAATATGCTTATTGACAAAGGTTATCGATTTTATTCTGCCATTCTTTTGTTATTCATTAATCTTGGTATTATACTTGCTAGAATTCATACGTCGTAATAAAAAAAACAAACAATACCTCAATTATTTGCAAAAAAACGAAACGTATGAAAAATATCAATCTGCACTTTCCGAATACGAACAGCAAGAACAACACCTCTACACCTGCCAAAATCAATACGCACTTGCTCAAAAAGAATTCATTCATGCAAAAAAACAAAGAAAAGAAGCACAAAAGCAAATCGAAAAATTGGACTGTATTACAAAATTGCTTGCGCAACACATTGACGAAATAGAAAGCAAAAAAGATCAGCTTTATGCGTTGAATATCGTTCCTCCCGATTACCGCACGCTGGATTCCCTGATCGAATTTGATCAAATGTACCGAAACGATTTGGTTGACACCATGCGAGAAGCCGTTCTTATCTATGAAGAACGCGTTGCCCGAAAAGTATTGATTCGCGGTATCGAAAAAATCTATACCATGCTCGGTAATCTTACCTCCGCTATGCACAACATTGAAAGTGCGCTTTACAGTATTCAAAGCGAAGTCAGCATGATGAGCGATGACGTTTACAAAATCGCAGCCTCATCAGAAAAATTTCGGGATGATATGCTTTCCGAAAGCCGTGCCGCACGCTATGCCGCAGAAGCACTCCAAAAAAGCACGGAGCGCTGTGAATGGTATATGAACCGCCAATATTGGAAAAATTAAAACATTCTGCAAAAACACCTGCCATCCATTTATCTGTTATCCTTAACGGAGAATTTGCCGGTACAAAATTTCGGCAGAGAACTTGTTTTCTCTGCCGATTTGTGCTATAATGGGATGGGTGATGAAAATGGATAACAAAAAAGAATTTCCGAAAAGAAAAGATATTCGCCTAAAGAATTATGATTATAGTTCTCCCGGTGCATATTTTGTAACCATCTGTACGGAAAACAGAAAGAATTACTTTTGGAACGGATCAATT